>JAYWHJ010000123.1:0-10457 GCA_043777795.1 Polaromonas sp. | reverse complement strand
AACACGTACAACACGTACAACACGTACAACACGTACAACACGTACAACACGTACAACACGTACAACACGTACAACACGTACAACATCCTCAAACAAGTGTGCACAGTTCACACAAACTTCACATAGCATTTTTCCACTTCAAACGCAGCGCGCATGCGTTTGAGAAGCTAGGGGCTCAGTGCAATCTCGCACACCCACAGGAGCCCCACGATGACCTCTCTTACTCTGTTTTCACCCCAGCCACCGCGTTCGGCAAGCTGGATATGGTTTGCCACGCTGAGTGCGGCAGCCGTGTGCTTTGTCAGCATCACGCTACGCCCAGCACATGCACAGGGCCGCGCACACGATGCCAACGCACCGCGCCTGAAAACAGAAAGTCCCTACTTCTTTGTCAAAAGCGACGACCCGACAGTAGACCAGTTGCCACTCAAATCCACCCAGGTGGACGTGAAAATCTCTGGTGTGATTGCCGATGTGGTGGTCACGCAAACCTACAAGAACGCAGGCCAGCGCGCCATTGAGGCCAAATATGTGTTCCCCGGCTCCACCAAAGCCGCGGTGTATGGCATGAATGTGCGCTTGGCCGACCGCCTGATCACCGCCAAAATCCGCGAGAAGCAGCAAGCCAAAATTGACTACGACGCTGCTAAAAAAGAAGGTAAAACCGCAGCGCTGCTGGAGCAGCACCTGCCCAATGTGTTCCAGATGAACGTGGCCAACATCATGCCCGGCGATGATGTGAAGGTAGAGCTGCGCTACACCGAGCTGCTCTCGCCCACCTCGGGCAATTACCAGTTTGTGTTTCCTACCGTGGTGGGGCCGCGCTACAACAGCCCGCAGTCATCGCTGGCGCAGGCCTCGTTCGTAAGTCAGCCCATCTTGCCCGCAGGCCAGCCAAGCACAGCCAGCTTTGACATCAAAGTGGCTTTGACCACACCGATTGGCCTGAAAGAAGTGCGTTCAGGCTCCCATGCCATCGACGTGCGCAGCGAAGGCGCGCAGCGTGCCCAGGTCAGCTTGCAGGCCACACCTCGCAGCGCCAATCACCGTGACTTTATTTTGGACTACCGCCTGGCCGGTGACCAAGTCGAATCCGGCGTAATGCTCTACAAAGGCCACGACGATAAAGGCCAGGCCGAAAACTTTTTTCTAGCCATGGTGGAGCCACCCAAGGCGGTGAGTGCCAGCATCATCAACCCACGCGAGTACATTTTTGTGGTGGACATTTCGGGCTCGATGCACGGCTTTCCGCTGGAGACCTCGAAGGCGCTGCTGCGCGAGCTGATTGGCAGCCTGCGCCCCAGCGATACGTTTAATGTGTTGCTGTTCTCCGGCAGCAATAACTTTTTGGCACCTACATCGGTGCCCGCCACGCCCGCCAATATTGAGCAGGCCATCCGCACCATCACCGCCATGGGCGGCAGCGGCAGTACCGAGCTGATTCCCGCCCTCAAGCGCGTGTACGCGCAGCCCAAGGCGGCAGACGTGTCGCGCACGGTGGTGGTGGTCACCGACGGCTTTGTGACGGTAGAGCGCGAGGCCTTCGAGCTGGTGCGCCGCAACCTGTCGCAGGCCAATGTGTTCTCTTTTGGTATTGGCTCCTCGGTCAACCGCCATTTGATGGAAGGCCTGGCACGCGCTGGCATGGGCGAGCCCTTCATCATTACCCAGCCATCAGAGGCCCCTGCACAAGCCAAGCGGTTTCGCCAAATGATCGAGTCCCCAGTGCTAACCAGCGTAAAAGCGCGCTTTGAGGGCCTGGAGGTGTATGACGTGGAGCCGCTGCAACTGCCCGACGTGCTGGGCGAGCGCCCAGTGATTGTGTTTGGCAAGTGGAAGGGCGAGGTAAGCAGCAAAGCGCAAGTGGTGGTGGAAGGCCAAGGCGCCCAGGGCCCGTACCGCAACGCCCTGCCGGTTAATCAAAGCCTGAGCAATGACGCTGCAGCGCTGCGCTACCTGTGGGCCCGCCAGCGGGTGATGGCCCTGAGTGACCAAGAAGCAATGGAGGGTGGCGACCAATATGCCCAGCGCATCACCGAGCTAGGCCTGAAGTACAACCTGCTCACGCAATACACCAGCTTTATTGCCATAGACGATGTGGTACGCAACACCGCGCCGCACAGCAGCGTGGCAGTCAACCAACCATCCCCCATGCCCGAAGGCGTGAGCAACCTGGCCGTAGGCGCCGAAGTGCCCAGCACGCCAGAGCCCGCCACCTGGGGCGCAATGCTGCTGGTGCTCTCGGGCTTGAGCCTGATGCACCTGCGTGCGCGCCGCCAGCTGCGTACCCGTCACCACTTTACGGCTTGAACTGCTATGAACCTGCTGCATCACCCGCAATTTGTGCGCTGGGGCATCCGCGTGGATCTGGCCAGCAGTTGGCTATGGCCCGCGCTGGTGTGCATGGCGCTCTGGCCCACCTGGCAGTGGATGGCACAGCGCATGCTGGATGGGTCGGACGACCCACTGGGCCTGCTGGCACTGGCCGCCATGGGCCTGCTGCTGTGGCGCGAGCGTGGCCGCTTGCGGGCGTCCCCCCGCCTGGTGCTGCTGGCGCTCAGTTTGCTGCTGACCACGGTGGTGACGGCACTGCACAGCCAGGTGCCTGCCTTGCTGGCCGCAGTGTTTGCCTTGTTGGCAGTAGCACTGTGCCTCATGGCGTTTTTGCCGCGCCATGTGGCGGGGCTGCCGGTGGCAGGCCTGGCCATCTTGTCGCTGCCGCTATTGGCGTCGCTGCAGTTCTACGCAGGTTATCCGCTGCGCGTGGTGACGGCAGAGGCCAGCCGCTGGCTGCTGGGCCTGTGGTTTGAGGTGCAGCGCAGCGGCACCGCGCTGAGCGTGAACGGCAAACTGGTGATTGTGGACGCACCCTGTTCGGGTGTGCAAATGGTGTGGTTTGGCTACTTTACGGCCTGCGCCGTGGTGCTGTACCTGCGCCGCAGCAACCGCACTTTGCTGCTACGCCTGCCGGCAGTGAGTGTGCTGGTGCTGCTGGGCAATGTGCTGCGCAACACCGTGCTGGTAGCCAGCGAGGCCGCAGGCCACTCTGTGAACAGCACGCTGCATGAACTGCTGGGCCTGGTGATGCTGGGCGCAGTGTGCGGCGGCATTGCGTGGGTGATGGCGCGCCCAGAGGTGGGCCGCGCCAATGTGGATCGTGTTGATACGGTGCAAGGAGCTTATCGTGCCTAAATTCATGCCTAGCCAATGGCTGGCCAATACTTTCGTCAACCGGGTGTTCGTTAAAACCCTGTGCGCTGCGCTGTTGCCGCTGTGTGCCCTGTGGGCGGCGGCCGGTGCATGGCAAGGCAGCGGGCAGCCCACGCCGCGCCAGCAAAGCCAACAGGAGCTGCCCCAGCAGTGGCAGGGCGCGCCGCTGCGCGTGCTGGCGCTGAGCGAGGTGGAGCAGCGTTTTGCGCAGCGCTTTCCCGGGCAGATTGCCCGCATGACCGATGGCCAGCAGGTGCTGGTGCTGCGCGCAGTGAGCCAGCCTACCCGCATGCTGCACCCCGCAGCCGACTGCTACCGTGGCCTGGGCTACCGCATCAGCGCCCAGCAGCTGTGGCAGGACGACCAGCAAGCCCTGTGGCGCTGCTTTGTGGCCGAGCGCGCTGGCCAGCGCCTGCGCGTGTGCGAGCGCATTGTGGATGCGCAGGGCCAGGCCTACACCGACACCTCGGCCTGGTTCTGGGCCGCGCAAATGGGCCAGACGAAGGGGCCATGGCAGGCCATTACCGTTGCCAAGACTTTGTAGAAGGGGTACATCATGAAACGCTTTGCCAAATTGTTGGTTTGGATCAGCTGCGGGGCTATGGGCGCTGCATTAGCGGCCCTAATCGCTCTGTTTTTTGTGGTCAAAGCCGCAGTCGCTCCGCTGCCCAGTGAATGGACCACTGAGCTGGGCACCGGCGCGCTGCGTGTGAAGGCGGGTGTGCCCAGCCTGATCCGCTTAGGCACCGCGCCTTGGCTGGCGCAGTGGCTGCATGGCGTGCGCGTGCCTACGCGTGCCGGTGTGCTGCGCCTGCAATGGGCAGCGCCTATGCAAACGCTCACCGTGCACTGTGCGCCGTGCCAGTTGCAAGGTGGCCGGCGCAGCGGCGGGGACGCGAACCCGGTGGGCCATGCGCTGACAGGCATGCTAGGCCACGAGGCGCTGCAAATAGACGACCTGCAGGTCAGCGTGCGCCGCCAGGGCATCCATCTGCATGGTCAAGTGCGTGCAGGCAAGCTGGTGGCCCACTGGAGTGGCGAGCTACAGCGCCAACAACTGCGCTTGCAGCTAGACCTGGCGCCCGCGCCCATGGCCGATGTGTACGCGCTGTTTGCCAGGCATATCCCCGAGGTAGGCAAAGCGCAGATCGAAGGCACGTTTGGCTTGCAGGCGCAGTTGTCTCTGCCCAGCGGCTCGCTCACGGTGCAGCCGCAGATGCAAGGCCTGCGCGTGAGCGGCTTGGGCACACAGGCGCTGGCGCATACGCAGTCCAGCTGCGGCGCCAGCAGCCGCCTGCGCGCCGACAGCTGGCTAGCCCGCGCCGTGCTGGCGGCAGAAGACCAGCGCTTTTTTGAGCATACCGGTTTTGACATGCTGGAGATCAACGCGTCTTTAGCGCACAACCAGCGCAGCGCACAGATCGAACGCGGCGGCAGCACCTTGTCGCAGCAATTGGCCAAACTGCTGATCACCGGCGCAGAGCGCCGCCCTACCCGCAAGCTGCGCGAGCTGCTGTATGCCGTGGAGATGGAAGAAACCCTGGGCAAGGCGCGCATCCTGCGCCTGTACCTGGACAATGCCCCCTGGGGCGCCGGCATTTGCGGTGCAGAGGCAGCGGCCCAGCATTACTTCGGCACGAGCGCCCGCAAGCTTCAACCTGAGCAGGCTGTATGGCTGGCTGCCATGCTGCACAACCCCGGCCTGGAGGCCGAGCGCTGGGCGCGCAGCGGTGCCATCAACGTGCCGCGTGCGCAGTGGGTGGCCAAGAGCCTGCGCAATGTGCCCAAGGTGCAGCGTCATGCCTTGGCGCAGTCGTTGCTGGTGATGAAAGTGGGCGCGTCAAAGTAAAGGTTCAGCGCAAATGCTTAGCCCGCTTGCCATAGATCGCATCCGCAATCGACAGCGCCCGCCGTCCGGGCAGCAAGGTAAAGGCCTCGCCCGCCGTCAATGTACCCGGCGTGTCCACACTCAGGTACCAGCCGCAGCGCCGCCCGGTCACCATCAGCTTGGCGGCCAGTGCAAAACCCATCACTGCGTTGAACTTAAAGCACGGTTCGCGCGGTGCGGCAACCCGCAGCGTGCAATGGGCAAACTGCAGCACATCGCCCACATACACGTCCTGCTCCAGCAGGCCGCTCACCGTGAGGTTCTCGCCCATAAAGCCCGCAGGCAGCGCCTCGTCAAACAGGCTCACCCCATGCTCGCGCCGCGCCGCTTGCCAAAACGCGTAGTGCTCCTGCGGGTAGGCATACACCGCCTTGTCCAGCCCCCCGTGCACGCTCAGGTCGGCCACGTCGTCCATTTGTCCATTTGCTACTAGCCCCATGCGCCCTAAGGCTACAGGGCCATGGACGGCGCGCTTGCCAATGCCCGACAACACCTTGCGCCCACCCGCCAGCAGCGGCTGCGCGCGGCCCAGGTTGATGCTGCGTAACTGAGGTGGGGTGGATGACTGCATAAAATAGACGATTCTAATTACTATCAATATAATAGCTTCTCCCGCAATATTTTATTGCGCTAGAGGCTCAAATAGCTTTATAAATAGGGTCTTGTAACATTCCGATCCGTGAGGCCGCCATGCGCTACTGGTTAATGAAATCCGAGCCCGCCGACTGTTCCATTGACGACCTTGTCGCCCACCCGCTGCAGAGCGTGCCTTGGGTCGGCGTGCGCAACTACCAAGCCCGCAACTTCATGCGGGACGGGATGCAACTGGGCGACCTGGCCTTCTTCTACCACTCCTCCTGTCCAGCGCCCGGCATCGCAGGCATCGTGCACATCAGCCGCCTGGCCTACCCCGACGCTACGCAGTTTGACCCGCATAGCAAATACTTCGACCCCGCCTCCAAACCCGACCAGCCCCGCTGGCTACATGTAGACGTGCAACTGGTACGCAAACTGCCCTTGATCGCACTGGCCTCGCTGCGCGCGCAGCCCGCGTTGGCAGACCTGCGTATTTTGCAGCGCGGCAACCGCCTGTCTGTCACGCCAGTCGATGAGGCGCATTGGCAGCGCATATTGCAACTGTAGCTGCTAGTAAAAACAGCTTTTCCCGCAGTAATTTATCAGGCTACAGTCACATTTCTATTTGAAAGATAGGCTGTTTCTGAGTGCGATTCCAAGCTCCATGGCGCTTGGAATCTACAAAGCCCTCCCCAAACACTGGATGTAAATTTTTTTGCCCCCCTTAGGTCCCGCACCCCCGCTGCAACCCTTCTTGCACCAAGGCGTAAAATACGCCTTTTGCCTAATAAAATATTGCGGGAGCAGCTATGAATAACGTAGTAATTTATGCGAAATAGGGCGCTCCGTCGAGAGCACTGTCTGTCCGTCTCGCTGCCATCCATGGCGCGCACCGTGTGGCCACAAAGCGGTGCACGATGCTGAGCTACCACGCTCCACGCTGGCTACCCGGTGGCCAGTTGCAGACCATTTGGCCGGCCTTGTTTTCACGCCGCCATTTCGGTCCCAGCCCGGTCTACCGCCGTGAGCGCTGGGACACGCCGGATGGCGACTTTATCGACGTAGATTTTGCCGTGCCGCCAGCAGGCGCTGTGCCCGATGATGCCCCGCTGCTGGTGCTGTTCCACGGCCTGGAGGGGTCGTCCCGCAGCCACTACGCCGAGGCTTTTGCCGACTGGGCCGCGCAGCATGGTGTGGCCTACGCAGTGCCGCATTTTCGTGGCTGCAGTGGCGAGATCAACCGCGCACCGCGTGCCTACCACTCGGGCGATTTTGAAGAGATTGGCTGGATCTTGCAGCGCATGCACGCCCAGGCACCGCAGCGGCGCTTGGTGGCCGTAGGGGTGTCTTTGGGTGGCAACGCCCTGCTGCGCTGGGCGCAAGAGGCTGGCGAGACCGCCAGCCTCTTGGCTGGGGCCATCGCTTCTGTGTGCTCGCCAATTGACCTGACGGCGTCCGGCCACGCCATTGGGCGGGGCTTTAACCGGCAGGTCTACACCCGCATGTTTTTGCGCACCATGAAGCCCAAGGCGCTGGAGCGGCTGGCCCTGCACCCCAAGCTGTTTGACCGCGACAAGCTGGTGGCATCGCGCGACCTGTATGAGTTTGACAACCTGTTCACCGCTCCAGTACACGGATTTAAAAACACCGACGACTATTGGAGCCGCGCTTCGGCCAAGCCGCATTTACGCCGGGTGCGCATTCCCGCGCTGGTACTGAACGCGCTGAACGACCGCTTTGTGCCGCACAGCAGCTTGCCACAGCAAAAAGACGTGGGCAGCTACGTCACCCTGTGGCAGCCGCGCCATGGCGGGCATGTGGGCTTTCCATCGGGCGGCCCGCCGGGCCATGTGCGCGCCTTGCCCGATGCCGTAGGCGCGTGGCTGCTCGCGCAGATCAAAGTTGGATAATCACGCTATGGATGACATAGTTCTTAAAGCCATCGCCAAATGGCCCAATGTACCCGATTGCTACGGCTGGCTGGGGCTGGACGCGCGCGGTCAATGGTGGATGCGCGATGACAGGGTGCAGGCGATAGGCGGCTTTAGCAGTGGCCTGGCCGGTGCCAAAGGCTCGCTGCTGAACCATGAAAAGTTGATCGACTTTATTCACCGCAACTATGCTTGCGACAAAGCCGGGCAATGGTTCTTTCAAAATGGCCCCCAACGGGTCTATGTGGAGCTGCAAGCCACACCCTATGTATGGCGCGTGCAAGCCGACTTTAGCCTGCTGGCCCACACCGGCTTGGCTGTGCGCGCGCAGCGCTGTGTTGTGGACGAGCACGGCCGTGTGTACATGGAGACTGACGCAGGTTTTGGCTTGGTGCATACCCAGGACGTCGGCCTGGCAGCCAATGCGGTGGAGCAAGGCCTATGGGTGCCCCAGCAGGAACTGGCCAGCGAGCTGCCCGTGCGCTATGGCTATGTGCGCAGTCCCCAAGCGATGCAGCTTGCTGCACCAGCAGCGCCATAGCTTTGTCGGTTCACACGAAGCAGGACCCTGATTACTCCTTATTTAATAGCTGCCCCCGCATTGTTTTAATGCTCCAGAGGCTAAAAAAGCGCATAAAAAAACCGCCCTGCAAGGGCGGTTTTTAGTTTGAAGCAGTTTAGCTAAACACGAGGGCTTACTTGGCAGCCACCGCGGCCGCTGCCGGGGCTGCGGCCGCAGGCTCAGCGCCAGCAGCCGTTGCAGCAGCGCGCTCTGGCACTGGGAACTTGCCGCCCGCAGCAGCGGTCATGTACACCACAGCACGGCCAATCTCCATGTCTTCAAAGTCGCCGCCGCCTTGCGCGCCCATGGCACCTTTGCCTTTGAGGGCCGCTGTCAGCAAAGCTTCGTAGCCCGTCGCAATGCGCGCAGCCCAGGCAGGGGCATCGCCCAACTTAGGAGCGCCCGCTACACCCGCGGTGTGGCAAGCTGCGCACTGGGCTTTGTAAATCTCTTCACCCGCCTTCAGTGGACGATTAGCATCGCGAATCTCCACCATACCCACCTTTTGGATCCGGCTTGCCACGCTTTTTTGCAGCTCTTGCTTTGTCAAGCCAGCTTGGTCCACCCGCGCGGCATCACCTGCTGGCTTGGCTGCTGAGCCCACGTAGTACACCAGTGCGATGATGATAAACACGGGCGCGATGAATGAAAGAAGCACGGTCGCTAGCAATTGCCCCGGCGTTTTGATGGGGCCTTCGTGGTGGTCGTCGTGTTGGTCAGAGCTGCTCATGAGGTTCTCGGTCTAAATAGCGCACAATTATAGCCCGGCGGTGCGTGCAAACCCTTGGATCCCGGACATCCGCACTACAATCGAGCCCTCAGTGCGGCTGTAGCTCAGTGGATAGAGTATTGGCCTCCGAAGCCAAGGGTCGTGGGTTCGATCCCCGCCAGCCGCACCATGACATCCATCTATCGACCCATATCGCCCTGTGGAATCCAGGCTCAGTTGCGGTAGTGGGGCTGAGACGAAAACAGCGGTTCAAACTGCTTACTGCTCAAGCGGCCAGGCTATAGAACTGGTTGGCTGCGGAGGTGGTGTATCCGACTGGGCAGTCCATCTGCCCTTTCTTGATCATGTGCATCGTTTCAATTCCGGCGATGATGTTTCGCTCGCTCCGGAAGGACTTGAAACCCAGCATTGGTCGAGTGACCCGCTTGATGGCCCGATAGTCTTGCTCGACCATGTTGTTCAAGTATTTGGACTGGCGCATGACGATGTCAACGCAGGCGCCCCTCTTGACGCTTTCGATGGCGGCCGTATTGGCGCCGCTCTTATCGATCGTGATCTTCTCGGGCAAGTATTGCCGGTCAATGGCGCGCTCCAAACACTGGCGGGCCGCAGCCAGATCTCGCTTGGCAGTGAGCAAAAAATTCACCTTTTTGCCCTCGCGGTCAACGGCACGGTAAAGGTATTTCCACTGGCCCGCCACCTTGATGTAAGTCTCATCCACTGTCCAGCTCCGGCCAACTTGCCGCTTGCGCCTGCGAAACACGGCCGCCAGAACCGGCAACATCTTCACAGTCCAGCGATGAACCGTGACGTGATCGACGTAAACCCCGCGCTCTTGCATCATCTCCTCGATTTGACGAAGGCTCAACGGGTAGGCCACATACCATCGCACGCAGGTGAGCATCACTTCCAGCGGGTAGTGCAGTCGCTTGAGAACCTTGCGAAGGGTGCTTTTGACAAGGCTTTGGCGGAAATCAAGCATGGCCCGGATTGTCGTTTACGCTTCATGCAACAGAGCCGAATAAAGTCCGTTCGGCTAAAAAAGTTCGTCGGACTTTTGTCGCAATGCGGCAAGATAGTCCGATTGCAATTGGGAACTTTTTCATTTCAGAAGCCTGCGTTGCAGAGGTAGCGGTGTGTCAAGTCCTACGTTTGAACGACCGGTTTGGGCCAGGAGCCGACGATCGCCAACTACTGCTTCCGGGCAACGAGGCCGCCTCACCTAAGAAGTCGCCCGCTCCATTCTTTATCAAAATTTATCGCATTGGAACGGTTCCTTGTGTTTAGCTGGTACGCTTTAGTCAGGTTGATGACCAGCTCGATCACGCCTCCCTGAAACTCTTGAATCTCGCTGAACAATGAAACCATTCACTCGGTCGATCATCGATCTGTTCGACGGTAAGCGTCGCTATTTGATTCCGCTGTACCAACGTCAGTATTCTTGGCGTGAGACCCCGCAGATCGCGCTTCTTTGGGAAGACATAGAGCGTGCCGTCAAGCGAATTGAGGTCGACAGGTCAAGTCTGATCCCTCATTTCATGGGTGCAATTGTCATCAGCC
>JAYWHJ010000122.1:0-10473 GCA_043777795.1 Polaromonas sp. | reverse complement strand
TATGGTTTTGCCATGGCTTTGCACGACTCGCCAGACCTGTTTTTCAATGGGCAGCGCGTGCCTGAATTCGCCATTATGTGCGGCAGAGGCGATGAGGTGGACATGACCACACCCCCTCAATTCACCTTGATTGCGCTGGCGGTTGAACGTGGCTTGCTGAACCCGCTATGGGAACGCATGTACCAAAAACCATTGGCGCTTTGGCTGGAAAAAAAACTTGTGCTTCAAACCACTGGCGTTAAAGCGCAAAACTTACGTGACCTTCAACTCGCAGTGATAGAGCAGGCCCGTAACCAGGCAGGTCGCCAGTCCGACGCGCAAGCCATGCGCCAGCTGCGCGACGACATTCTGATGGAATGGCTGGAAGCCTTGCCTTCCCAGGTGGACACCTCTGAACTTCCTACTTTAGAGCGGCGTAAAAAACTGGTCGATCACGCCTGCCAACTGATGCTGGGATATGCGGATGAGCCTTTGTCCATTCTGGATGTCTGCAGCAGGGTTGGCACGAGTCGCCGCAAGCTTAATTATTGCTTTCAAGATGTGCTGGGCACCACACCCATCAAGTACCTGCGCGCTTTGCGGCTCAACCATGTACGGCGCGCCCTCAGGCAATCGCAGCAAGGCGAAACGATTCAAGATATCGCCTCGCATTGGGGCTTTTGGCATCTGAGTCAATTTGCACAGGATTACAAGTTATTGTTTGGTGAGCTGCCTTCGGACACTTTAAGCCGACGTTAACAATCTAAAAATTTTTTGCACACGCCCTCATCGGGAAAACCCGTCCCAGGATTTGCAATATTTCGATACTGCGCCAGGCATAAGTTATTCAAAATGTAGACCACTGAATTGGCCATGTAACTTGCCGTTAAAGCGCCACCCACAACTAAGGATGATCCTGATGAATTCACGTCGCTTGTTTTCACGTTTGCTTGCTGGCCTGCTCGGTAGTGCATTCCTGGTAAGCGCATCAGCCCAAAGCTTTCCCCACAAAATAGTGAACCTGGTTGTACCCTACCCAGCAGGCGGACCATCCGATTTCGTCGCAAGGCAACTGCAACCGGAACTGGGAAAAACATTGGCACAAACCGTCATTGTCGACAATATAGGCGGTGTAGCAGGTGCGCTAGGTGTTCAAAAAATGCTCGCTGCTGCGCATGATGGCCACACTCTGATTTTGGGCTCCCCTATGGAATTGGTGCTGGCTCCTTTGGCCATGTCCTCAGTCAAGCATAAGCCCGAAGACGTCAAAGTGGTGGCGCGTGTGGGCACTACCCACATGGTGCTGCTGACGCGCAAGGACCTGCCAGTCAATAATATCGATGAGCTGATCGCTTTGATAAAAAAGCCCGGCGCCAAGTCTTTGTCGTATGGCAGTGTTGGTCCCGGCTCGCTTTACCATCTTTTAGGAGAGAAGTTCGCTCTGCACACAGGCACCGCTTTGCTGCATATTCCCTACAAAGGTGCTGCACCCCTTTTAACGGACTTGATGGGTGGTCAGATTGATATGGTGTTTATGCCATTGGCTGGGGGTACGCCAGGCATGATTGCAGATGGCAAGGTGAAGGCCATTGGCATCACGTCACGTACCCCGCACCCCAGGTTTCCTCACCTGACCCCCATGGCCGCCCAAAAAAGCATGGCTGGCTTTGAGTATGATTTGTGGGTGGGATTGCAGGTCCCCGCAGCCACCCCGGCTGAGGCAACCCTCAAACTCAACAAAGCCATCTACGAAGTACTTCAAAATCCCAGTGTCCGGAACAACCTAGAATCCAGCGGCAGCCTCATCGGCCAGCCCATGGATGTCGCTGAACTGGCACGGATGTACAGCGCAGAGATCGCTCGCTACCAAGCCATTGCAAAATCCATCCAACTGCAACCTCAATAAACCGTTTACACACCAAACACTGGGCAATAGCGGCATGCCGACCACCATTACCGACCTCAATGCCAGCGATCTGTCGCAACTTATCCATGCCAAAAAGCTGTCTTGCACGGAGGTGATGCAAGCCTATTGGGACAGAATTCACCGTCTCAACCCGACGTTCAATGCGATAGTAAACCTCACGACTGAGGACACATGGCGCGAGCAAGCACGCCGGTGTGATGCAGCGCTAGCCAAAGGCCAATCCAGTGGTTGGCTGCATGGTATTCCACAAGCCATCAAGGACACTGGCAACGCCGTGGGCTTTCCCTCCACCTTGGGCAGCACTTTGCTGCAAAACAATATGCCCGCCAACGATAGCATCATGACCCGTCGCATGAGAGCTGCGGGGGCCATTGTGGTTGGAAAAACCAATATGCCGGAGCTGGGACTGGGATCACACACCTTCAACAATTTGTTTGGTTCCACACCCAATGCATGGGACACCACGGTCAGCGCTGGGGGCTCTAGCGGTGGCGCTGCGGTAGCCCTTGCGCAGCGCATGCTGCCAGTGGCTGACGGCTCAGACTTTATGGGCAGCCTTCGCAATCCTGCTGGGTGGAACCATGTTTATGGCATGCGGCCCTCCCAAGGGCGTGTACCCTTCGGACCGGGAAACGAAGTTTGGGTTGACCAGCTTGGCACGGAAGGGCCTATGGCCCGCAGTGTGAAAGATCTGGCACGTTTGCTGGCAACGCAATCTGGCTACGATGCTCGCCAGCCTTTGTCTATTCAAGCCGCGTTGGATGTCTCCAACATTCAATACACTGCGCAAGCCCTCAAGGGCTTGAAGGTGGGCTGGCTGGGCGATTTGAACGGCCACTTGGCGGTTGAAGATGGCATCCTCCCCGTATGCGAAGCGGCTTTGAACATCATGCAAAGTGCAGGCGCTCACGTCGATACATTAGCCCATGGCTTTGACGCCAATGCCCTATGGGAGTGCTGGTTAGTCTGGCGTGCCGCGCTGGTCGGCCCCAAAGTAACCGGTTTACTGGCACTACCCCATGCACGTGAAACACTCAAACCAGAAGCACTGTGGGAGTATGACAATTCGCTAAAGTTGTCCTACGTAGATTTTCAACTGGCTAGCCAGCGGCGAACCAGTTTTTATAACCACCTGCTGAAACTCTTTGAAACCTGCGATGTGCTTGCATTGCCGGTGGCACAGGTATGGCCATTTGAAATGCGCCAACGCTGGCCCCAGCAGATTGGCGTACGCCCGATGGACACCTACCATCGCTGGATGGAGTGCACCATTTACGCTACCTTAGCGGGCCTGCCAGCCATCAGTTTGCCTGCTGGGTTCCATGCCAGCCAGCCATGGCCTATGGGGATCCAGCTGCTTGGCAAACCCCAAGGTGATGTTGCACTTCTCCAAGTAGCAGCGGCTTATGAGGCTGTTCGCGCCGATTGGATACAGCGTCGCCCCCTTGGCCCGCCGGCCTAGGTGCATGGTTGAAAAAGTGGTTGAAAGAACCCAAGCAGGGTATCAAAACCGCTCACCTGAACAGACCATTAGCCAGCAGACTCGGCGCAAACAGCGCAAGCATGTGGAGCCCATCACCGATCACCAGCGGGCAGCATTTGCCACTGCGCATTTGGCTGCGCAACAGCCCAGACATTGCCACCCGCCAGCATGCCAGCCGCCGCACCTGGCTTTCAGACCAAAGAACGCAATTTAGAAACGGCAGCAAAATTAAATTTAGTCCGCCTGCTCAATCAATGCCATCGCAAGTGCTTGCTGTCTTTAGCGAGTACATTCGCAGAAAATTGGCTTGTTCTCACCCCAGCCCGCCTGTTGCAAGGCGGGCGTGAGGAATTTTTCGCAGATATCTGTCTCGGACAGCGTTTTTTATTCAAAGGCAGAGGCGCACTAAAGCTGAACTTATTGCACAAGTGGCGACAAAAACCACGAGAACTAAGCGGAAAATGCCAGTATGGAAACACTAGCGCAAACAAACGACATCACCGCCAGCACCCAGCGCTGGCTGGAGCTCGCCGTCATTGGCCTGAACCTGTGCCCGTTTGCCAAGGCGGAGCATGTGCATGGGCGCATTCGCTACTGCGTGAGCGATGCCACCGAGCCGAGTGCTTTGCTATTGCAACTAGAGCAAGAAATCATTTATTTGCTTGCTCAGGAGCCTTCTAAAGTAGAAACGACGCTGCTCATCGTGCCGCAGATGCTGGCTGATTTTCTGGATTACAACGATTTTCTGGACGAGGCCGATGCCATGCTGGAGCATGCGGACCCGGATGCGCAGTTGCAAATTGCCAGCTTTCACCCGCAGTACCAGTTTGGCGGCACGCAAGTGGACGATATGGAGAACTACACCAACCGCTCACCTTACCCCATGCTGCACCTGCTGCGCGAGGACAGTGTGGAACGGGCGGTGGAGAGTTTTCCTGATGCGGCGAGCATTTATGAGCGCAATATTGCGACGCTCAAAAAGCTGGGGCTTGAGGGTTGGAGGGCATTGCAAGCATGAACGCCCAACGACTGCCCCCTGCCTCTCCAAAAACTTCGCCTAAAACGGCCTCTGGTAAAGCGTCTACGGCCAGCTCGGTACAAACGCCCACCAGCGGCGAAAAATACGACATCCGCCCCGAGCAATCGGTGGAACTGCTCAAGGCGCTGCACATCCTTACACGCGATGGCAAGCTGAACCAAGACTCGCGGCGCAAGCTCAAGCAGGTGTATCACCTGTTTAACTTTATCGAGCCGCTTCTGCAAAAAGTGCAGCAGCAGCACCCGGATGTCACGCTGGTAGACCACGGCGCAGGCAAGTCTTACCTGGGTTTTATCCTGTACGACCTGTTCTTCAAGCTGCAAGCCAAGCCAGGCGGCAACGTCCCTGGCCGAGTGATTGGCGTAGAGGTGCGTGACGAGTTGGTGCAGCGCAGTGCGCAGCTGGCCAAAGAGTTTGGCTTTAGTGGCATGCAGTTTTTAAACCTTTCGGTCGCAGAGTCTGAGCATGCTCGGCAACTGCCAGCGCGCATCGACATCGTCACTGCGCTGCATGCCTGCAACACCGCCACCGACGATGCGATTGCCTTTGGCCTGAAGCACCAGGTGCAGCACATGGTGCTAGTGCCCTGCTGCCAGGCCGAAGTGGCCGCTACGCTAAAAGCAAATAAGAACAAAACCATGGCCAGCAACCCGCTGGCCGAGCTGTGGCGCCACCCTTTGCACACCCGCGAGTTTGGCAGCCAGCTGACCAATGTGCTGCGCTGCTTGCAGCTAGAGGCCCACGGCTACAGCGTGACGGTGACCGAGCTGGTGGGCTGGGAGCATTCCATGAAAAACGAGCTAATCATTGCCACGCGCGGTGCGCGCAGCCACCAGGCAGCCAGTGCGCGCAGCGCCGCCGCGCGCTTGCAGGAGGTGCTGGGCCAGCTGGGTTTGAGCGACATGCGCCCACGCTTTTTTACGCCCCTGCTCAGCGCACCCTCGGCCCAGCAAACGGCCTGAAAACTCCAGTCGATGTGCACCATAATGCGCAAAGTAGCCCATTCGTTGCGTTCCGTATACTATATATTTAATAGCTGCTCCCGCAATATTTTATTGCGCTAGAAGCATAAAAGGCTTAAAAAATGAAACCCATTGACTACACCGCCTACCAAACTTTGAACATCACACGCCGCGGCGTGGATGGCGCTGTGCTGGACATCCAAATGAAGGCGCTCAACGGCAAGCTGCCCACCGCGGGCCATGCGGGCCACAGCGAGTTGACCGAGATCTGGCGCGATGTGGGGGCGGACGAGTCGGTCAAAGTAGCGGTACTGCGCGGCGAGGGTCTGGGCTTTTCGGGCGGTGGCGATTTAAGCCTGGTACAAGACATGGCCAGCGACTTTGCCGTGCGCACCCGGGTGTGGAAAGAGGCGCGCGATTTGGTCTACAACGTGATCAATTGCGACAAACCGATTGTCAGCGCCATGCACGGCCCAGCCGTCGGCGCGGGCCTGGTAGCAGGCTTGTTGGCCGACATTTCCATTGCCAGCAAAACCGCCAAAATTGTCGATGGCCACACCCGCCTGGGCGTGGCGGCGGGCGACCATGCCGCGATCGTTTGGCCGCTGCTTTGCAGCATGGCCAAAGCCAAGTACTACCTGATGTTGTGCGAGCCCATCAGCGGCGAAGAAGCCGAGCGCATTGGCCTGGTGTCGCTGTGCGTGGACGAGGCGCAGCTCTTGCCCAAAGCCTACGAGGTGGCCGACAGACTGGCCGCAGGATCACAAACCGCTATCCGCTGGACCAAGTACAGCCTGAACAATTGGCTGCGCCAAGCCGGGCCGACGTTTGATACTTCACTCGCCCTCGAATTTATGGGCTTTGGTGGGCCCGATGTGCACGAAGGCGTGGCCAGCCTGCGCGAGCGGCGCGCACCTAAATACGACTGACCAACGGGCGCATTGGCCGTCCACCAGCCAATTTACGCGCGCGCTGGCTCGTCTGGTAACCAGCTCACCACCAAAAAGGTGAACACTGCCACGCCCGCCAGCAGCATCAACACCTGGCCAAAACCGATGGATTTCACCAACGGCCCGAGCGCCCACACCGCCACCGAGCTGATACCAATCGACACCGCCAGGCGCATGCCGGCCACACGTGAACGCATATGGTCGTCCACGTAGCGCACGATCATCGCGTCGGTAAACGGAATAGCCCCAAACACCGACACCATCACCCCGATTAGCGCCGCGTATAGCCACCAGCCTTGCGCTGTGGCGGCAAGCAGCAGCAGAGGGATCTGCATCACCACCACACAGCGGTACAGGTTGCGAATCGAAAAACGGTCAATCAGCCGCCCGACCACCACCTGCGCCAGCGAGGCAACGGCGTACACCGAGGCCAGCAGCAGGCCCAGCTTGGCAGGGTCCTGCATCACGCCCTGAAAACGCTCGGTCATAAGCTGCGTGTTGCCGTTGGTGGTGATGTTAAACAGCAGCCCGCCACTGGCCGCTGCGGTCGTCATCACCAAAAAGGCACGCGCCAATTGCGCAGGCGTCAGGCTCACCTTGGCCTTGATGCCGCGCTTGGCGGGGGCCATCGTCTCGCGCGGGCACACCCACGCAAACCACAGCCCCACCGCCATACAAATCGCCCCCGGCACCGCAAAGGCTACTCTCCAGCCAAAGGCTTTGACCAGCAGCCCAGTCACCAGCGCCGCCACCGCAATACCCAAGTTACCTGCCAGCCCGTTAAAGCCAATCGTCGCGCCCGGCGTGGCTGAGTGCTGCACCAGCATGGGGATACCCACCGGGTGGTAAATGGCCGAGAAGGTGCCCAGCAAAGTCAGCGCCACTGCCAATTGCCAGGGCGACTGCACACAAGCCACCAGCAAGGCCGACAGCCCCATGCCAAAGAAAAACACCAGCATCATCGGGCGGCGCCCCCACAGGTCGCCCAAGCGCCCCGCCGGAATGGAGCCCAAGCCAAACATCACAAACGCCCCCGCACCCCAAGGCATGAGGTCTTCCCAGCGTGCATAGCCAAAGTCCCCCGCCATCGTCGCCACGGCGGTGGCAAAGATCAGCAAAAACATATGGTCAATCGCGTGGGCGACGTTGAGCAAGGTGGTGACCCAGAACGGGGTACCCGACGCCTGTTGGGCTGCAGGTGTGGCCACAGCAGATGCCATACGATCGTTAACGGGGTTGTTCATAGTGGGTTCTCGGTTCAACAGGTTGCTCTGCGCCGCAAACTCCAGTGTTGCGCGCACCCAAGGCCATATTACGCCTCTTCCATGGTAAGGGAAAATCTGCGCCATGCTGGAAAGTTAGGTATGCTAAGCCAGCACCGCCTGCACGCAAGCAGCCATCACACGTAGGGGATACACATGACTAAAAACACTGACAAACAAGACGCCTTGTTGGCCTCATGGCAACCCCCAACCAATAGCAAAGCCAAGGCGTTTGCACTGGAACAATGCGACCCATCGGCCAAGCCCTATTCCAGCGGCGACAAGGCCAAGGACAAAGAAACCATCGATACTTTGGCGATAGAGCTGGACACCTTGCAGAACCTGTTCTACGCCGACCGTCGCCACAAGCTGCTGGTGGTGCTGCAAGGCATGGACACGTCGGGCAAAGACGGCACCATCCGCGGCGTGTTTGGCCGCACCAGCGCACTGGGGGTGCACGCCTTGGGCTGGAAAGCCCCCACCGAGACCGAGCGCGCCCACGATTACCTGTGGCGCATCCACCAGCATGTGCCTGCCGCCGGTGACGTGATGATCTTCAACCGCAGCCACTACGAAGACGTGCTGGTACCCGTGGTGAACGGTTGGATCACACCCGAGCAAACCCGCCAGCGTTTTGCCCAGATCAACGACTTTGAGCGCATGCTGACCGAGACCGGCACCGTGGTGATGAAGTTCATGCTGCACATCAGCTTCAAAGAGCAAGGCCAGCGCCTGCAAGAGCGCATCGACGACCCCACCAAGCGCTGGAAGTTCAGCCTGGGCGACATCGAGGTGCGCAAGCAATGGGCCGACTACCAAACAGCCTACGAAGCCCTGCTGGCTGCCACCAGCACCCCCCAAGCCCCATGGACCGTGGTGCCCGCTGACTCCAAGACGCACCGCAACTTGATGATTGCCACCTTGGTGCGCGACAAACTGAAATCGCTCGATTTGACATACCCACCCGATGACCCCAAGTTGGCTGGGTTGAAAATCAAATAACTATTAATTTAATAGCTGCTCGTGCAATATTTTAATGCGCTGGCGGCCAATTAGGCACTAGGTCTCAGTCAGTAGCACCATACACAGGCTCGCACAGCACCTGCGTTTTCACCGAGTTGGCAATAAAGCACTCTTCATGCGCCGCATGGTGCATGGCATTCACCTGCGCGCGCGTGGGCAAATGCGCACCCGAGAACTGCACCTCGGGCCGAAGCGTCACTACCGACACGAAGAGCTTGCCATTGGCATTCTTTTCCATGATGCCCGAGGCGGCGTCAAAGTAGCGGTCAACCCGAAACTTGCGCTCCACCGCCATCGACAAAAACCACAGCATGTGGCAGCTAGACAGCGACGAGACAAACGCTTCTTCCGGGTCTACCGCAGTCGCATCTGAATACGGCTCCCGCACCACATGCGGCGACGACGAACCCGGCACCTCCACCCCACCATCAAAGCGCAGCACATGCTTGCGGCTGTAACGGTTATCCAAAAAGTTCTGCTCGCCACGGAGCCAGAGGGTTTGGGCGGTGTAGGGGGTCATGGGGGGTTCTCAGAATTTCCAGAGCTTACTAAGCCAACAATTTGTCGTAATCAGCACGGCTACCAATCCAAAACTATTGCACCCCTCGTCCCAGGGAATGCCCAAAGCGCGGCAGTCCCGACTTACACGCACGCTATCAGACGCACCATTTTTCACCGGTTTAAATTGCAGCGATGGGTGAGACGGGTTGTGCTTCAGCAACTCAAAACGACTGCGCGCAATGGTTTGAATGTCTTGTGGCAAGACATCAAAGCACTGCCAGAATTTTACAGATACAGAATTCTTCAAAGTGGGCGAACCTGATCGGTTTTGTATTCCGCCAAGGCTTCAGCTACCAATGCGTCCAGCTTGCCTGCGCCCGCATCGGCTTCAATCTGTGCATCCCAAGCCGCTTCGTCAAACTGCATAAACCGACGGCAAAACTCTGCCAGCCCGGCCACGGGTAGCTTTTGCACAGCCTGCTCAATAGCGTATATTGTGGACATAGTGTCGCGCCTTCTTTTATCCAAGAATAATTGAAATTATTTTTCTTCAAAGTCGCGCCTTTAACCTTTGCAAACTTTTCTTTTGCAGACACTCCAGGTCGACGGTCGGCGCGGCTTACTGCCACCGCGCCGCTCAATTGCTGCACCTGCGCGAGCATATTTTGGTAAGTAGCGGCAGGCACCAAATAGACGGCAGGCCGATTGTGATTAGGCACCGCCACAGCCTCCCTGCCCGCCTGCTCAATAGCCGGCGTAGGGCTGCGCTTTAGTTCGGTCACGCTGATGGAGCGGTTGGCGAAGAGCTGCTCCATGGAGGTTAAATGCTGTATTTGGTGCTTAACAGTGTATTTTATTTAGCGCTTTATTTGTTCACTTAAACCTGCCATCCCGCTCGAAGCCGGTAATCGACAACAACTTGAAGCCTTCAAGGTCGAACGTTGCAGTAGCGCACAAATCATTCTTTATTTTTTTTGGCGCTGGTTTTATTTGCGCCGGATATGCCGAAAAATCCCCCTCGTTACGTATTCACCACGCATAAAACGCAATGTTCCCGCGGGACATTCTTCTCTTCACATTCTCATCAGTTCTAAGGATGGACATCGCTTTATTTATTGCCGAAAATTACATCTCTTAACTTATTAGGTGATCTGATGAAAAAAACTGATCTGGTTTCGCTGAGTATTGCACTTTCAATGGTCGGGTGCGGAGGAGGCGGAGGCGATACGCCGGCATCCGCCCCAGCCGCCCCACCCACTTCCATTACACCAGCACCAGCACCAGCACCAGCACCAGCACCAGCACCAGCACCAGCACCAGCACCAGCACCAGCACCAGCACCAGCAC
>JAYWHJ010000121.1:0-3733 GCA_043777795.1 Polaromonas sp. | reverse complement strand
CGGCTTAAGCGAACAGTATTGGCTCCGCGGCTGTCCCCCGGCCTGCGGCCTCCTCCTTGATGCCGCTGCGCTGTGCACACCAAGCGCCAGAGCTGCGTATGGGGATGGTTGCGGCACAGAGGTGGATCATGCGCCACCTCACGAGAGCTGGTCGGCGGGGGACAGCCGCGGAGCTGAGTACACCGTCGGCCAGCTCCCATTACAAGACTGGCCAAGTACCTCTTGCTCCGAGTACACTGCCGGCCAGCTCCAAGTAGAAGACTGGTCAAGTGTCTCTGGCTCTGAGTAACCGGTCGTCAACCCAGCGTTCAACCCACCGCCATCTTTGCCAACAAAGTCGTCACCCGTGCATCCTCACCAATCGGGGCCACCACCTCAAAATTAACCGAAGGATGCTCCACCCGCAAGCCCGCAACCAACTCCGGCAAGTCCTTGCGCGCATGCACACCCATTCCCAAAAACATCGGCACAATGCGCAGATGTAAAGCACCATTTTGGCCGCTAGCGCATTGAAATTCTGCGCAAGCAGCTATTATTTCTGTAGTAACGGTTGCCAGATCAGGCGCACACAACTCCAGATACGCACAGCGCACAGGGATGTGCGGGTGCTTGGCCGCAATGGCGCTGGCTACCGACTCCAGCGGTGCGCGCCACAGCGGATCGCGCGAGCCGTGGGCAAACAAAATGATGGCATGGGGTGATGACATAAAAGATAAAAATTAATCGCTAACGCCGCAAAACTAGCCAACCAAACGCTGCTAGAGAGGCTATGGAATACAGCAGCCCCGGTATGGCCGCTGATATCCACGGCTTCCAGTTGTTGATATTTCCCGCATAGCCAAATACGTTGTTGAGCAAAAAGAAGCTGATGCCGATCATCACGCCCATAAACACATAGCCGCTGATCGAGCTGGAGCGAAAGTGCAGGTACGCAAATGGCAGCGCCAGCACCACCATCACGATGCAGCTCAAGGGGTAGAAGACCTTGCGCCAAAATTCGATCTCGTAGCGCTGCGACGTTTGGCCGTTGGCCTGCAAGTGCTGGGTGTACTGGTACAAGTCAATCGTGCTCATGCGCTCGGGTTTGAGCAGTGCGACAGACACCATCTCGGCGTTCAGCTCGGTAGGCCAGCGGAATGTGCTGGTGGTGGTGAGGTGCTGTACGCGGGCGCTGGTGGCACCTACTTTAACGTCGTCGGTGGAGATGAAAAACTCCGTGCGCTGCACGCCCTGCAAGTTCCAGGCAGCATCTTGGCTAAACTCCGCCTGTTTTGCCGTGGTGGTGGACACCAAGAGCCCTTTGGAGTTGAACTCAAATATTTTGATGCCGTTCATTTTTCCGCCCGTAGACAGCGTGCCCACGTTCACCGCAAAGCTGGAGTATTGTTGCCGCTCTTTTAACCAAGCCCCCGTGTGGCCCACGGTGATTTTGTCCAGGTAAATGGCCTTCAGTAACTGCGCGCTGCGGGTGGTGGCAGGGGCGAGGTACTCGCCCACTGAAAATGTGAATACGGTAAAAACAAGGCCCAGCGTCAGCAAGGTGCGTAGCGCCCGCCAAGGCCCCATGCCGCTGGTGCGCAAAATAGTGAACTCTGAGCTTTGGGCAAAGCGCGCCATGACGATGATGCTGCCTATCAGCACCGCAATCGGCATCAGCTCATATAGGCGGTTAGGCGCCCACAGCAGGGCGAACAATGCAGCGTGGCTCAAGCGGTAGGGTCGGGTGGAATCACCTCGTCCAACCTCGCTGAGCTCTTCAACCAGGTCAAAGAAGGAAAACAAAGCCAGGAAGGCCAACGCCACAAAGGCGACGGTAACCAGCATTTCGCGGTGAATCAGGCGGCGTACCGTTTGCATAAAAAAATGAAAATGAATTAAAGCGGTATCAGGCGCGTCGGGGCAGCAGGTTGCGCCAAGACCACTGGTTACTGCGCACCATGAGCCACGCCAACGTGGCTGCAAACACGCCGCCGTGTAGTGACCACACCAACTGGGCAAAGCTCACTCGCCCCGAGCTGACCCAGCCAAAACCGATGTTGAGCATGTTGTAGTAGATCAAAAATGCCAGCAGCGCAAACACCAAACTAAAAGCGCGCCCCGCGCGCGGGTTGGTGGCAGAGACCACTATCGCCAGCAACACCAGGTTAATCGCGGCAATGGCCAGGCCAAAGCGCCAGCTCAATTCGGCCATTTTGGGTTTGGTAGGATTCTTGATCAACTGGTTGGTGCGCAGGGTTTTGATGGGCGCAGTGTCGGGTGTGTTAATCCGGTTGGTGCTGATCTTGGTGCCGTACTCTTGAAACTCGCTGAGTTTAAGCTGTGTCTCGCCTTGGGTTTGATCCAGCCGCTGGCCGTTGTTGAGGATCAAAAACTGATCATCTCCGATACGTTCCATGCGGCCATTGCGTGCCGAGGTGATCACTTGTTTGTTGTTTTCGGTGGACGAGATAAACACGTTGCGGCCAGTTTTGCTCTTTGCCGCGTCGCCTGCCGCAGCGCCGTCTTCGCGTTCAATAAAAAACACCTTTGAGCCAGATGCGTTCTCTTGAAATTGCCCGGCAGACACGCGGTCCAGGTCGCCGCGTGTTTCGTATTGGTCGCGCAAAATTTGCGATTGCTGGTTGCTCCAGGGCCACACGATCAAAGCCAAAACAGCAATAGCCAGCAAAATAGGCCAAGCAAAGCGAAACACGGGCCGGCTAAAACTGACCAGACCGCGACCAGCGGTAAACCAAATGACCATTTCCGAGTCGCGGTACATCCGGCCCAAGGTGCTGGTGATGGCGATGAACAGGCTGAGCGTCAAAATCGTGGGCAAATGCCCCAGCGCGGCATAGCCCATCAGCATCATCACGTCTTGCGGATCGACCCTGCCCCCTGCGGCCAAGCCCAGTGTGCGGATCAGCATCATGCTCATCACCACGGTAATCAACACCACTAAAGTAGCGCCAAAGCTGCGGGCAAGCTCTTTACGGACGGAAGAATGGAATAACATCAACGCTCAGTGAAAATGCAAGTCAAGTATGCTGAACCAGCAATCAGAAAGTACGTATTATGAACTTCGAACTTAAAACCCTCTCACCAGCGCAAGCCGCAGCCCTGCCGGCCTCCCTTTTGGTGGTGCTGGTCAGCAAAACTGCCAGCGCCGCCGCGCTTACCAGCGATGGCCCGGTGGCTGCATTAGTGGCTAGCGCCCGTGCCTCGGGCGACTGCGACGGCAGCGTCGCCAAACTGCTGCATGCCTACGCGCTGCCCGGTATTCGCGCCACCAAGGTGATGCTGGCGGGGGTGGGAGAGGGTACTGCACGCGACGTGTCCAAAGCCGTTGCCGCCGCCATTGCCGCCTATAAGCCGGGTAGCCCGGCCAGCGCCAGCGGCCCTGACAAAGCCGCCAAAGTGCAGGTGGTGATCAGCATGGCAGGTCTGGAGGGCTTGGACGCTGGGGCGATGGGCGCGGCGCTGTCCGCCGCCATGCAGGCTGCGGCCCAGGCTAGCTACGTCTACACCACCACCAAAAGCAAACCTCAGCCCCGGCGCATCACCTTGGTCACCCTGGGCGTGCACAGCACGCGGGGCTTGGACGCTGCGTTTGCCCAGGCCAGCGCCTGCGTACAGGGCGTAGAGTTTGCCAAAGAGTGGGCTAACCGCCCCGGCAACCACGCCACGCCCACCATGCTGGGCGAGGCTGCCCAATCGTTGGCCAAAGGCCACAAAAGCCTGCAATGCGAGGTAC
>JAYWHJ010000120.1:0-28070 GCA_043777795.1 Polaromonas sp. | reverse complement strand
TTAGTTGAAGCAGCCTTAGATGGCCACCACGCTTTGGCACAGGCCGCCAGTGTCGCGCCGCCTGAATCTGCCCATGAAGGATTTGCCCAAGCGCCACTCAAAATCGATCAAAATATACAAGCCGCCTATTTACTGCTGCCGTTGACAGAGCTTGCAACGCGCCGAGCCGCCGTATTGGCAAAAAGATTTTCTTCCGCATGGGCACCGGGTCGGCTGGTACAAATGACGGTCAATGGATCGGTAGTGGGCGTATTGCTGGACCGTTTCGTGCAAGGCCCGCAATGGACAGGTTGGTTCGCAGCATGCGAGAGCAGCTGGGCCAGCGCATTTGACGTGCTGTTGGAGCCGATGGATGAGCCATTTGAACCTATGTTTGGCGTGATCCAGGCATGGAACGCCGTGACAGTCGAGGAATCTTCGACCAACCAATCATTGGTGGTGGGAGAAATATCTGCCACACGGCTGGCAGCGATTCGTGCGGTAGCGCTGGAATGCTCTTCGGGATTGATGTTGGCTACACCCGCAGAGCCTGGCCGCATTGGCCTGCGCACAGCGGGGGGTGCATTTTCTGTTCTCACAGGCACCCCCTTGGGGGCCCACGACATTCGATACAACTACCAAAATGCTTACCGCACCGCGACTGCACGGCTGATTGCCCAGCAACTGACACAGCGCCTGTCCCATGTGAAAAAAAAAGTCCCCCTGCAAGATGACTGGTGGATCCGGGCCAAAGGCTGGTTTGCCGCTGATTGGTTGATTCGCCCCGCCTTTGCATTGGTTGCAGTGTTTTTTGTAGCTCAAAACACAGGCCTGTTAGGTCGATTCAACGACGACACTGTGCGTTTTCGCTCCAGTCCAGTAGCCGCACCAGCAGGCGACTTAAGGGTGCAATGGAGGCCTGGCGTGCGGATGGACGACGTGCAAAAGCTACTGCGCTCTACCTCCACCGAAGTGGTAGATGGCCCCGATGCACAGGGCTTTTATGGCCTTAAATCGAACGACACATCGGCCACACGGGCATCGCTCAGCCAGTCTTTGCTGGTCGGTAAGGTGACGGCACCTTGACGCGGCGCTCATAGCAGGATGGCACCATGAAATTTTCCCTGCGGGTACGGCGTACCATTTGGCTTTGCGCGAGCATGGTGTTGGGGCTGTATGCGCCTTACAGCTCGGCGGCACAGCGTGCTTTACTTGTGGGTGTGTCAGAGCTGGTCAACCAGCCACAGTCATTGTGGCTGCAAGCCCCACGCAACGACGTAATTTTGATGCGCGACACCTTGCTGCGCCAAGGCTTTGCAGCCGCAGACATCAACGTGCTGGCCGACGGGGTCGCAGGCGCTACTTTGCCGGAGGCTGCGCTCATTCACGAGGCACTGGCGCGACTCCTCAAAGTATCGCAATCGGGCGATTTTGTCATGCTGTATTTTTCAGGCCACGGCACAAGGATGCGTGACACCGCCAAGCTGTACCAAGAGCCCGATGGCTTGGCAGAAAATTTCTTAGCTCGCGACACCCGTGGCACTACCAGCCCAACGGGCGTAGGAGCTGCGTCATTGGGCGGTGGCATCCGCGACGTGGAGTTTGATGGCTGGGTGAAAGCATTTTTGGCCAAAAACGTGTTTGTATGGTCGGTGTTTGACACCTGCTCCGCATCGTCCATGACCCGAGGCGGCGACAGAAAAGAACCCGCCGCCAGTGCCAACGATGAAGTCAGGTTTCGCGGCGTCTCGGCAAGCCAACTCGTTTCCAGCAACTTGCCGCTGGCGAAAAGCGCACCCATACCGCAAACCAAAGAGGCCGTACCTAGAGCGCGTTACGTGGCATTTTTTGCATCCGAGAGTCACCAAGTCACTCCCGAGCTGCGCTTACCTCGAAAAGGGCGTGATGCCCGGCCCCACGGCCTTTTAACCTGGGCTGTGGCCGAGTCCTTTAACCGCAGGCCAGAGACTTGGCGTGATCTCTACCATGGCGTCTTACATCTTTACCCTCCAGTCATCGACGAACTAGAGCACCGCTTTCCCAACCGGGAAATGCCATCCCCTGTGGCCGAAGGCAGTTTGGATTTCAAACTGTTTTCAAACCAAGAGCTCTCCGCCTCAACCCGCCCCGTTTGGCCAGCTTTACGGGTTGGTGCAGTGCTCACGCTAAAAACTGGCCTACTAGATGGATTGGAAGCCCAGCAAAATGTGCGCGTGCTGGCCATCCAAAGCAATGGCACTACGCTGGCCGCCGAAGGCCGCCTCAAAACAGTCGAACTTAACACCGCACGCCTAGATGTCCCGCCAGGCTTGGCCGCGCTTTCTAGTGCAAGCAGTTGGACCATTACCCCCATGTCTGAACCTGCTGCAGTGAGTTTGAAGGTACGCTCCGATATCGCGTTACCTTTAGGTCTCAGCTTGGATTACCCAGTCTCGGTGAAGCGGGTCAATGAGGGCGCTTTTGACGTGCAAGTAAGCGCTGCAACACCCTCCGGCTACCGCTTGGAAGTGATGTCAAACAATAGCGCCGGTACCGCCCCCTCCAGCGTCCATACGCTTGCCGACGCCAGCGCGTTGCAACAACGTTTACAGGCCGTTGCGCAATGGAAGTGGCTCGCGCAATTGACAGATTTAGCCAGAAAAAAAGAGCTAGACGGATTTAGCGCAATACTGGAGGTAAGCGACGGTACGCGTGTGCTGCGCAGCGAACGCCTGCAAGCCGCAAGTGCACTCAAACCCTTAAGTCTGAATGAGCAAGCGCACATCGTGGTGCGCAATGCCAGTGGCCAATCCTTAGACTTAGTGATTGCGGAGCTGGACGATCGCGGCGCACTGCGAACCTTGTACCCAGAAAACAGCAACGAAAGTAACCGTTTTGAGCGCGGCACGCGCCAGGCGCCTTCGCTGAAACGCTTTAGTCTTTCTGCCAATGCGGTCAAGGCTGGTGCTCGACTGGTTGTGATAGCCGGGTTGGCACAACCCCATAGCCAACCCCGTTTGTTTGGTGTCAATGTGCGCGAAACCGCCGGAGATTTACAAGTTCGCGGTCAGTTGACGCCAGACAAGGAACGCCAAGTGTTTGCATCGCTGCTGCGTTGGAGCGACGATGCGCCCCTCGAGAAGTAAATACCACCCAGGTAAATGAAGGAGTAACTATGTACCTCGACTCAGCAGTAATGGATATGGACGAAGCCCTGCGAACTTTAGAAATAGTGGGCACAAAAGCAGGGCAACTGGATTTGGTCATGATGGTGAAAGGTGCCAAGCAAGGTGAGGTACAAGGCGAGTCCGTACGCAGCCACGCGGATGGCAAACCACGCCACGACATATTGGCCTACTACCTTTCAGCGGGAACGCCATCCGATAGCGAAAGTGGACAGGCCGCTGGGCGTAGACGATACTCTGCCATGCGCGTAGTACGTGGCAGCGATGCCACCACCTCGTCGCTGATGTCAGCCTTTGCCCAAAACGAAGATTTGACGGTAGAGCTCTGCAGCTACCGGGCAGGCGGAGACAACACCAAAGAGACAAAACCTCTGTTCAAAATTGAAATGAAAAAGGTACGCGTGAAAACCTTCACATTGATGATGGGCGGGTCACTACCTGGTGTGGGTGCGGTGGAGATTTTTGAATTGACCTTCCGTGAAATCACTGTCGAATCCGCACCGCAGACCGCCTCCGGGCAACGCGGCGGCTCACGTACCTTTCAAGACATATTGTCATCATGAATTCCGCCGAACTCCTCAAATCCAGCGACACTACAGCTGCGCTCAAAGCGCTGAGCGACGAGGTGCGCAACAAGCCAGCTGATGCCAAGCTGCGGGTATTTTTGGCGCAGCTGCTTTGCGTGATGGGTCAATGGGAGCGCGCGCTGAACCAACTCACCGTAGCCGCCGAATTGGACGCACTGGCTATCCCCATGAAGCAAATGTATGGCGAAGCCATCCGCTGCGAAGGCCTGCGTGCGGAGGTATTCGCCGGCAAACGCACGCCCATGGTGTTTGGCCAGCCCGATGAATGGTTGGCGCTGCTGATTGAATCCTTGCTGCGCAGTGGGCGTGGCGAAGAGGCAGCAGCCGAAGAGCTGCGCGCCAAAGCATTTAACGACGCACCAGTGAGCCAGGGCACCATAGACGGCCAGGCATTTGAGTGGTTGGCCGATGCCGACATGCGCTTGGGCCCTGTGCTCGAAGCCTACGTAAATGGCCGTTACTATTGGGTGCCGTTTGCGCGCTTGGCACAAGTAAAAATTGAAGCCCCGGTGGATCTGCGCGACTGCGTTTGGCTGCCCGCACACTTGCAGTTTGAAAACGGCGGGGAAGCCTTGGCACTTATTCCGACCCGCTACGACGGCTCAGAGAAAAATGCCAGCGGCGCGGTGCAATTGGCCCGCGTCACCGAATGGCTGGAGTTGCGCCCTGAAGTGTATGCCGGCCAAGGCCAACGCGTGTTTACCAGCGAAGCGGGCGACCATGCGCTGATGGATATTCGAGAAATCACTTTCCAACCCAACGCAAGCTAGCACCACCAAAATATGGCCGAACTCAAAGCCCAAGAGCGACTACAACCCTCGTTGCTGGACAGGCTGATTGACGAAGACCCCACCAGTAAAGTGGAGGGGGACGACAAACGCACCCTCACCAAGCAGGCGCTACGCCAGGCCGTGCTGCGCGATTTGAGTTGGCTGCTCAACGCCACAGGCCACGGCCCACAGCTGGACGAAAAACTCTATCCCAACGCCTACCGCTCGGTACTCAATTTTGGTGTGCCCACGATGTCGGGGCAGTTTGCGTCGTCCATGCAGCGCTCCAGCATGGAACAGGCTTTGCGCCAAGCTGTTGTCAATTTTGAGCCCCGCATTTTGCCTAAAACACTGGAAGTGGAAGTGGTAATGGAAGGATATGCCATGGACTCACACAACAACATAGGGTTGCATATACGCGGTATGCTGTGGGCCCAACCCGTGCCCATGGAATTTTTGCTGCGCAGCCGCATTGACCTGGAAGAGGGCAGGTTTGTGGTAGAAGAAAAGAAATCCTGACAAAAAACAAAACCCGATGGATCCCAGACTACTGAATCTCTACGAAAACGAGCTGCGCTACTTCCGCGAGTCGTCGGTAGAGTTTGCGCATGCCTTCCCTAAAATTGCCAGCCGATTGGGGCTGGATGGCCATGAGGTAGCCGACCCGTATGTAGAGCGCTTGATAGAGGCCACGGCGTTTTTATCAGCCCGCGTCGGACTCAAATTAGACGCAGAATTTCCCCGTTTTACCGGCCACCTTTTGGACGTGGTGTACCCGCACTACTTGGCGCCCACCCCGTCGATGCTGATCGCCCAATGCCAACCAGAGCTGGAAGACGCCGCCCTCGCCAATGGGCCCACCATGCCGCGCAACAGTGGCCTGCGCGCACGCCAAACAAGCGGGCAAAACACCTACTGCGAATTTCGCACTTCGCAGGATCTGCGCCTGTGGCCCTTGGAGGTCAAGCGGGCCCAGTACTTCAGCTTTGCACCCGACCTGAACCTGCACCTGCACCCGCGCGCACGCGACATTCGCGGTGGGTTGCGCTTTACGTTGCAGGCCACTGCAGGCCTTACGCTGGACCAGATTGCGCTGGACGATTTGGTGATCCACTTTGGCGGTGCAGAAGACGTGGCCTGGCAGCTGCACGAATGCGTGCTGGGCAAACCCATCGGTGTACTCGTGCAGCCCATCGGCCCCAACGGTTTGGTGCCCGGGCGCATGGTAACCTTGCCGCCCGAGGTGGTACAAGCAGTGGGTTTTGCTGACGATGAGGCTTTGCTGCCAGTCACCGCCACCGGCTTTGCAGGCTATCGCCTGGTACAAGAATATTTTGCTTTTGCCCAGCGTTTGCAGTTTGCCAAAATTCAAAAACTGCAAGCCGTACTGGCCAGCATGGCATTTGCTCAAGTAGAGATTACGGTGCTGTTCTCGCGTGGCGATGCAGCGCTGGAAAAGCTGGTCACCGCAGACAATGTGCAACTCCATTGCGTGCCCGCTGTTAACCTGTTTCCCAAGCGGCTAGACCGGGTCGCGGTAAGCGACGGGGTGAGCCAGTTTCACCTGGTGCCAGACCGCACCAAGCCGCAAGACTTTGAAGTGCACTCAGTCATCGAGGTAATTGGCCACGGCAAATCGGAGTCCAGCGGCACTGCGCCAGAGCAGCCATTTTTACCCTTTTACTCAGCCTTTCATGGCAGCCGCCACGCACACCCAGCCTACTTCACCACCACGCGCGAGCCGCGCATGCAGTCGCAAAAGCAACGCACGCAAGGGCACCGTAGCAGCCATATCGGCTCGGAGGTGTTTATGCAGTTGGTCGATCCGCAAGAGGCACCGTACGCGTCATCATTGCGCCAGTTGGCAGTGACTGCGCTGTGCACTAACCGCGACCTGCCGCTGCTGATGCCGCTGGGGCGCGGTAACGATCTGGATTGCATAGACTCTTTCCCAGTGAGCAAAGTCACCGTAGTGCGCGGCCCATCGCGCCCCGTGTCACCGGTGGTCAACCAAGGCCTTGGCTGGAAGGTCATCGACCATCTGGCGCTCAATTATTTATCCCTCTCTGAGGGCAATGGTGACCAAGCCGCTGCAGCCCTGCGTGAGATGCTGATGCTCTACGCCATGCATGCCGACGAGTCACGCCAAACCCAGGTGTCTGGCCTGCTCAAAGTGCGCACCAAGCCCGTCGCCAGGCGCCTGCCCATGGGCGGGCCTATCGCTTTTGGCCGAGGGCTGGAGGTGACGCTAGAGGTAGAAAAAATGGCCTTCCACGGCCACAGCACGTTTGCGTTTGGTGCCATCATGGCGCAATTTTTAAACCGCCACGTCAACGTGAACCATTTTGTGGAGACTGTGCTCGCTTTCTCTGGCAAGGGCGAGAACATGCGCTGGGAGCCGCAATGCGGGACACGCCCTATTCTTTAGAAACCGTCCCCCAGCGCATCCACGCCACTTTGCAACAGTGGACGGACAGCCCCTGGAAGTTTGATTATTTTGCGGTCATGCGCCGCCTGGAGGCCAGCGCCCAGCCGCAGCCCCGCTGGGGCCGTGCCATGCTACCCACGGCGGAGCCGGTGCGCATTGGCCAAGAGCCCTCGCTGGCATTTGCACCTGCCACCTTTAGCCGCATAGAAGATGCTAGCGCGCACAGCCCACCACGCCTACGCCAGCAGTTTATTGGCTACATCGGGCCGAACGGCCCGCTGCCCGTGCATTTAAGCGACTTTATCCAGGAGCGCGCGCTCAACCATGGGGACAAAACCTGGTTAGGCTTTTTAGACATGTTCACCCACCGCTTTGCGCTGCATTTTTACCGCGCCTGGGCGCAGGTGCGGCCCGCTGTCACGCTAGACCGCCCCAATGAAGACAGCTTTAGGCGCTACGCCGGCGCCCTGGTAGGCATAGGCACTCCGGGTCGCCAGAATCGTGACGCCATCAATGATGATGCGCGTCTGCACTTTAGCGGCTGGCTGGCTCGCCAGGTGCGCAGCGGCGACAGCGTGCAGGCCGTGCTGGGCGGCTACTTTGGTATCCCCGTCAAGCTGGAGCAATGGGTGGGCCATTGGATACAGCTAGCTGCGGACGACGTGACCCGCCTGGGCCAAGGCATCGCATCGCGTGCACTGGGCAAAGGTGCCGTGATGGGCACGCGGGTGTGGGACCGACAGCACCGGGTGCGCGTGCACTTGGGGCCTTTGACCTTGGCACAGTACCAGCTGTTTTTACCTGGTGGCTCGGCCCGCCCCGTACTACAGCGGTGGATGCAGCAACTGCTGGGCCACGAATACTACTGGGATGCGTTGCTGGTTTTGCGTGATTCCGAGGTACCCCTGTCGCGCCTGGGCGGCCAATCTCGATTGGGTTGGACATCTTGGATAGGCAATCAAAAGCGACATGCCCATGCCGTAGATGTGTTTATCCCCGGTGAAGGGCTGTAGGTACAGCATAAAAGTCACATTTGCTACAGCATGGGTGATCACCCGGCTGGTTTAAATTTCGCTTTGCTGGTTCGTCTTGTTGAATAACACAAGCAGGAGAACCCATGAGCGAGATCAGCCGCACCGCACTATTTGGCAAACTCAACGGCCTGGGCTATAAAGCCATTGAAGGGGCCACCATCTTTTGCAAAATGCGGGGCAATCCGTATGTAGAGCTGGAGCACTGGTTTGCCCAGCTGCTGCAAACGCAAGACTCTGATTTGCACAAAATTGTGCAGCACTACGGGCTAGACGCTTCGGTAATGGCCAAAGACATGACTGCCGCACTCGACCGCCTGCCCCGCGGAGCCACTGCCATCAGCGACTTCTCTCCGCACATAGAAAACGCCATCGAACGTGCCTGGACCTACGCCACATTGCAGTTTGGTGAAGCCCAAGTACGCACCGGCTACCTGATCTATGGCATGCTGAAAACGCAAAACCTGCGTGCGCCGCTCTTGGGCATGTCCAAGCAGTTTGAGCGCATCAAACCTGAAGACTTGGCCGAGAACTTTGCCAAAATATGTGACGCTTCCCCCGAAGCCCAAATGCGGGCCCAGGACGGTACCGGCATGGGCAGCGGCACCCCCGGTGAAGACAGTGGCGCCATGGCCCCTGCGGCCATGGGCAAGGGCGATGCACTCAAAAAATTTGCCGTTGACCTGACCGAGAAAGCCAAAAAAGGTGAGATGGACCCTATCACTGGTCGCGACGAAGAAATTCGCCAGATTGTGGACATCCTCATGCGCCGCCGGCAAAACAACCCATTGCTCACCGGCGAAGCTGGGGTAGGCAAAACAGCGGTAGTTGAAGGCTTTGCCCAGCGCTTGGCCAAAGGCGATGTACCACCCCAACTGAAAGACGTGAAGCTGCTCACACTGGACATTGGCCTGCTGCAAGCGGGCGCCAGCATGAAAGGCGAGTTTGAGCAGCGCCTGCGCCAAGTGATTGACGAAGTGCAAAGCTCACCCACGCCCATCATTTTGTTCATCGACGAAATCCACACCCTGGTAGGCGCTGGCGGCGCGGCCGGGACAGGCGACGCAGCCAACCTGCTCAAGCCCGCTTTGGCGCGCGGCAACCTGCGCACCATCGGTGCTACCACTTGGGCCGAGTACAAAAAGTACATCGAAAAAGACCCGGCTTTGACCCGTCGCTTTCAGGTGGTGCAGGTGCCAGAGCCAGATGAGCTTAAAGCCATCCTCATGCTGCGCGGTGTAGCCAGCGTGCTGGAGAAGCACCACCGCGTGCAATTGCTAGACGAAGCCATCGAAGCCGCAGTCAAGCTGTCGCACCGCTACATACCGGCCCGCCAGTTGCCCGACAAAGCCGTGAGTTTGCTAGACACAGCCTGCGCCCGTGTAGCCGTGTCGCAGCACGCCACCCCGCCCGAAGTAGAAGACTGCCAACGCCGCATCGAAGCGCTGACAACCGAGAGCGAGATCATTGGCCGTGAAGAGTCCATAGGCATTGACGTCACCAAGCGCGCCAGCGCCGTGCAAACCCTGCTCGCAGCAGCGAATGGCGAACTGGTCAAGCTGACCGCCCGTTGGCAAGAAGAAAAGGTGCTGGTTGACCGCCTGCTGGAACTTCGCGCCCTGCTGCGCAAAGGCAGTCAGCCCGTAGATGCTCCTAATACCGTAGCTTCTCCCGCAATTGAACAGGGCTCCAGCGGCACAAATGATGATCAAAATACTCCTGCCACTGCAGCTGTAGCCACCGCAGGCACCTCAGACACAGACCGCGCCACCCTACTGGCCGAGCTGCACACCCTGCAAGCCAAGATAGCCACCTTGCAAGGCGAGTCACCGCTCATCTTGGCATCAGTAGATGAGCAAGCCGTGGCCTCGGTAGTAGCAGACTGGACCGGCATCCCCGTAGGCCGCATGGTCAAAAACGAAGTGCAAGCCGTGCTGGAACTCGCCGAGACGCTGAACAAGCGCGTCATAGGCCAAAAGCATGGCCTGGAGATGATTGCAAGGCGTATCCAAACCTCCCGCGCGCGGCTGGACAACCCGCAAAAGCCCATCGGCGTGTTCATGCTGTGCGGCACATCGGGTGTAGGTAAAACCGAGACCGCGTTGGCACTGGCAGAGGCGCTGTACGGTGGTGAGCAAAACATCATCACCATCAACATGAGCGAGTTTCAAGAGGCGCACACTGTATCTACCCTCAAGGGCGCGCCCCCAGGCTATGTAGGCTACGGCGAGGGCGGCATTTTGACCGAGGCAGTGCGCCGCCGCCCCTACAGCGTGGTGCTGCTGGACGAGGTAGAAAAAGCCCACCCCGATGTGCACGAGATATTCTTCCAGGTGTTTGACAAAGGCTGGATGGAAGACGGCGAAGGCCGCATGATCGACTTTAAAAACACCATCATCTTGCTGACCACCAACGCCGGCAGCGAGCTGGTGATGAGCATGTGCCGCGACCACGAGCTGCTGCCCGACCCCAACAGCCTGGCCGAGGCACTCAAAGCCCCGCTGATGAAGGTCTTCCCGCCCGCCCTCTTGGGCCGCATCGTCTCCATCCCGTACTACCCACTGTCACCCGAGATGATGGGCAAGATAGTGCGCTTGCAGCTGGGCCGCATCAAGAAGCGCGTAGAAGCCAACCACGGCATACCGTTTGAGTACAGCGACGCAGTGGTCAGCTTGGTAGTGTCGCGCTGCCAAGACCCCGAGGCCGGTGGCCGTGTGATTGACGCTATTTTGACTAACACCGTGTTACCCACTATTTCAGTTGAATACTTGCAGCGCCTCGCTGCGGGTGGTGAAATCAAACGCGTGGCCTTAGATGTAAAGGAGAGTGACTTTACGTACGCGTTTGACTAGTTTAAGTAAAGCGTTTGAGTAAGAATTTCCAGGAGAGGCGGCTACTTTGGCCAACAAAGAAGATTTTGAAATCAAGAGCGACTCCCCCGTTGCCGACGACCTGATGTTTTGGCGGGTCGTGGGGCATGAGGCCCTTTCACGGCCATCCCACTACGAGCTCAGCGTCATCTCCAAAAACCAAACTATCGACGCCAAAGATATTTTGGGCCACGCCTTTGACGTGGTGATGGAGTTTCTAGACCCGGGCGGCAACCCCCAAAAACGCCACTGCCAGGGGCACGCTATCCGTTTTACTCGCGTGGCTCAAGTTGGCCGCTACTACCGCTACGAGATCTCTTTGCAGTCCTGGTTTGGCCTGCTCAGCAAGCGCAGCAATTCGCGCATTCACCAAGACCTGCCCGTGCTCAAAGTGTTTGACTCCGTGCTGGAAGACAGCCCCATCAAGCGCGTCAAAAAAACCAACACCGCCGGCGTGATAGGCAGGCACGAGGGCAGGCGCTACTGCGTGCAGCACGTGGAGAGCGACTACACATTTTTGTCCCGCCTGCTGGAAGACGAGGGGATTTACTACTGGTTTGACTCCCACGAAGCCCCCGGCACCATGCATTTGGCCGACGCCAGCGATGCGGCCCACGACACGCTGCCAGTGACCGATGTTTTGAAGTACATACCCAGCGGTAGCAGCGACGCACGGCATAACGAAATTACTAAATGGATCAGCACCCGCCAGCTAGATACCGGTAAGTTTGCCTCCCGCGACAGCGACTTTAAAGCCATCAAAAAGAAGCTGAGCGCTGACAAGGCCGACCCCGACACCCATGAGTTGGCCGACCTGGAAGCCTTTGAGTTTGAAGGCGGCTACTTTAAAGACGACGACACCGAGGGTATCGCCAAGCTGCGCCTGGACGAGCTGGTCACCCGCCGCCAGCGCCACTGGGCCCTGACCAGCTGGCCTGACGTAACAGCTGGCCGCAGCTTTACCCTGCAAGGCGACCCTGATGGCAACCGCGATGGCGACTACCTCATCGCAGCTTGCACGTTCGTGGTCAGCCACCCCGGCTACGAAGGTATGGCGCTCAAAGAAGAGCCGCGATCTATTACTGACCTGCTGCACAAAGTGCTGGCAGCTGATGCCGTGAACGCCGACACCCAAGTAGCCTATACCGCCCTCATCGACAGCAGCCCTACCCTACGCACTGGCCAACCCGGCGCCCGCGCCTTTATGCTTACCGTGCTGCCCTTGGCGCTGCCCTACCGCGTACCTAGGCTCACGCCCCAGGTGGTCATGCCCGGCCCCCAAAGCGCCATCGTGGTAGGCCCAGAGGGTGAAGAAATTCACGCCGACGACTTTGGCCGCGTGAAAGTGCACTTCCACTGGGACAGGTACGACAAAAGCAACGAGAAATCTACCTGCTGGGTGCGGGTGAGCCAGCCCTGGGCAGGCAAAGGCTGGGGCGGCTACTTTATCCCCCGCATTGGCCAGGAAGTGATCGTAGACTTTTTAAACGGCGACCCCGACCGCCCCATCATTGTTGGCCGCGTCTACAACGACGACCAACCCAAGCCCTTTGACAGCCATACCCAAAGCGGCTTTAGAACCCGCTCCACGCCCAAGGGCAGCGCTGCCAACTGCAACGAGTTTCGCTTTGACGACAAAAAAGGTTCCGAGCAGGTGTACCTGCATGCGGAGAAAAACCAGGACATCAGCGTGGAGAACGACGAGACCCATACTGTGGGCCATGACCGTACCAAGACCATTGACCACGACGAAACTAACCATATCAAGCACAACCGTACCGAGACGGTAGACAACAACGAAAAAATCACCATCGGCGTAAACCGCGATGAGCAAGTAGGTAGCAACGAAACCATTGCCATCGGTATCAATCGAACAGAAACGGTGGGTGCTAACGAGAACATCACCATTGGCGCTAACCGCACCATTGCGGTAGGCGCTAGCGAGACGGCAACCGTAGCGTTGCAGCGCACCCACACTGTCGGCATTAACGAAACCATTGCCATCGGTGCTGCGCAAGAGATTGCCATTGGCGCTATGCAGTCTGTGACTATTGGTGCCAACCAAACAGTGAGTGTAGGTGTCAACCAGTCTACCGACGTAGGCGCCAATAGATCTATCGAAGTAGGCGCCAATTTGTCTACTTCCGTAAGTGCCGAAGAATCACGCCAAGTGGGCGGGGGTAGAGCTTCACAGATAGGCAAGGACGATGCCATCAAAGTAGGTAAAAATTTTGTGCTCGAAGCGGGCGATTCCATCTCATTAAAGACTGGCAGCGCCAGTATCACCAGGAAGAAAGACGGCACTATCGTCATCAAAGGCAAAGACATCACCGTCGATGGCTCCGGCAAGATCAATGTCAAAGCCAGTAGCGACATCGTGATGAAGGGCTCAAAGATTTTGCAGAACTGATGCAAATCTTTATATAGAAAGAAACCTCCCATGAGCGCAAGAGACCTTATAGACGACAAACTCACGCAAGCCGAGACTCTGCCCGGGCTTGCCAGCACGCCAGCATCCATCGATATGGCGCGCCTGCTCAAGGCACGGCCCACCAAGCGGCAAGCTACTGCCACGCTCCCCGTAGTCACCATTGGCGAACTGCTGGCCATTGCCGACGATGGCAAGTCCCCCTTGGTCATCTACCCCGGCCAGCCCGGTACAGCCGCGCTACGCGCACGTGCAGTGCTTGATCTGCATGGTGCGCACATTGGCCAGTCAGTGGTATTGCAGTTTGAGGGCGGTGACCCATCGTTACCTATCGTCATGGGTGTGCTGCGCCAAACAGATAACCAACCCTTAGAAGCCTCTGGCAACGTGCAGGTAGACGCCGACGGCGTGCGCATGGTGGTCAGCGCCAAAGAGCAAATGGTGCTGCAATGCGGCAAGGCCAGCATCACACTCACCAAGGCGGGCAAGGTACTCATCCAGGGTAGCTATGTGTCCAGCCGCTCAACGGGTGTTAACCGCGTTAAAGGCGGTTCGGTGCAACTGAACTGAGCAAAGCACAAGCACATGGAACTAATCAACGCCACCCGCATGGTTGCAGGCTACAACATGGGCCTGGAGCCCAGTGGGCGCGAGCTGCTGGTGGTGGTCATCAAAGGCACCTTTCGCTTCCCCCTGCCCGGTGAGCCACCTGGGCACTTTGCCCTGCATGATGAACAATTGCCATTGGTGATGGCCGACACCTTTACCGGCGCACCTGGATTTTCAGCGCCAGTGTATGAAGTGGACTTTGCCCCCCGCAAACCGCGCTGCGACATTTTGCTGCTAGGCAGCGCCTACGCCCCAGACGGCAGGCCCACTACCCGCTTAGAGGCTGGCCTGCGCGTAGGCAACTGGAGCAAGACTCTGGCCGTAGTAGGCCCACGCCATTGGGAGTGCGGCCTGGTAGGTGCCACCGCATCCCACCCTGGTGCCTTCGTCAAACAACCCATCTCGTATGACGTAGCCTTTGGAGGCACAGACCTGCACCACAAAGACCCAGCCGAGCACGCCGCATTTATGCCTAACCCTGTGGGCAAAGGTTTTCACAAACACATCAAGGTGGACTGGGTAGAAGGTAAACCCCTGCCCAGCACCGAAGAAGTCAACCAAACTGTGCGCGACCCGAGCGGCAACTACCGCCCCATGGCCTTCGGCCCCCTAGGCCGTGGCTGGAACTCGCGCAGCCGCTTTGCTGGCACCTACGACGACGAATGGCTAGACAAGCACTTCCCCTTCTTGCCACCAGACTTTGACGAGCAATACTTCCAAGCCGCCCCCGTGGACCAGCAAGTGCCACTAGGTTTTTTTGATGACCAGCCCACACAGGTGTCACTCACCAACTTAACCCCCGATGGCCTCACGCGCTTCACCATTCCTAACTTGGTAGCCCCGGTCAACATCTTTCCCAAAAAAGGCGAGCGCGAGGACTACACCGCCACCCTTGACACTGTAGTCATCGAGCCTGACCACCAACGCTTCAGTCTGACATGGCGCGTAGCAAGACCGTTGAAAAAGAACATGCATGAAATAGCCCAAGTGCTGATCGGAAAAAAAGGCAAGGAGTGGTGGCAAAAACGCGAGCAAGTTGCCTTCCCCATCCCGGTCGTGATGGTGCCGATGTTTCCCCGTGAAATGGAGGCGGTATGAGCGCGTTCCCGGTTGCCTTCCTCAAGACGGGTCTTGTCACATCGGTCGGCTTGAGCGCACCAGCTACATGCGCGGCGTTGCGCGCTAAGGTGAACAACCCCAGTGAAACTCGCTTCAAGGGTACGGATGGTCAATGGATACTGGCACATCAGGTTGCACTGGAAAAGCCGTGGCGCGGCCTTCCGAAGCTGGTGAAGATGGCTTCGATGGCGGTTGAAGAGGCGCTTCAGGACGTGCCCAAGTCTCAGTGGTCTAGCGTTCCCCTACTTTTGTGTGTGGCCGAACCCGGTCGGCCGGGCCGACTGGACGGTTTGGACGACCAACTTTTCCTAGATATACAGGCCGAAATGGGCGTCCAGTTCGCTTCACGATCCGCAGTCGTAGCGTACGGCCGCGCAGGCGTCGCTGTCGCCGTAAACCAGGCCCGAGCGCTCATTAGCACGGGTAATGTCAACCGCGTGTTGATCGCGGCCACCGACAGTCTGATCACTTGGGGGACTCTGAACTATTACCAACGCGAAGCCCGTCTGTTGACTGCCGAAAACTCGGACGGCTTCATGCCGGGAGAAGGCGCGGGCGCGTTATTGATGGGCAAGAGCGAGGGCGTGCCTGGCGAACTTGTCTGCACCGGCATCGGATTTGCCCGTGAGACTGCCAACTTAGACAGCGGCGAGCCGTTGCGCGCCGAGGGTCTCTCGCAAGCCATGAAGGCTGCGCTAGCGGAAGCCGGTTGGCGCCCTAGCGAGAAGTGCTTCCGGATTGCAGATCTGTCTGGTGAGCAGTACTACTTCAAGGAAGCTTCGCTAGCGTTGAGCCGCGCAATGCGCGAGCGCAAGGAAGACTTCGAGTTATGGCATCCGTCAGAGTGCATCGGAGAGGCCGGTACAGTGTCGGCGATCGCCTGCATTATCGCGGGGCACGCTGCGGCTACCAAAAGGTACGCACCTGAGCCGACAACGATCTACCACTTCAGCAATGATGATGGCGCTCGCGCTGTTGTCTTGACCCGCGCGAAATAGCACTATGAGTGTCTTTGCAAATTCGATGGAGATATCCAGTAAATCGATGGGCGGGAAATCGATATGCGAGTTCCCGGATGTTTGCTTCACGCCGCCCCAGACGCCGGCCACGCCACCGGGCTTGCCGCTTCCTTATCCGAATACGGGAATGGCTTCCGACACTTCGGATGGTTCTACCTCGGTGAAGATCGAGGGTGAGCAGATCATGCTCAAGGACAGGTCGGCCTTCAAGAAGAGCACTGGAGACGAGGCCGGTGCGGCTCCCAAGAAAGGAATGATTAGTAGCAAGAATACCGGCAAAATCTTCTTCATCGCTTGGTCAATGGACGTTAAGGTCGAAGGGGAAAACGTGGTTCGCAATCTCGACATGACAACGCATAACCACGGCTCGCCTGCCAATGGCGCCGCCCCGATGGTTCACACGGCCTCCGCAGCGATGGGAGACATACCGGTTGATGCGTGTAAGAAGGACAAGGACAAGATTGAGACGAAGTGTGGCGAAGGCGTTGATCCCTGTCCCGGATCGCTCAAGAAAAACGTTACGGAGCAACGATCTGACTTCACGAAGACGTCTGACGGTGTAAGCCGTACGGCGCAGGCCGGCGGACGGGCTAAAAAGGAAGCTGAAGCAGATGAATGCGTGAAAGCCATGCGTTGCTTTTTGCGTCCCTATGAACCCACAATAAAAAAAGGCGGCTGCTGCCCCGGGCAATCACCGCACCATGTGCCGCCGAAAGGGATGATGAAGGACGTAGCCGACTACAGCCAGGGCACAGCGCTTTGTGTGTGCCTTGAAGGAGCAAGTCAGCATGTCGGCTCGCATGGTGAGGCCCACGCCGCGCTTGACCACATTGCAAGCAAGCCAGGCGTGCTGAACAATGGAAAATGTACGGTTGCCCAGTACAACAAGGTTTGTGCCGATGCTACCGAGGCGCAGTGTGAGTGCGAATCTGCATGCATCGAAGCTCAACTCAACGGATCGATGACCGATGCGCAAAAGAAGACTGAGGTCACGCATTGGGAGTCGAACAGCAAACAGTTGTCCGACGGAACCAAAGGACGGATCGACGACGCGTATAAAACTGCAGGGCAAGTCGCCGAGTAACTATTAAAGGAAATCGAATGGAACATCAAGGATCAACTTTCCTGTCGGGCTGCCCCGCGGTGCCTGGCTTCTTTTATTTCGCCAAGGAGCTGGACGCACTGGTGGCAGAGGACACGCCCAACTCAAGCTTCTTTCGATTCAGGGACGTCGACACAGAGGCTCAATTTCGAAAGTTCGACACTTCGGTCGGATGGCCTGCGATCTCCATGGCATTGTTCAACCTGCCTCAAGGCCGGATCGTCATCGGAATCAGTCCTTATGGCGACTACTGGGAGCTCGAATCTTTGTCAACGAAGCAAAGTGTCGGCAAGATCGCCGGATTTAAAGGAAACTTGCGCCGGATCACGACCGTAGACGGCGAGTTTCTCGCGTGTGGCATGAATCGTGTTGCTCTCAAGCGTATCAGCACCGGCAATTGGAGTTCGTTTGGTCCCGGTCCGCTGAAGGACGATCCTAACGTCGTTGGTTTCGAAGGGATTGCGGGGTACAGCGCCTCCGAGTTGTACGCTGTGGGATGGGGCGGCGAAATCTGGTGGTGCAATAAAGGCAAATGGCGTCGGGCCGATAGTCCTACGTCTGCGATCCTGACGTCATTGACTTGCGCACCCGACGGTCTTGTGTACGTAGTCGGCCACGACGGCCTGATGCTTAAGGGACGGCGCGATCAATGGGAACTTGTCGAAACCGGGCGTCAGGAAAACCTCAAGGACGTCGTCCAGTTTAATGGCCAGATCTACGTTTGCACGGACTTCGCGCTATTGAAACTCGAGGAGGCTGGTTTGGTCGAGGACACAGATTTCACCAACTTGGTCGACAAGCCAGCCACCTGCCTTCACTTACTGGAGACTTCCAGCGAACTGGTGTCGCTCGGCACTAAGGACATCTTTGTGAAGCGGGACGCACTGTGGACTCGCCTAGTCTGAATCCGCTGACCAAAGCTTGTTGGCGCGTTCAAAACGCGAGCCTTATGGGTCAACCTGTGGTTGCTGGGCCTGTGGAATCAAACCAAACTGTTTGATTTGCAGGTTAAATTTGGTGTCAATCGTCCGCCTCGAACGAGCTAAAGGAAATCTGGGTTGATGCGGCTGTGAGTGAAGACTCTCAAAATTATCTTAGATAGATACGGCAGATGTTCAAATTGAAGTTTGCCACCTACCCAACCGTCGCCTACCTATGGATTCCCAAGCATGACGATCACCATTCGAGTCCCTACCCCGGTTGTGGTTCAACAGCATGCCGACGATGTGGCCGTCCTGCAGAATACGCGCACCTACCTGGTCTCTGCGCCGCACGTCAAGCTGCACCAGCTGGGCAGGCTTGACGACCGGCTGGCGGCACATCTTGACGGTCTTGCCGTCGCTGGGGAATATGGGTCTAAGCTGGCTGCGGCTGCGCTTGAACGCCAGGGCCGGAGTGAAGCCTTTACTGCAACAGTACGCGCCATCGAAGACCGCGATGTGCTTGACCTTGACAAGCTTTTAACCATTGCCGAAGCTGCGCCCGACAGCTTGCCCGGCGTGATCTCCGCCTTCGGATGGGTTGCTGCTGCCAGTCTGCGCGGCATTACCAAGGCGTTCCTTGAATCCCCTAGTCCGCTGCGACGGCAGGTTGGGCTGGCTGCTTGTGGGATGCACCAAGTTGATCCTGGCACCATGGTCGTCGGTGCTGCAATAAGAGATGACGATGTTGCCGTGCGTGCACGTGCCCTCCGTGTTATGGCTGATCTAGGCCTGGTCGATCATTTACCTGCTTGCACCGATGCCTTGACAGACGAAAGCACTGATTGCGCCTACCAGGCTGCGCGTGCAGGTGTTTTGCTCGGCAATCGTGGTGCGTCGGTTTCTGCGTTGCATCGTGTTGCATCGGCACCCGGGCCTTGGCGCAGTGGTGCGCTGAGGCTGTTGCTCAAGCTGCAATCGCAAGCGGATGCGCACGCTACCCTCAAGGCCCTCACGCAAGACCCAACAGGCACTCGTCTGCTAATCCAAGGCATCGGCACCGCTGGTGACCCGTACTATGTGCCGTGGCTTATCCAGCAGATGCAAGACTTCAAACTCAGCCGCTTGGCAGGCGAGTCGTTTAGCTATATCACCGGGCTGGACTTGGCCTACATTGACCTGGAGCGCAAGCCGCCTGAAGGGGTGGACTTTGGGCCTAATGATGACCCGAACGATGACAACGTGGCTATGGACGAGGACGATGGTTTGCCTTGGCCTGATGTGAAGAAGATAAGCAGCTGGTGGCAGGCCAATGGCCAGCGCTTTGCGCCCGGTACACGCTACTTTATGGGTGAGCCGCCGTCAACAGCGCATTGCCTGGATGTGCTGAAGCACGGCTTTCAGCGCCAGCGGATGGCGGCTGCCGTTTACCTGTGCCTGCTAAAGCCGGGTACATCGCTGTTTAACTGCGCTGCACCTGCCTGGCGGCAGCAGCGGCTGCTGGCGCAGATGGTGGCTTAACGGGGGTGATGCATGCCACCTGTTGATACCAAGCTGATCTTTGCGGTGCTGGGCCCGGTGTTTTTGGCACTGGGCACGGCGCGCTGGCTTGGCGCGGGGCGCATGGTGCCGCAGGCTAAGACTTGGCTGTTGATTGGTGGCATCTTCTCGGCTGTGGCGGCGTGGCTGTGGTTTAGCGTGCCTTAAACTGCCCGCTTACCGCTCCCAAACGCTATTACCTTCATAGCAGCTCCCGCAATATTTCATTGAGCTACAGGCCGATTAGCACCTTAAATTTGGCTCAAAAACGCTGCTTGGAGGTCGCAAAACCGTTTGGACAGCTGAAAACAGACCAGCTACTGCCTGTCCAGGTGCTTTTGGCACCATTTTAAGAAGCTAATCGGCCTCTAGCCCAATAGAATATTGCGGGAGAAGCTATTTAATATATAGCGCACAAATTTACAAAAAATCAGCGATTTAAGCTTTAACACCCAAAGTAAGTGCGGCCCCACACTCGCCTGCGCCAAGCATCGCTGTTGAGCAAATGCACAATCGACCGGAGCCAGCCAGCAGCCAGTGCCCCGTTTGAATATCGCCCCAGCCGTTCGTCTTCAAAGCAGTAGGTAAACGAGACACACTATGGCTGACACTGCCTTTGACATCAAAAGCGACTCTCCCGTTAACGCCGATCTTATGTTTTGGAGCATCGTTGGCCACGAGGGGCTGTCACGCCCGTCGTTTTACGAGCTGACGGTGCTGTCTAGAAACCAGCATATTCTGCCTAAAGACATATTGGGCAAGGCGTTTAATGTGGGCGCCTACTTTATGAATGCTGACAGTGAAGCCCATGAGCGGCATTTCCAAGGGCATGCGGTGCGCATGGTTCGGGGTGGGCAGGTGGGCAACCGGTATTTTCAGTACCACATTAGCCTGCGGTCGTGGTTTTGGCTGCTTACGCGGCGCACTAACTCACGTATTTACCAGGACAAACCGGTCATGGAGGTAGCGGACGCGGTGTTTGAGGACAGCCCGATCAAGCGCTTTAAAAAGACCAATATTGACAACGTGACGGGCAAACACAAACCGCGCCGCTACTGTGTACAGCATGCTGAGAATGACTACCAGTTTTTATCCCATTTGCTGGAAGACGAAGGTATTTACTACTGGTTTGACGGCCACGACAAACCGGGCACCATGTATTTCTCTGACAGCAGCGACATAGCCCACGCCGAGCTGCCAGCGGCCAACAAGCTGCGCTACGCAAAAGATGGCCTGGGCGACGGCCGGTTTAACGAGATAGTGCGCTGGGTAAGTGGTGACAGGCTGGACACCGGTCACCACGCAGGGTCTGATAGCAACTTTAAGACCATTCGCAAAAAACTGGGCGCCAAAATCAACGCCGCTGAAGAGCACGACTTGGCTGACTTTGAAATGTTTGAGTCACCTGCCGGCTACTTTAACGGTGAGGATGCCGAGACGAGTGCCAAAATTCGCGGTGATGAGCTGGCGGCACGCCGCCAGCGCTACTGGGCCGTCACAGGCTGGCCGGACGTAGCCGCAGGCAGCAACTTTACCTTTGAGGGCGACCCCGATGGCCTGTGTGATGGTGACTACCTGATAGCGGGCTGCACTTTTGTGATGAGCCATCCGGGCTACGAGGGCGTTACCAGCAAGACACCCAGCGTATCCATCATGAAGGTACTGCACGAGGCATTGAACGACGATGCCATCAATGTGCAAACGCTGGACACGATTGAACATATTGTGGAGACCACGCCCACCCTGCGCACCGGCTTGCGCGGCACCAGTACATTTTTGATTACCGTGCTGCCCGCAGAGCAACCCTACCGCCCTGCCCGGCTCACGCCCAATGTGGTGATGCCTGGGCCACAGTCTGCCATTGTGGTGGGCGCTGCGGGCAAAGAGATTGATGTGGATGACTTTGGCAGGGTAAAAGTGCAGTTCCACTGGGATAGGTATGGCACCAATGACGATAAATCTACCGCTTGGGTTCGGGTGTCGCAGCCTATGGCGGGCAAAGGCTGGGGGGCATACTTTACGCCGCGCATTGGGCAAGAAGTGATTGTCGATTTCTTGAATGGTGACCCAGATAGGCCCATTATCACTGGCCGTGTTTATAACGACGAACAGCCGATACCCTACAAATCAGGCACGCAAAGCGGCTTTAAAACGCGATCCTCGCCCGGCGGCACGCCCGTCAACTACAACGAGATCATGTTTGAAGACAAGAAGGGGGCCGAGAATATCAATATCCACGCTGAGCGCAATATGTCGCGCTCGGTCGAGGCAAATGACTCCACTTCAGTAGGACACGACCAGAGCCTTACCGTCGACAATGACCGTACTGCTTTGGTTCGCGGCAATGAGAAGTGGACAGTAGAAAAAGATCAGACGACTGCCGTAGTGATGAATCAAAACAACTCAGTTAACCTTTCCCAGACTAATAGCGTAGGAATGATGCAATTCAACTCGATAGGTCCTGGTGGGCAGACTACTGAGGTATTGGGACTTCAAGCAAATATACTTTTTGGAGGACAAACCACTACTGTGGTGGGTCCACAATCAGTATCAGTGAATGGTACGCAGACTATTGGCGTGACCAGTGGGCAAACAACCAGCGTCACCGGCGATACCACCACCACGTCAACTGGATTATTGAAAATCCATGCTGGCTCGCGTAAAGACATTGCGGATGGTGAGTTTTCAATTATGGCCAATGCTGTGAAGATGGTTAGCAACACAGATATTGCAATGATGTCGGTTGGCAACATTAATGCGACCTCTGTTGGATCCAACACCACAGTATTGGGCTCTAACAGCAGTGGCTACATCGGAAGTAATAGTGAAGCCAATATGGGTATGAATCGCTCTACCTTCATGGGTATTAACATGAGTAACGCGCTAGGACTGGACATTTCAAATGTGGCGGGATTGCATCTAGAAAATTCTCTTGCGCTCAAACTTAGCAGTGTAGGCGCACTAGAAATTGCTGCCATACCAGTATCCATAGAGCAAGATGGGATCAAGATTATCGTCCCAGGCGCTGGATCAGGCGCGGCTATCGCAGCAGGTGTTTTCGCAGTAGTCGGGGGAGCTGTTAGTTCGGCACTTGGTTTTTTAGATGTCAGAGCCACGTTGAAGCAATATGAGGATGCGCAACTAGCACTGGAAGCAGCAGCCCAAGAAGCTGAAGCAGAAGGCCTACATGGACTTGCTGGAAGATTATCAAGTTTAGGGCGGATTGCTGCTAGACGTAGTCAAACATTGAATGGAGTTGGCGAAGCAGCAGCTGTAGGCTTAGTTGCTGGACCACAAGGTGCAGTAGCGTCAGGCCTAGCGGTTGCGACTATAGGTATAGGCGCACAAATGTTGGATGGAGAGCCTACGCAACTAGCACCGGAAGCTGACAGTCAAAAACAAACCAGCGCAGTGACACCGCGTACTCCCAACCCATAGAGCTGTGCTTTAACGTGCAAGTGATCAAACCCCAGGCACTGAGCCTGATGACCCGGCCCATTGAATACCGCAAACGCTTTGGTTTGTGCATCACTGGCTGCCTGCACGTGCCCTTTGCCCAAGGTGACAAAGGTGCGATATGGGGCGAGCAGTCGATGTGGAACTTTCTTGCAAAGGAGATGGCAACGCCCATGATTGATGAGGGCGCATCTAAGCTGACGCCAGAATTTTTGGTGCATGGCCACGCCTACCCCACTAAGGATAGACCCAACGCCTGTGCAGTGAAAGTAAAACTTGGGGATAAAGAGAAAGCGGTGTTAGTGTTTGGCGAGCGTTACTGGGAAGGAACCAAGCCTACCGAAGCTAAGGCTTTTGAAAAAATACCATTATCTTGGGATCGCGCCTACGGCGGCGCAGATTTTGCTGCCAATCCAGCTGGCAGGGGCCGTGCTACGGTAGACGGGCTATGCTGGTTGCCCAATATGGAGCTGCCCCGTGACAGAATATTGAAACCAAACCAAGCGGTGGAGCCTGCGGGCTTTGGCCTGCTGGACATCATGCACCCGCAGCGTGTAAAGCACCGTGGAACCTACGATGCCAGCTACCTCAAAGAACACTCCCCCGGCTACGCGCCAGACCTGGATTGGCGGTACTTTAATCTGGCCCCGCAAGACCAATGGCTGGACAAGCCTTTGCGCGGCGATGAGCCTTTTACCTTAGAAAATTTGCACCCTACGCGCTCGCACATAGAAGGTAGCCTGCCCGGTTTGCGCACCCGTGTGTTTGCCACCTATAGCCTTGCCTCTGGCGGCACCAAATTGAAAGAAGTGCCTTTGCGGCTGACCACCGTATGGTTCTTTCCGCACGCAGAGCGGTGCATTTTATTGTTCCATGGCCTGGCAGAGGTGGGCACGGATGATGGCTCCGATGTAGAAGGACTGATGGGGGCGGTGGAACGATTGGGTGAAGTGAAAACTGACGAGCACTACACCCGCGTGATGGCACAACGTGCAGACCCCAAAATGGGCGCGATCCACAGTTTGCGTGACAGCGATCTACTGCCCAAAGGTATCAATGCTACCGATCCTGAGTTTGAGGATGCCAAAAAAGTGTTTGAAATGGACGGGCTACAGGGAGAGGTGCAATACCGGCGCGCCCAAATCGATGTAGAAATGGCGCGGGAACAAGTGCGCGCTACAGGGCAAGACCCCGACGCCCTGGGCATTAAAATGCCGCCCAGAGAAGTAGTGCCTCAAGGTGACGAGTTGGCTGCCTACGTCGAAAAGCAGATGTTAGAGGCCAAGAAACAGCAATGGCAAGCTTTGGACGATGTCGTGACCCAGCTAGAGAATGCGCTAAAGTTTGCCGAAGACAACAAAGTCGATATGGCGCAATTGCAGCATCGAGGCCCGCCTACCTACCGCGCTGAATCCCACCTACAACAGCTTCTTGAGTTCAATAAGATGACCACCGCGCAAGAGTACGAGGTCTACCAAAAATTGATCCAAAAAGACAGCGCCGAGCGATTGGGGTATTTGCAATCAGCCCATCAACAGCCCGCCGCGCACCCCATGCCCGCGGCAGAGGCTGCTGCTTTGCGCAATGAAATGGCAAAAGCCTTGTCTAAAGGCATGCGTTTCTTTGCGGGGCTTGACTTCACGGGTGCTGATTTCTCTGGACTTGATTTGAGGGACGCGAATTTTTCTGGCGCATGGCTAGAAAGCGTCAATTTCAGTAAATCAAATGTGTCCAATGCAAATTTTTTTCAAGCGGTTCTAGCGCACGCCCATCTCACGGAAACTGTTGCTGTGGGCAGCATGTTTATGGGCGCCAATTTGGGTAAAGCCCAATTGAAGGGTGCCATCTTTGATAAAGCAGATTTCAGCAATGCCACGCTAATGCACTGCATGTTCGCAGACACCCAACTGCGCAGCGCAACCGTTAGTGGCGCTATGTTGTTGGACACGACTTGGGGCAAGGCCAACTGGTCGGGGGTCAAAGCATCTGGCCAAACCTTCTATAAATTGGATTTGCGGGGCATCGTACTCGCCGAGGCCGATTTATCAGGTTGTAACTTTATAGAGTGCAACATCAGTGCCGTTGATTTACGCGGGGCCAACCTCAGTCGGGCTACCTTCATAACTTGCAAGCTAGATGGGGCCTTGCTACAGTCGGCTAACGCACAGGGTGCCATACTGGTCAAAGACTGTACTTTGGTGGGAGCCAATCTGAGCGATGCAAACTTTGCCGCTTGCAACTTTGGCGCTGCGGACATGACAAAGATACGTATGGTCAAGACCATATTGGACGGTGCCAATTTAAGTGATGCAAAAGCAAATACCTCCGACTGGCGGCTGGCGTCAGTAAAGGGCGCATTGCTGCGCAAGACTACTGTCAAAGGGGGGTTGCTGGCAGGGGCAAACTTTCAAGAGGCCATACTTCAGCATGCAGATTTGCGTGGTGCAGATATGCGCAACTGCAATCTGTTTGCCGCAGATATGAGCAGAGTTCGCTTGGATGGTGATGTGCAATTGGATGGCGCGCTGCTTAAGCGCGCGCGCACGTGGCCACGACTAACCCCGCAGCAGCAGGCTAAAACACCATGAGCCCCGAACTCTTGTCTCTCGCGGTTTCCGTGGGCGAGACCTTTGAAAAACGTGATTTTCGTAAGGGGCAATACGCCCGTACCTCTTTGGGCGGCGGGACGTTCAGTAGCGTCAATTTCTCAGAAGCTGATTTCTGTGAGTCTGACTTGCGTGAGACGGTTTTTGACGGTTGTGACTTGCGTGGGGCTATGTTCACTGGTGCTTTGCTGCGCCGCACAGTCTTTAATCGTTGCCAATTGGATAAAGCAAACTTTGAAAACGCTATTTTGCATTCAGCAGTATTCTCGGAGTGCGATGCCAGCCATGCAAAATTTAACGGTGCGCGGCTGAGTATGGCTACGCTTTCCAAAACTAAACTTGACCATGCCAGTTTGAAGGGCGCAGACTTGGACGCGGCGGTCTTAACGGCTTGTAGCATGGTTGAAGTGAATGCTGACCAAGCCAACTGGTGCCAGACCAGCGTATTGGAGTGCGACTTAACGGGCCTTACTTGGTTGCAATCCAAGATGTTACGCGCCATATTTTTTAAAACTTCTTTAAGAGGTATGTCTTTTCAAGGGCTAACGCTAGAGAAGTGCATGTTTGCGTCAACCGACCTCTCCGGTGCAAACTTTACCAATGTCGTAATGCCTCAGTGTAATTTTCAGAGTGCAAAGATCGATGGTGCGCGTTTTTGTGGGGTGCAAGCGCCTTTGTCTATTTTTTGCGAGGCTGCGGCTGACCAGCCTGTAGATTTCACCGGCGCCAAACTACGCCAAGCCTTGTTTACCGCAGCGCAGCTACCAGGAGCGCTGTTCAACGGTGCCGATCTGTACCAAACCCATTTTGCAGGCGCCAATGTAGCAGGGGGAGATTTTCGAAGCACCGAGCTCACTTATGCAGATTTTCGCCACGCAAAGTTGGATAGGGCTGACTTGCGCCAAGCAACCATGTTGCGCACCTGCCTGCATGGCACAAGCACGCACGAAACTCATATGACGGACAGAGCGCGTGCGCTGGAAACTGATCCTGATGTTGCCGAGGCTGAACGTTGGCGGCCAATATCGGTGTGAGCTATTGAGCAATCTGAAATGAACTTACAGGAGAACGACGATGAACTATGTGACTGAAGCATCTACTGCGCAGCAAACTGGAGGTACTGAAAAAAGGCAGAAATCAGGCCCAACCCTAGGGGAGTGGTGCGTTGGAATCGTCCAATCAAGTGGTGAAAGCGGTCTGAAAATTAGCAGCGGCGGATACCATGCACGCGCCAAACGTGCAGTAAGTTGCCTGCTGGAACCAGCAGACGGTGACAGCGTAGCCTGCTTAAGGGTGGCGCCAGATGAGGTGTGGATCGTAGCGGTATTGCATCGAGAAGAAGGCGTGAGTAATGTGCTTAGCTGCACCGGCAACACCAGCTTGCAAGTGCTTGAAGGTGGGTTGCAGATCGAGGCCAGCACACTGAAGCTACGTAGCGAGCAATTACATGTTGCATCTAAAGCAGCCCATGTGGCCGCTGATTCTGTAGAAGTCGTGGGAAAACAATTGCGACTTGTTGGCACAGCAATCAAGGTAGTGGGGTCAGTGATGTCTACTGTTATGGAAAGAGTCAACCACTACAGTAAGCACTACTTGCGTACTACCGAAGGGGTTGACCGGGTAAGTGCTACCCATATCGAATGCGAGGCGCAGCAATTGATGCGCCTGGATGCTGAGCATACCTTGGTAAGTGGCGCGCAGCTCGTCAAAGCCCGCGGCGCACAAATACACTTTGGATAAAAGGCTCCCATGTTCGCAAACTGCCAAATGATGGGCATGGACATGGGGTTCCCAGATGTCTGTCTGACCCCAGTGCCGCCGTCACCTGCTCCAATCCCTATCCCATACCCCAATATTGCGATGGGGCCGATGGCCATTCCCAATTGCCCCACCATCTTGATCATGGGGATGCCTGCGCACAACATGGGCACCACCATACCCATGACCAATGGGGACAACGCGGGTTTGGCTACAGGGGTCGCATCAGCCACAGTGATGGGGCCTAGTCGCCACTTGACTGGCGCGTTTACAGTCTTGTTTTTAGGAATGCCTGCAACTCGCATGACCAGTGTTGCTTTGCAAAACAGCACGAACTGTCCAGGTGTGCGTATTGTGCCTAGCCAAGTATTGGTTCTGTTGCTTGCGCCATGAAGTTACAAGATTTAGCGTTTGGTGTCATCCCATTCTTTAGAGGTTTCTTCAGTAGTTTTAGCTGGATGGAAATACCGTAGTCTTTGACGACCCCAGTCCGCGCGAATCACGTGTTTTGAGAGCAGATTGACTTCACCCTTGGCGCTGGCTACTGGGGAGTTACGTTCACGGCCATCTGTCAATACCTCAACGACTCGACCACTCTCAAAGCGTACCCGCATCACCAGTGGAGCTCCCACTTCATAACTGCACCGCATTCCGGTATAGACGTTTTTGATGATTTCTCCGTTGG
>JAYWHJ010000119.1:0-28092 GCA_043777795.1 Polaromonas sp. | reverse complement strand
AGACTTGGCGGTAAAACTGCGCTGGGCTTTGCCACACCAGCAAATAGATCCGCTCGCACTGACGTCACGCCATGGTGAATTTCGTAACCCTTCACATTGACCGCGCTGAGCGCGGCCCAAGCGCCGCTCAGTGCGGCAAACTGCGCTGTAGTGTGACGCACGGTCTTAGTCTGTGCAAACTGGGTGACCAGCGGCAACAAGCCAAGGCCAGGAGCATTGCCATCAATGCCGAACGGGTCAATCAGTGCCTCGCCCAGCATTTGCAGACCACCGCAAATACCCAACACCCGTCCGCCGCGCGCTGCATGGGCGGCAATGCTGGCATCTATTTTGGTGGCGCGCAGCCACGCCAAGTCGCTGCTGGTGTGCTTGGAGCCTGGCAAGATCATCCAATCGGCATTGGCCAGATCAGCCGGGCTGCGGGCCCACACCAAGCGCACGCCATCGATTTTTTTCAGGGCTTGAAACTCGTCCAGATTGCTGATGCGCGGATAGGCCACTACGGCAATGGTGGTGTGCACACGGCCCGTAGCATGGGTGCGCTGGTCAAACACGCCATCCTCTTCGGGCAGGCCGTGGTTCCACCACATAGGCAGTGTGGCGACCGTGGGAATGCCGGTGCGCTCTTGCAGCATCTGCGGTGCCGGTGCCAGCAAGGCCGCATCACCGCGAAATTTATTGAGCACAAAGCCTGTAATCAGCGCTTGCTCTTCGGCAGGCAGCAGCGCCCAGGTGCCGTACAGATGGGCAAAGGCACCGCCCCGGTCGATGTCGGTTATCAGCAAACAGCGCGCCTGGGCATGGCGGGCCACGCGCATGTTGACGATGTCGCTGCTGTGCAGATTGATCTCGGCGGGCGAGCCTGCGCCTTCGATCACCACGACGTCGTTTTCGCTGCGCAAGTCATCGAGCGACTGGGCGATAGCCGGCCACACATGCTGGCTGCGCGTACGCCAAGGCATAGCGGTCAGCGCAGGGCTGACCTGGCCCAAGAGCACCACTTGGCTGTGGGTGTCGGCCTCAGGTTTGAGCAGCACCGGGTTCATGCGCACATCGGGCACCGCTGTTGCCGCCAGTGCCTGAAAGTACTGCGCACTGCCGATCTCGCCAAAGGTGCCATTGGGGCCCTCTACCACCCGCGCGTTGTTGCTCATGTTTTGCGCTTTAAAGGGCGCTACCTTGTAGCCGCGCTGGGCGTACCACCGGCAAAGCGCAGTAGTAAGCCAGCTTTTGCCAGCTCCGCTGCTGGTGCCCAGCACCATGACGCACTTGGCGGTCATAGGCACATACCTGTTGAGTCAATTGTGGGAGGGTGGGTATGCATTTTTTGGTCGATGTGATTTGCAGTAGGTAGGTAGCTGCTTGGGTTTGCGGACTGCCTTGGGATGCGGTTGGTGGGCATCCGTTGGGGAGGTCAATCACTACACATTCAATAGCTGCTCTCGCAATATTTTACGGGCTTTGGTCTCATAGTCGTATTGGAGTAGTGAGATTGGCCGCTTTGGTAGGGGATCTGGTCGGCGACAGACCGTGGCGCCCCAACCAAACAAGTACGCAGCTTTGCCGATTGGTATGCACAGCGCAGCGGCGTAACGGGGAGGCCGAAGGCCAGAGAACAGCCGCGCAGCTGTGCAGTCCAAGTGCCAGAGCGAGCACAGGCATGGCCTTGCTGCCTACGCTACCGAAGCCTCCTGCCAACCTGCTCGAACACCCAAGCAGCTTCACTACAGACAATCTCTGTTGCCGCACAGCGCAAAACTTGATACGCTAGCGCCTTGGCAGTCACCGTCAATTAACAAGGAACCACCATGGCCATTAGCGTAGATATCGATTTAGCATACGAGTTTGAAGTCAAAGCCAAATCGGCCGATGTGTTTGCCGTGCTGTCTGACGTGCCCACCTCGGTCAGCCACTTCCCCAAAGTAGAGAAACTCACCGATATGGGCGATGGCGTGTACAAATGGGAGATGGAAAAGGTAGGCACCGTGCAGGTCAACATCCAAACCGTCTACGCCAGCAAATACAAAAGCGACAAAGCCAAAGGTACCGTGGTGTGGACCCCCGTCAAAGGCGTGGGCAACGCCCAGGTAGGCGGCAACTGGAAGATCACCGACAACAAAAAATCCACTGCCATAGCCCTGCAAATCAAAGGCGTGGTGGATGTCCCCCTGCCCGGCTTGATGAAAATGATCGTCGGCCCGGTGGTGCAAAGCGAGTTTGAAAAACTGGTGGACAAATACATTGCCAACTTGATCAAGAAGTTTGGTGGCGAGGTGTAAATGGACGACGCAGCCTTAAGTGCTGCACGGGCAAGTCCTCTTTAAGCTTCTCTTTTTATAGCGCTTCCCGCAATATTCCATTGGGATGCAACCCTGTTTGCCGCATAAAATCCAGGCTTTTGGCAGGCTGCAGTAGCAGCAAGTTGGCCAAGGGCATGAGCAGCGTAGTATCTGGATTGGCCAGCAGCACGTAGCGCGCGGGCTCACCTGTGGTGGTGTCCAGTTGGCCGATCCAATCGAGCTTGAGCAGCGCCTCTACCGGGGTTTCCAGCTGCAAGTCATCCACCTTCAGGCGCCCAGTCAAGCTGGCCAAGGTCAAGCCCCTCATATCGTCGTTGCGCACCACATGCAGTTGCTGCAGAACCTCCACGGCCAACTGAAACGGCCACCCCGGCCCGCCGCCACGGCGCGTGATGCCCTGCAGCAAGCTGGGCAAATACGCCGCTATCACCGCGCCCAGCAGCACGATGACCCAGGCAATGTAGATCCACAGCAGCAAAATAGGCGCGGTGGCAAATGCACCGTAGACGGCAGAATACGCGGGCACACTGGCCAGGTAAATGGCCAGCAACTTCTTGGCAGCCTCAAAGCCCAGCGCTACAAAGACAGCGCCTGTCCACGCATGGGCCCACTTCACATGGGTATTGGGCACAAAGCGAAACAGCGCCGCCATGCCGCCTGACACCATGGCAAACTGCACGGCACCTAGCAAAAACCGCACGCCGCCCGGCATCACATCTACGACCCCCTGCGAGGCAGACACCACAAACGAGGTGATCGTCAAACTCGCCGCCAGCAGCAGCGGCCCCAGCGTGATGACAGCCCAATACACCAGCACGCGCTGGGTGAACGATCGCGGGCGCTTGACCCGCCAAATATTGTTCAAGGTACGGTCAATCGTCAAAATCAAAGCCAGCGCAGAGGCCAGCAACAGCGCAAAGCCCAGCGCCCCCAGGCGCGAAGCCTTGCTTGCAAACTGGGTAAGGTAGCCCAGCACATTGCGGGCAATGTTGTCAGGAATCAAGCTCTCCACCAGCCACTGCTGCAACACGCCTTGCATTTTGGCAAACATGGGAAACGCGGTGAACACGGCCAAGACGACGGTGAACAGTGGCACCAAAGCAATCATGGTGGTGAAGGTCAAGCTGCTGGCGGTCAGGCCCATATGGTCTTCCCTGAAGCGCTCGCGCAGCACCACCGCCGTGTTACGCCACGGAAAAACCTTGAGCGTGGCCAGCAGCTCTGCGGCCAAAGCGGCTGCCTGCCGAGCCTTTTGGCGAATAAAAGAGCCTATTGTTCGCGATGATGCATCCATGCCGGTATCATGCCATCCAAAACCTGCAATGGATCTGACCCCAAGAATGAAAAACTCCGTAGAAATGACCCGCTGGCTCGCCGTCGGCAGTGTACTCAGCCTCATCGTGCTAGGCCTGGCCTGGGAACTGGTGCTAGCCCCCCTGCGCCCAGGCGGCACCCTGCTGGCACTCAAAGTGCTGCCCCTGTGCTTTCCGCTGGCCGGCTTGCTCAAAAACAAGATGTACACCTACCGTTGGGTCAGCCTGATGGTGTGGCTGTACTTCACCGAAGGCGTGGTACGCGCCTGGAGCGATAAAGCGCCCAGTAACTACTACGCCATGATCGAGGTATTCCTGTGCTGCACCCTGTTTGCCGCCTGCGCGCTGCATGTACGCCTGCGTTTGGCACACAATAAGCCTGCAGCCCAATAGAATATCGCGGGAGCAGCTATTTAAAATATAGCGAATATGAATGACCTGATCACCGCTCTACGCACCATCGTTGGCCCAGCCCATGTGCTCACCGAGGGCGACTTGAGCCAGTATGAACAAGACTGGCGCAAGCGCATGCATGGCAAGGCTTTGGCCGTGGTGCGGCCAGCTACTACCCAGCAAGTCGCAGATGTGGTCAAAGCCTGCGCGGCAGCGCGCGCGGCGGGCAACCCTGTCAGCATCGTGCCCCAAGGCGGCAACACCGGCATGGTGGTGGGCGGTGTACCTGATGCCACAGGCCAGCAGGTGGTGCTGAGCCTGCAACGCATGAACGCGGTGCGCAGCATCGACACAGGCAATATGGCGGTGACGGTGGAGGCTGGCTGCATTTTGCAAAACCTGCAAGATGCAGCAAATAGCGCGGGCTTTTTATTCCCCCTGAGCCTGGCCGCCGAGGGCAGTTGCACCATTGGCGGTAACCTGGGCACCAACGCGGGCGGCACCCAAGTGCTGCGCTACGGCAATACGCGCGACCTGTGCCTGGGGCTTGAGGTGGTCAACGCCCAAGGCGAGGTGTGGAGCGGCCTCTCAGGCCTGCGTAAGGACAACACGGGCTACGACCTGCGCAATCTGATGATTGGCAGCGAAGGCACGCTGGGCATCATTACCGCTGCCACCATGAAACTCTATCCCCTGCCCGTGGCCAGCCTGACGGCCTGGGCCAGCCTGCCGTCGCTGGAGCATGCGGTCAAACTGCTGGGCCTGGCGCAAAAGCACTTGGCCAGTGGGCTGACGGGTTTTGAGGTGATGGGGCAGTTTGCCTTGTCTCTCGTCGTCAAGCATTTCCCGCAGCAGCGTGTGCCGCTGTGGGACACCGCACCGTTTTGCGTGGTGCTGGAGAACAGCGATTTTGAGAGCGAGCAGCATGCGCGAGAGCGCTTTGACCACCTGATGGAGGCGGCGCTGGAGGCGGGCATCATTACCGACGCGGTGGTGGCCCAAACACAAGCGCAGGCCAAGGCGCTGTGGCATATTCGCGAATGCATTCCCTTGGCGCAGGCCGAGGAAGGGCTCAATATCAAGCACGACATTTCCATTCCCGTATCGCGCATCCCCGAGTTTGCAGCGGTAACCGATGCGCTGCTGCGCGCGGCCATCCCCGGTGTGCGCCTGGTCAACTTTGGCCATCTGGGCGATGGCAATTTGCATTACAACGTGCAGTGCCCCGCAGGCGCGGACGGCAAGGCGTTTTTACAAACGCAGGAGGCGGGCGTGAACAAGCTGGTGTTTGACAGCGTGCTGGCGCATGGCGGCAGCATCAGCGCGGAGCATGGCATTGGCAGTTTGAAGCGCGATGAGTTGCCGCATTACAAATCTAAAGTGGCGCTGGACATGATGCGTGCGGTAAAGGCCGCGCTGGATCCGCAGGGGATGTTGAACCCTGGGCGGGTGCTGTAGATTCATTGTTGCAGGGGATTTATGCAGTTTCTTGGTTTGTCTCCAGCGATGGAGCACCTGCAACTCGCCCGCATGTCTGTAAAATATGCGCACAAACCATGCTCGATAGGAGTGCCCCATGCTGCTATCCAAGACTGACGGCGCCGCCCCCACCAAGCGGGCCACTAACCTGTCCCTCACATCTAAAACCGTGGACATGGCCACGGAGCCTGGCATTAGCCTGTCGCAAACTGTCGATGCATGGCTGGACGAAGAGGTCAAGCGCCGCTACTGGAAACGCTGGCGCGAGGACAACCGCGAGGCGATTGATGAATACAACGTGCGCATTGCCAAAGAAGGCCTGCCGCTCGAAAAATACCGTACCTTTTAAGTAAGCAAACAGCCATGGCCCACTACGACGTTTACGCGCACCCCGACCCTGCGCTGCGCAAGACGATACCCTACTTGCTGGACGTGCAAAACAGCTACATTGATGCTGTTGCCACACGGATGGTGGTGCCCATGCGCGACAGGCAAACAGTGGGTAAACCGCTGCGCGACTTGAACCCGATTTTTGACATCGAGGGTAAGTCGGTGTTGCTGGACACTACGGCAATGGGCGCTTTTCCGGCCCATCTGTTAAAACAACCTGTTGCGCGCCTGGCATCGCAAGCCAGTGTAGTTAGGTCTGCGCTCGATACGCTTTTGGGCGGCTGCTAAATCATTGACGATTACTCAAATCTATATTCACACCATGTCAAACGCTGAGTCCAACCAATACGAAACCTTCATGCGCCACGTCTACGAGCGCGGTGCGGCTAAGTCTGACCGCACTGGCACCGGCACCAAGAGCGTGTTTGGCTACCAGATGCGCTTTGACCTCCAGCAAGGCTTCCCGCTGGTTACCACCAAAAAGGTGCACCTCAAATCCATCATCCAAGAGCTGTTGTGGTTCCTCACCGGCTCGTCCAACAACAACTGGCTAACCGAGCGCGGCGTGACGATCTGGAACGAATGGGCCAAGCCCAATGGCGACTTGGGCCCCGTGTACGGCGTGCAGTGGCGCAGCTGGCCCACGCCGGATGGCGGGCACATTGACCAAATCAGCGAAGTCATCAAAACCCTCAAGGCCAACCCGGATTCCCGCCGCATTATCGTCAGCGCCTGGAACGTGGCCGATCTGTCCAAGATGGCCCTCATGCCTTGCCACGCGTTCTTCCAGTTCTACGTGGCACCTGCTACTGAGCCAGGTGGCAAAGGGCAACTCAGCTGCCAGCTGTACCAGCGCAGCGCCGACATCTTCCTGGGTGTGCCCTTCAACATCGCCAGCTACGCCCTGCTCACCCACATGGTGGCCCAGCAGTGCGACCTGGACGTGGGCGACTTTGTCTGGACGGGCGGCGACTGCCATATTTACAGCAACCACCACGAACAGGTGGATTTGCAACTGAGCCGCGCACCCTACCCTTATCCCCAACTGCACATCAAACGCAAGCCCGCGTCGATTTTTGACTACCAGTTTGAGGAGTTTGTGATGCTGGACTACCAGTGCCACGCAGCTATCAAAGCGCCCGTGGCGGTGTAATTCTGTTCTCTTGCTGGTCACTGGCTTGACGCTTTAGCCCGGCCTTTTTTAAGTAAAACAGCCCACGTTGACGGTCATCGCCGTAACGTTTGGTTTCCATGTACGGTTTGCTGCTGGCGGGCGCGTTGTACATTGCCTGGATGGGTTACAACATGCTGCGCTCGCCCGGTGCCTTGGGCGAGCTGGCTGAGCAACCGCAGCAAACTGCCTGGCGTACCTTCGTGCGCGCCATGTCCACCTGCCTGCTCAATCCCAAAGCCTATGTCTTTATGATCGCCGTGTTTCCACAGTTCCTCAAGCCACACTATGGCTCCCTCGCTGTGCAGTCGCTGATTCTTTGGCTGCTTGGTGCGCTGGCGCAGTGTTTGATTGATGGCGCGGTGGTACTGGCTGCAGTGCAGTTTCGCCACTGGCTGCTGCACGGTGAGAGCAACCAAAAAACCTTGGCACGCGCAGTGGGCTTGCTGATGATCACCAGGGCCCTGTGGACATTGGCCACCGGATGGCTCAGCTGATCTTGAGCACTTCGGCTTTGAGAGAAAAAGCACATCAAAACATCCTACTGACTGCTTTTTTCATCTGCGCAACAGGACTTTGAGAAGGCTCCTGTAAACTCGCTTGGATTCGATTTGATCGATCAAGTCGACCACCGTTCATAGCATTTTCCTCCCTATGCAAATCAACCTTATCTGGGCGCAAGCCCGCAACCGCGTCATTGGTAAAGACGGCACGATGCCTTGGCATTTACCGGAGGATTTGGCGCATCTGAAACGTACCACCCTGGGTTGCCCGGTCATCATGGGCCGCAAAACCTGGGACTCCATACCTGCCAAATTCAGGCCCCTGCCCGGGCGCACCAATATTGTCCTCACTCGGCAGACAGATTGGAATGAAAACGGTGCCCAGCGCGCCTTTGATTTGGGTGATGCGCTATTATTTTGCGAGCAATTGGCCAGCAAACCAGAAATCGTATGGGTCATCGGCGGCGCGCAAATCTACGCCCAAGCCATGCCACTGGCGCACCAAGCGGTGGTCACTGAAATCGAGGCCGACATTGAAGGCGACAGTTTTGCCCCACAATTTGACGCCGACTGGCGAGAGACGGCGCGCCAGTCGCATGTATCGAGCAACGGTTTGCACTACAGCTTTGTCACGCGCGTGCGTGGCTGACCCGCGTTTTTTTCAATCACCTTTAGGACCCAAAGAATGTCAGGACAAGGATTTCACGTGCACGGCCCGCACGACCACGCGCTGGAGCATGCTGCGCAGGGTGGGCACCATGAGGGCAGTGACGATGCCCACCGCGGTGTGGGCGGTGGCAGTTTTACCAGCCAGATCGCGCTGTTCACCGCCATCATCGCCACCGTAGGCGCAATGTTTGGCTATATGGGCGGCGCTACGCAGGCCAACGCGGGTTTGTACAAAAACAATGCTGCCATCAAGAAAACCGAGGCTTCCAACCAGTGGAACTACTTTCAAAGCAAAAGCACCAAGCAGTCGCTGGCGGAGGTGTCGCGCGACCTGACACCCAATGAGGCCGACAAAGCCAAGTACCAAGCCAAGATTGACCGTTACGAAAAAGAAAAAGGCGAGATCCAAGCCGATGCGAAAAGGACAGAGCAAGAGGCCACCACCTGGGACAAAAAATCCGACGCTGAAATGCACCAGCACCACCGCTGGGCCCAGGCCACCACGGTGCTGCAAATCGCCATTGCATTGGCAGCGATTGCATTGCTGACCAAGAAGAAATGGCTGGAATACGGCATGTTTGCCGCTGGCGCTGCAGGTGCCATCATCGGTGTCTTGGCCATGCTGCATATTTAATTTACTACTAAATACATAGCTGCTCCCGCAATATTTTAATGCGCTATACGCCAATATGACCCTAAAAATAGCTACCTGGAACGTCAACTCGCTCACCATCCGCTTGCCGCAGGTACTGGACTGGCTGGCGGCCAACCCAGTGGACGCACTGTGCCTGCAGGAACTCAAGCTCACGGACGAGAAGTTTCCGGTAGGCGAGCTGCAAGCAGCAGGCTACCGCAGCCACTTCTTCGGCCAAAAAACGTATAACGGTGTAGCGCTACTGACCCGCATCGAGACGGTGACGGGCGTCGACGCGGTGGTCAAAAACATCCCCGGTTTTGCCGACGAGCAGTCGCGCATCATTGCTGGCACCTTGGCAACCTCGCAAGGCGCGGTGCGCTTGGTCAACGGCTATTTTGTCAACGGCCAAGAGCTTGGCAGCGAGAAGTTTGCCTACAAAATGCAGTGGCTTACTGCCCTGCACGACTGGCTGCAAACCGAGCTAGTGCAGCATTCGCAACTGGTGCTGGTGGGCGACTTCAACATCACCTACGACGACCGCGACACCTACGACCCCGTCGGCCTGCGCGAGACGATTCACCACACCACCGAAGAGCGCGAGCACCTGCAAAAGCTGCTAACGATGGGGCTGCACGACGCGTTTCGCCTGTTTGACCAACCCGAGAAAAGCTACAGCTGGTGGGACTACCGTGAGATGGGATTTAGGCGTAACAAGGGCCTGCGGATTGACTACACTTTAGTGAGCGATGCGCTCAAACCCAAGGTAGCAAGCTGCGTGATCGACAAAACCCCGCGTAAGAACGAGCGGCCTAGTGACCATACGCCCGTGGTGGTGACGCTAGCTTTTTGACTGACGAACCTCTGCGCGCGCGCCTGAGCGAAAAAATTTGGCTGTGGCGCAGCAGGCGGTGCTAACCACCGCTGGTGGTAGTAGCCAGAGCCGCCGCGCGTAGCTTGTCTTTTTTGCTCGGCCGCGCACCTTTGATGCCGCCGTTGGCAGACGGCACGTTTTTCACGCCCTGCTCTGCTACGGCGGTCTCTAGTGGCTCAAACCCTGCTATTTGCTCGCGCGGTACTTTGACCATGTGGCGTTTTTCTATCAAACGCATATGCCCTTCGGTGCCGCTGCTGACAAAGCTCACGGCCAAACCACTCTCGCCTGCGCGAGCGGTGCGGCCAATGCGGTGGGTATAGTCCACGGCGGAGCGTGGCAAATCGTAGTTGACTACGACCGGGAGCTGCGCGATGTCGATGCCGCGTGCGGCCACGTCGGTAGCCACCACCACTTGCAAGGTTTTGGCCTTGAAGTCCATCAGTACTTGGGTGCGCTTGCCTTGGCTCAGCTCGCCATGAAAAGGCTCTGCCGTGATGCCAGCACCGCGCAGCTTGACGGCGATGATTTCGGTGGCGTGTTTGGTGGCTGCAAACACCAGAACGCGCGTCCATTTTTCGGACTCGATCAAATGGCGCAGTAACTGAGTGCGGCGATTTGCATCGACTTCGATAGCGCGCTGCGTAATATCCAAGGCATCTGCGGCATCTGCCAGCACTTCCACCCGCTGCGGATTGTGCAGCATGCTGTTGGCCAACGCCTCGATAGCGGGCGCAAAGGTGGCCGAGAAAAACAGCGTTTGTCGTTGGCGCGGCAGCAGCGCCAAAATACGGCCCAGCTCTTCGCCAAAGCCCATGTCTAGCAAGCGGTCGGCTTCGTCTAGCACTAAGGTGCCCACCTGCCCAATACTCAGCGCGTTGTGCGCCAGCAAGTCGAGCAAGCGCCCGGGCGTAGCCACCACCACTTCGACACCGCCGCGCATGCGCATCATTTGCGGGTTGATGGACACGCCTCCAAACACCACAGCCACTTTGACGCGCTGCGGCAGGTACTTGCCCAAGCTGTCCAGCGCCTCGCCCACCTGCACCGCCAGCTCGCGCGTAGGCACCAAGACCAGCGCCTGGGTGCGGCGTGGCGACGATGGCGCGGCCAACGCTACCTGCTGCAAAATCGGCAGCACAAAGGCTGCGGTTTTGCCCGAACCGGTTTGCGCTGAACCCAACACATCCTGTCCGAGCAAGATCGCGGGAATCGCCGCTGACTGAATAGCAGTGGGTGCCAGGTACTGTTTGTCATCGAGCGCGCGATGCAAACTGGGCCAAATCAAAGGCGAAAAACCAAAAACAGAAAATGGCATCAGTACTATCTCAAAAGGGGCAGATTGCCGTATCGCAACCCTAGCCCCTTAAGTGTACGCCCCGCAAGCGCCAAGGGTGCGTTTTGAAAACAATCGCGAAACGAAGCAACGCAGCACCGCCGACACTAACTGTTAACCTTTGCAGTTATTCTCCAAAATAATCCATTTCTTGTCTTTACTTCTGCTCGCAGCATCTGCAGCACAGGCTGATGCGGTGGCATAGCGGGAGTAGAAAGGGGAGGTGTCTCTCATTTCATTTGCTGTCGGTGAATTGACGCTGTGCACTTTGATATTGAAGGGAAGGAGAGCTTGGGCTGTCGCTTGATGGGCGCACACTACTCTGCCCTTGAGCGAAGGGTTAGCTTGAACCACTGAATTTGCAGAGTTGGGGCAATTGAGGTAGCCATTCTTAGACGAATCGCTCTCATGGATGACTACCCCCACCGCATTGCGTATCTGAAAATAGGAGCCAGAACCAACGCCGCCAGGGTCTAGCGCCGCACAGCCAGAAGCCAGCAACGCCAGAGAAAGCAAACATACGCAAATCAACCGACCACAGTTACTCTTCATGTATATCTCCAGCTAGCGTTAAAAAACTGACATCTGGCTGCAGCCGATAGCAACTGAAAATGCTGTTCGCGGGCACCAAAGCGCCAAAGCAACGAACGCTCAAGCGGGTTAAGCGTGCCCTATCACTGTGGCTATTCGAATTTTAAGAGCTTGAACGCGCTTTCGCCCGCTCGCACGCCATCAAAATCCGCTCGGGCGTGGCCGGTGCCGTCAAGTCCACGCGCACTTCGTGCTCGGCGCTGGCGCTGACTGCGTCGCGCAGGGCGAAGTAAGCGGACAGGGCTAGCATCAACGGGGGCTCGCCTACCGCTTTGCTGCGGAAGGGCGTCGGCTTGACGTTTTGACCGTCGAAGAAACTGACTTTGAAGTGTTCGGGAACATCGCTGGCGACGGGGATTTTGTAGGTGCTGGGGCCATGGGTGAGGAGTTTACCTCTTCCGCTAAAACCTGCGCTGCCGTCTTTGTTGGTAGTGGCCTTGCCCTTCAAATCCCACACGCATTCTTCCATCGTGAGCCAACCCATGCCCTGGATGTAGGCGCCTTCGATCTGGCCTAAGTCCACTGCAGGGTTGATGCTCTGGCCAGCGTCGTGCACGATGTCCACGGCTTTGAGCCACCACTCTCCCGTGCGGGTATCGATCTCTACCTCGGTCACGGCTGCGCCGTAGCAGTTGTAGTAGAAGGCTTTGCCCTGCAGGGTGGTGAAGTCGTATTTGATGTCGGGGGTCATGTAAAAACCCGTCACGCTCAGGCCCACGCGGTCTAGCCAGGCTTGCTTGATCAGGTTGGCCCACTCTACGGATTTCTTATCATTTTTACCTGTAGCGCTTGTATTATGGGCGTGACCAGCTTCGAATTGAATAGCAGAGGCATCACAACCCAGCATACGCGCCGCTACAGGTGCCAGGCGCGCACGCATCTGGTCGCAGGCGTTGTTGACGGCGGCACCGTTGATGTCGGCTCCGCTGGAGGCGGCTGTAGCAGAAGCGTTGGGCACCTTTTGTGTGTCAGTGCCGGTAACGCGCACATGGCGCACCGGTATGCCCAAGCCGTCTGCCGCCACCTGCGCCATTTTGGTGTTCAGGCCCTGGCCCATTTCGGTGCCGCCATGGTTGACGCTGACCGAGCCGTCCATATAAATATTGAGCAGCGCACCGCCTTGGTTGAGCATGGTCGCGGTGAAGCTGATGCCAAACTTGAGCGGTACCAGGGCCACGCCTTTTTTGCGGTGCTTGTTTTTGGCGTTGAACGCAGTTACCGACGCGCGGCGCGCGCGGTAGGCGGATTCGGCCTCGACCTGGTCGATCACTTTGTCGGCAATAAAGTCTTCAATCACCTGGTTGTACTGCGTGGTCATGCTGCCTGCATCACCACTAACTGCGGGGTCTTGGTACAGGTTGACTTTGCGCACATCCAGCGGGTCTTTGCCGATTTGCTGGGCGATTTCTTCGATCACCGTCTCAATGCCAAACATGCCTTGCGGGCCACCGAAGCCACGGAAAGCCGTGCCCGACTGGGTATGCGTTTTGCAGCGGTGGCTGATGATGTGCAGATTTGGCAAGTAGTAGCAGTTGTCAATATGCAGCACGGCGCGGTCGTTGACGGGGCCCGAAAAATCGGTACTGTAGCCGCAACGCGATGCCAGCATAAAGTCTGCGCCCAGAATGCGGCCGCTCTCGTCAAAGCCTACGGTGTAGTCAATGCGAAAGTCATGGCGCTTGCCGGTGATCATCATGTCGTCGTCGCGGTTGATGCGCAGCTTGACGGGCTTTTTCAGCAGATGCGCCGCCAAAGCTGCGGACTGCGAAAAGATGCTGGCATTACCCTCTTTGCCGCCAAAGGCACCGCCCATGCGGCGGCAAATCACTTCTACATCTTTGGTGGTCAGGTTCAATGCGGCGGCTGCCTCGCGCTGGTTGCCGTCGGGGTGCTGGGTGGAGACATACAGCGTCAATTGGTCGTCTTCACGCGGCACCGCGTAGGTGATTTGGCCTTCCAAGTAAAACTGCTCTTGCTGGCCGCAGTAGGTGCTGCCAGTGATTTTGCGTGGGGCTTTTTCAATCGCATCAAAAGGCTTGCCGCGGGTGATGCCTTTGGCGGGCATGATGAAGCTCTGGGCCTCCAAGGCTTCTTCAATCGTCAGCAGCGCGGGCAACTCTTTGACCAGCACCTTGGCTTTTTTGGCCACTTCGCGGGCGTAGAGCATGTCGGTGGCAACCACCACGGCCACCGCTTGGCCTAAAAACTCGACTTTGCCTGCGGCCAAAAACGGGTCGTCGTGGATGATGGGGCCACAGTTGTTTTCACCGGGAATGTCTTTGGCGGTAAACACCGCTACCACGCCGCGCTCTTTCAAAATCGCGGCGCGGTCAATGCCATCGCCGATCAGATCGCCGTGGGCTACGGGCGACAAGATGAGCGCCGCGTACAGCGTGCCGCGCAGCTCGGGAATGTCGTCGGTGAACACCGCCTCGCCCGTCACATGCAGGTGTGCGCTTTCGTGCACGATACCTTGGCCTTGCTGGCCTGCCAAGTCAGTGGCCGGGATGAACTCTTTGAGCGTAGTGGGAGCGTTCATGTTATGCAGCCTCCTTCATGGCTTCGGTTGACTCTTCGACAAACTGCATCACCAGGTTGCGCGCCACCAGCGAGCGGTACGCCCAGGTGGCTCGCAGGCCGTCGCGTGCAGGGAAGCTGGCGGTGATGGCGGCGTCGATGTCTTTGGCATGCACCTCGGCTGGTGCTTTGCCTTCCAGCACGGCCTCGATCTTGGGTGCACGGCAAGGTGATGGAGCCATGCCGTTGTACGCGACCTGTACGTTTTTCAGCTTGCCGTCCACCAGCGTGTAGCGCATGGCAGCCACGGTGGCTGAGATGTCCTGGTCAAAGCGTTTGCTTATTTTGTGGGCGCGAAATACCTCACCTGTCTTGGGCTTAGGCAGCTCGACAGAGACGATAAATTCACCGGCCTGCAGCACCGATTTTTTCATGCCGGTATAGAAAGCATCTAACGCCACTTTGCGGGTTTTATCCCCCAAGCGCAGCACCAGCGTAGCGCCCAGCGCCATCAGGCAGGGCATGGTGTCGCCAATTGGCGAGCCGTTGGCAATATTGCCTGCCAGCGTGGCGGTAGAGCGGATGGGGGGTGAGCCAAAACGGCGAATCACCTCGGCAAAGTCTGGGTAGGCCTGGGCCACCAGCGTTTCCACCACGGCAAGCGGGGTGGCCGCGCCGATGCTCCAAGCATCTTTGCCGTCTTTGACGGCTTTGAGCTCGGCCACATTGCCCACGTACACAATGTGCTCGGGCCGCACAAACTGCTTGTTGACTTGCAGGCCGATCTCGGTGCTGCCGGCCAGTAGGCTGGCCTGCGGGTGCTTGGCCAAATAGGCGGCGACTTCGTCCACAGTGCTGGGCGACACAAACTCACTGCCCTTTTTTGTCCGTACCACGGGCTGGGTGATGATCTGGCCGTCTAGTCCCACGGTGGGCTCGCTGTCGCGGGCAATGGTTTTGAGCAGGGCCACATCGGCGCTGTCTTGAATTTTCAGCTCCGCTGCGGGGCGCTGGCAGGCTTTGAGCGTAGCGTCAATGATCGGCTTGTAGCCGGTGCAGCGGCACAGGTTGCCGCTCAATGCATCATTGATCTGGGCACGGTTGGGGCAGGTGTTGGTTTGCACCAGGCCGGTCAAGCTCATCACAATGCCGGGGGTGCAAAAGCCGCACTGCGAGCCAAAGCAGTCCACCATCTCGCGCTGAATCGGATGCAGTGTGCCGTCGCTGCGTTTCAGGCTCTCTACCGTTTTGATCGATTTGCCGTCCAGGGTGGGCAGCAGTTGCATACAGGCGTTGCTAGGCACGTAGTGAACCGCCGTGCCGGCGGCGTTCAGCTCGCCCACCAGCACCACACAGGCCCCGCAGTCACCCTCGGCGCAGCCTTCTTTGGTGCCGGTGCGGTGCAGTTCCTCGCGCAGGAAGTCCAGCACAGTAGTGGTGCGGCGTTTGCCCTGCGCTTCGATGATTTTTCCGTCGAGGACAAAACGGACAGTATTTGTGGCTTCGCTCATGGGGTTCTTTGCAAAAATGGAACGGCCATTTTATTTGGATTTACCTCCGTGCCAGTGATTTGTAACGTGAGATCCCCATATTAGACAGCATCTTTTTCCTGCCAATCGCTATACATTACGTAGCTTATTCCGCAATACCCTATTGATCCACAGGCCAATTAGCATCTCAAAAACTACTCCAAAATGCGACAAATTCTCGGTTTTCGGCCAACTTCAGGCTCTGCGAACCTCTTGGATGGCAAAAAACAGTCATTTTCACCAATTTTTAGGGTGCTAAATAGCCTTTAGCCCAATAAAATATTGCGGGAGCAGCTACGTAATACATAGCGCACATCCCTCGCTGACAGCTTGCTGGCAAGGCAAAAACCGGGCCAATCTGCGGGGCTTAACTCCCCCGATAGGTTGAATAGCTCCAAGGCGTGCACAACAGCGGTACGTGGTAATGCTGGTCCGCGTGCGCAATGCCAAAGTCCAAATGAACTACATCCAAAAACGCAGGGTCGGGCAAAACGATGCCCCGCGCGCGGAAATACGCTGCCACCTCAAAACTCAGCCTGTACGAGCCTGCGCGCAGGCCTGCGTTGTCATACAAAGGACCATCGGGGTTGCGGCCATCCGCGTTGAGGGTAAAGCGTTTGACGGCGGTCAACACGCCTTGCGCCGTCACAGACAAAGTTACTGCCATACCGGCTGCGGGACCGCCGTGCATAGTGTCGAGTACGTGGGTAGAAAGTCCCATTACAGCATCCTTAGGGTAAAAACTATTTATAGTGTCCACCGAAGTGTATACAATTTGCGGACACTGCAAGATCATCCATGGAATCTACCACCACCCACATCGTTGAAGCGCTGTCCAAAGCGATTGTGGAGCACCGTTTGCAGCCTGGTGCCAAACTGGTAGAGCAAAAGTTGGCTGACCACTTTGGCGTCTCGCGCACTCTGGTGCGCCAAGCGCTGTACCAGCTAGAGCAGCAGCGCCTGGTGGTGATAGAGCCTGCGCGCGGCGCGTTTGTCGCCTCGCCCTCCCTGAAAGAAGCGCAAGAAGTGTTTGAGGTGCGCCGCATGCTGGAGGTTGAGATGCTGCGCGCATTCATGCGCCAAATCACCCCAGCGCAAATCCGCGCGCTGCTCGAACACCTGCAACAAGAGAAGGAAGCCGTCACCGCCGAGAACGTGCCCAGCCGGGTAGCCCTGCTGGGAGACTTTCACGTGCTGATCGCCAAACTGATAGGCAACAAAGTTTTAGAGCAAATGCTCAGCGATTTGATTGCACGCTGCGCGCTGATCACACTGATGTACCAAAGCACCCAGGCTGCGCAACACTCCAACCGGGAGCACGTCGACATTGTGGCTGCGATAGTGACCAAAGATGAGGCCAAAGCGGTGCGCCTGATGGAGGAGCATCTGTGTAACGTAGTCAGCAGCTTGACGCTGGATCGCAAACCGCCTTCCCACGATGTCAGCGACGTCTTTGGGGCAAGCTACGCAGCCACCGAAGAGGCCTACTTAGAAACTGCGCAGTCGCCTGTGTGATCAGCGCAGCATGAAAACCCACTCCACAGCATGATTTACGACAGCACAGCCCCCTACCCCCGCGATCTGGCAGGCTATGGCCGCACGCCGCCGCACGCGCAGTGGCCGGGTGGCGCGCGCATTGCGGTGCAGTTTGTGCTCAATTACGAAGAAGGCGGCGAAAATGCGGTGCTGCATGGCGACGCGGCCAGTGAGCAGTTTTTAAGCGAAATGTTCAACCCTGCGGCTTTCCCTGGCAGGCATATCAGCATGGAGGGCATTTACGAATACGGTGCGCGTGCCGGGGTCTGGCGCATCTTGCGCGAGTTTGAAAAGCGCAAGCTGCCGCTGACTGTGTTTGGCGTGAGCAGCGCGCTGCAGCGCAGCCCCGACATCGCGGCTGCATTCTTAGCGCTGGGCCATGAGATTGCATGCCACGGGTATAAATGGATCAGCTACCAAAACATTGACGAAGCCACCGAGCGCGAGCACATGCGTTTGGCAATGGAGACGCTGCTCAATATCACCGGCGCAAACCAAGACGCGGGCGCGCAGCGTCCCCTGCACGGCGCGGGCTGGTACACGGGCCGCGACAGCCCCCATACCCGCCGCCTGGTAGCAGATTACGGCGGCTTTGCCTACGACAGCGACTATTACGGCGATGATTTGCCGTTTTGGATGAAAGTGCGCAAAACCGATGGCACAGACACGCACCAGCTCATCGTGCCCTACACGCTGGACTGCAACGACATGCGCTTTGCCCTGCCACAAGGTTACTCGCATGCCGACCCGTTTTTTCAGTACATGAAAGACACCTTTGACGCACTGTATGCCGAAGGCGACCCCAGTGGCCTGAACGCGCCCAAGATGATGAGCATCGGCATGCACTGCCGCATCCTCGGACGGCCCGGGCGCATTACCGCCTTGCAGCGGTTTTTAGACCATATAGAAAAGCACAGCCATGTATGGGTTGCCCAGCGCGTGCAGATTGCGCAGCACTGGCGAACCGTGCATCCGCTGCAGGGGGTGGTATGAATATGACCCTCGCCGCACTGAACGCAGCACCTGAAGCTGAAGCGCTCGCTATGCTGGACGGACTGTACGAACATTCGCCTTGGATCGCCCAGAGTGCGCTCGCGCACCGGCCGTTTGCGTCCGGCACCGCCCTCAAGCACGCCATGACGGTGGTGCTGAACCAGGCAGACTATGAGGCCAAGGTCACACTGGTACGCGCCCACCCCGAGCTGGCAGGCAAAGCCATGGTGAGCCAGTCGCTGACTGCAGAATCTACCAATGAGCAAAGCAAAGCGGGCCTGACGCACTGCACACCAGCAGAGTTTGCCCAAATCCAGCAGCTCAACGCAGACTACAACGCCAAGTTCGGCTGGCCCTTCATATTGGCCGTACGTGGGCCGCGTGGTGTGGGTTTAAGCAAGCAGCAGATCATTGACACCTTTGCGCGCCGCCTGCATGGACACCCTGACTTTGAACTGCAAGAGTGTCTGCGCCAAATCCACCGGATTGCCGAAATGCGGCTGAACGACAAGCTGGGCGTACAACCCGATTTGGGCAATGAACTATGGGACTGGCACGAAGCGCTGGCGCAGTACAGTGACCCAGGGTTTAAAGAGCGAGGCCTGCTCACCGTCACCTACCTCACCGACGCCCACCGCGCCTGCGCTTCGCTCATCGCGCAGCAAATGCTTGATGCAGGCTTTGACCGAGTCGCCATCGACGCAGTGGGCAATGTAGTAGGCCACTACGAAAGTGATAGCTTCTCCGGCGATATTCCATTGGGCCAGAGCACTAAGCAGTCTAAATATTTACTCACCGGCAGCCACTACGACACCGTGCGCAACGGTGGCAAGTACGATGGCCGCTTAGGCTTTTATACCCCCATGATGTGCGTGCGAGAGCTGCACCGTGCTGGTAAACGATTGCCGTTTGGCATTGAGGTCGTAGCCTTTGCCGAAGAAGAGGGCCAGCGCTACAAAGCCACCTTTTTAGGCTCTGGTGCCTTGGTGGGCCAATTTAACCCGGCTTGGTTGCAGCAGCGTGATGTTGATGGCATCAGCATGCAAGCCGCCATGGAACATGCGGGGCTGGCCAGCCAGGATATAGCGTCCTTGCAGCGCGACCCAGCCCAGTACCTGGGCTTTGTCGAGGTGCACGTCGAGCAAGGCCCGGTGCTCAACGCGCTGCACCTGCCGCTGGGCATCGTGACCAGCATCAACGGCAGTGTGCGCCTGCAGTGCGAAGTGATTGGCACGGCCAGCCACGCAGGCACCACGCCCATGCACAGCCGGCGCGACGCAGCCGCTGCGGTGGCCGAACTGTCGATGTATCTGGAACAGCGCGCAGCGCAAGACGTGGGCAGCGTAGCCACCATCGGCATGCTGCAGGTGCCGGGGGGCTCGGTCAACGTGGTTCCCGGCCGCTGCGTGTTCAGCCTTGACATGCGTGCACCGATTGACGCACAGCGCGATGCCTTGGTGGCTGACGTGCTAGCCCAATTGCGTGGCATCTGCGACAAACGCGGGGTGCGCTTCACCGTCGAAGAAACCCTGCGCGCCGCCGCCGCCCCAAGCGATCCGCAGTGGCAAGCGCGCTGGGAAAGCTCGGTAGCCCGGCTCGGCGCACCCATCCACCGCATGCCCAGTGGCGCCGGTCACGACGCGATGAAACTGCACGAAGTGATGCCCCAGGCCATGCTGTTTGTACGCGGTGAGAACTCCGGCATCAGCCACAACCCTCTGGAAAGCACCACCAACGATGATATGCAGCTGTGCGTGCTAGCGTTCCATAACCTGCTTGACCATTTAGCCCAAACAACAACATGACTGTCTACAAACAACTCGACGCCTGGATTGACGCGCACTTTGACGAGGAAGTGAAGTTTCTGCAGGCCTTGGTGCAAGTGCCTACCGACACCCCGCCGGGTAACAATGCACCCCACGCTGAGCGCACCGCAGATCTGCTGCAAGAATTTGGCTTTGACGCCGAAAAACACAGTCCCAGCGCGGCCGAGCTGGCCGACTATGGCATGCAGTCCATCACCAACCTGATCGTGCGGCGCAAATACGGCGCAGGTGGCAAAACAGGCGGCGCGGGCAAAACCATTGCGCTGAACGCCCACGGCGACGTCGTGCCCCCTGGAGAAGGCTGGACCAAGCCGCCCTACGGCGCAGTCATTGAAGACGGCAAAATGTATGGCCGCGCCACCGCAGTGAGCAAGTGTGACTTTGCCAGCTTTACATTTGCCACCCGCGCGCTGGAAGCTGTGGCCAAGCCCACGCAAGGCGCGGTAGAGCTGCACTTCACCTATGACGAAGAGTTTGGCGGCGAGCTGGGCCCCGGATGGTTACTTAAAAACGGCCTCACTAAGCCAGATCTGATGATTGCCGCCGGCTTTAGCTACCAAGTGATCACCGCGCACAACGGTTGCCTGCAATTAGAAGTCACCGTGAACGGCAAAATGGCCCACGCCGCCATCCCGCACACCGGCGTAGACGCGCTGCAAGGCGCGGTAAAAATCTTGAACACCTTGTATGCGCAAAACTCCCTGTACACACAAATCACCAGCAAGGTGGAGGGTATCAGCCACCCCTACCTCAATGTAGGCCGTATCGAAGGCGGCACCAACACCAACGTGGTGCCCGGCAGAGTCACCTTCAAGCTGGATCGCCGCATGATCCCTGAGGAAAATCCGGCGGAAGTCGAGGCCAATATCCGCCAAGTGATCGCCGATGCCGCCGCCACCAGCCCCGATATCACGGTAGACATCAAACGCATTTTGATGGCCCACAGCCTGCAACCCCTACCAGGCAATAAACCCTTGGTCGAAGCCTTGCAAAAGCACGGCGAGCAGGTATTTGGTGCGCCCATTCCGGCTACCGGCACGCCGCTGTATACCGACGTGCGCCTGTATGGTGCATACTGCATCCCCGGTGTGATCTACGGCGCGGGGCCGCGTACCGTTTTGGAAAGTCACGCCAAGCGCGCTGACGAGAGGCTGGTGTTGGAGGATCTGCGTGGTGCGACAAAAGTAATAGCGCGCAGCCTGCATGATTTGCTGGCGGCGTAAATTGGCACAAAAGGAAGGCGTATCGGTAATTTGCAGTTTTAGGAAGTCCGGTTGAAAGGTGCAGAAATATGCACCAAACTGGGTTGCAACAGGAACAATTAAGGGTTTGCATTGGCATCGACTTTGCATACATCTGCGTTGCACCTTAGCATTGTTTAATTTTTGTTTGATTTTTAATTTTTTCGGAAACCCCCATGAAAACTCGTAGCTTTATCAAATTAGCGCTGGCCGCAGCCGCAGCGGTATCTTTTTCTGCCGCCCAGGCGCAAACCACGCCCATCAAGTTCCAGCTCGACTGGCGCTTTGAGGGCCCCTCTGCGCTATTTCTCACCCCGGTAGCCAAAGGCTACTTTAAAGATGCCAAACTGGACGTGACAGTCGACGCTGGCAACGGCTCTGGCGGCGCAGTCACCCGCGTTGCCTCAGGCACCTACGACATGGGTTTCGCCGACATTGCCGCGCTAATGGAGTTCCACGCCAACAACCCGGACGCGCCCAACAAGCCCGTGGCCGTGATGATGGTCTACAACAACACGCCAGCATCGGTCATGGCACTGAAAAAATCAGGCATCAAAACCACAGCCGATCTGAGCGGTAAAAAGCTCGGTGCGCCGGTGTTTGACGCAGGCCGCCGCAGCTTCCCCATCTTTGCCAAGGCCAATAACGTGAGCGGCGTGCAGTGGACCAGCATGGACCCCCCACTGCGCGAGACCATGCTGGCCCGGGGCGACGTGGATGCCATCACCGGCTTTACCTTCACCAGCTTGCTCAATCTGGAAGCCCGTGGTGTCAAAGCCGATGAAGTGACCATCATTCCCTACGCGACCAATGGCGTCAAACTTTATGGCAACGCCATCATCGCCTCGCCCAAGCTGATCAAAGAAAACCCCGCTGCGGTCAAGGCATTTTTAGTGGCCTTCAGCAAAGGAGCCAAAGAAGCGATGGCCAATCCCAAGGCCGCCATTGAGTTTGTCAAGGCGCGTGACGGCATCATCAACACTGATCTGGAGACCCGCCGCTTTCAGCTGGCCATCGACACCGCTATCAACAGCCCCGACGCACGCGCCGAAGGTTTTGGCAACGTCAATCCTGGCCGTTTGAGCTTGATGGCATCGCAGGTATCAGACGCGTTTAACACCAAGAGCCGGGTCAATCCCGACGCAGTATGGAACGCCAGCTTTTTGCCAAGCGCTGCTGAGTTGAACGCGCTGCCAGCAATAGCCAAGAAGTAATCCCTGCTTGCAGGTCACTACTGAAATAATAGCTTCTCCCGCAATATTTTATTGGGTTAGCAGCTATTTTCATATATAAAAATACAAACCATGACAGCTTCTGCCGCATCCAGCGCCCCCTTTGTTGACTTTCAAAACGTCTGGCTTGCCTACAACGACGAGCTCTTAGCCCAAGGCAACTTTGCGGTGGAAGATATCAGCTTGCAAGTAGGTACGGGCGAATTTATCGCCATTGTCGGGCCCTCGGGCTGCGGCAAGTCAACATTTATGAAGCTCACGACGGGTTTGAAAATGCCCAGCAAAGGCACGATCAAAATCAACGGCGAGCCGGTGACGGGGCCACTCAAAATCAGTGGCATGGCTTTCCAAGCGCCTTCGCTTTTGCCGTGGCGCACCACGCTGGATAACGTGCTGCTGCCCCTGGAGATTGTCGAGCCCTACCGCAGCAACTTCAAAGCCAAGCGCAAAGAATACGAAGCCCGCGCATCCAAGCTGCTGGAGACGGTAGGCTTGGGTGGCTATGAGAAAAAATTCCCCTGGCAGCTGTCAGGCGGCATGCAACAGCGCGCCAGCATTTGCCGCGCATTGATCCATGAGCCCAAAATGCTGCTGCTGGACGAGCCCTTCGGCGCACTGGACGCATTTACCCGCGAAGAGCTGTGGTGCATTTTGCGTGATCTGCACGCAGTGCAAAAATTCAACGTGATTTTGGTGACCCATGATCTACGCGAATCTGTCTTTCTGGCCGACAAGGTTTACGTCATGAGCAAGTCCCCCGGCCGCCTGATGGTGGTGAAAAACATCGACCTGCCCCGCCCCCGCGAGCTGGAGCTGACCTATACCAAAGAGTTTGCCGACATCGTGCTGGAGCTGCGCGGGCATATTGGCGCAATTCGCAAAACTGCAGCAGTGGTGACACCATGAACAAAAAAACCCTTGAACGCTACTCCCCTTGGCTGCTCCTCATTGTCACTCTGGTGCTGTGGGAAGCGATCTGCCGTATTTTCAACGTCACCGAGTTCATCTTCCCCAGCCCCTCTCGCATCGCAGCGCAGATATGGGAGTTTAAAGAAGTCATCGCCAGCCACGCCTGGCGCACCTTTTGGGTGACGATGGTGGGCTTTGGCATCGCCATCTTGGTGGGCGTGTTGCTCGGCTTTTTGATGGGCAGCTCACGCATGGCCTACACCGCCATGTATCCTCTGATGACGGGCTTTAACGCCCTGCCCAAAGCCGCCTTCGTGCCCATCTTGGTAGTGTGGTTTGGCATTGGCGTAGGCCCGGCCATCCTCACAGCTTTCCTCATCAGCTTCTTCCCTATCATGGTCAACATCGCTACCGGCCTGGCCACCCTGGAGCCCGAGCTGGAAGACGTGCTGCGGGTGTTGGGTGCCAAGCGCTGGGACGTGCTCACCAAAGTCGGTATGCCTCGCTCCATGCCCTACTTCTTCGGCTCGCTCAAAGTGGCTATCACGCTTGCCTTCGTCGGCACCACGGTCAGCGAGATGACAGCAGCCAACGAAGGCATTGGCTACCTGCTCATCAGCGCAGGCAGCGCCATGCAAATGGGTCTGGCCTTCGGCGGCTTGGTCGTCGTGGGCGCGATGGCAATGGTGATGTATGAGCTGTTTGACTACGTAGAAAAGCACACCACAGCTTGGGCGCATCGCGGGTCTCAAGGGCATTGAGTAGACCAGCAGTGCAGCGTAAAACGCTGCACTGCTACTGGTTCAATTTGGCTCCGAGGCCAGTGCAGTATTTGTACGTTACAACGCGATCAAGAGCCGGCGCAATTTCGACGGGTGCGGCGGTTTGGACATGAAGGCATCGGCGCCTGCCAAGGTGGCGCGTAGATGTTGCAGGATACCGCTGCGACTGGTGACGATATAGATCTTGGGCTGCTTGCCGCCCAGCTTGCGGCTGTGCTGTCTGATTGAGCGACAGACCGCATAGCCGTCCTTACCGCCAGCCATGTTCACCTCCAGCAGCACGCCGTCAAACAGGGTCGTCTGACTCATCTGTTCGGCTTCTTCGCCACTACAGGCTTCGTACACGTCCACGCGATCCAGCAGCGCCAGTTTGGCACGCAAATACAAACGCGCGGACAAATCTTCGTCGACGACCAGCACACGCTTGCGGTTGCTATAGTCCGGCTCGGCACTGACCCCGCCCAAAGTAATAGCGGCAATCAATTCATCGTAGTCTGGCGCCAGAGCTTGCTGCTCCCAATCGTGGGGTCGAGTCTCTTCAAAACCGCCAATATTCGCAGAGTCAACCCCGGCCACTGGGGTAGGGTCAAAACCCAATGGAGGGCTTGACTGACCTTTTTGCTCGGCGTGCAAAGAATCAATGACCGGTTGCTTCAATAACATCGGATCAGGCATGGTGAAGTTTGACTATTTATTCTATAGCATCTTCTACCCACTAGGCTATCGCAATCGAGCACCACCGCCAAATAACAAGCTCCGTGTGCAGTACGCCACACTTCAATCGTACCGTGACGGGCCGCCTATGCCTATGCTTGCGAGCCCGATTCTGCGCGGCTAGCCTTCCATGCTCCAAACAAAGCGATCAGGCCCGGCACCAAGATCAGAGCCCAAATTATCTTGGACAAATTGGCTTGCGCCCAAGGCAAGTTACCAAAAAAATAACCCGCCAAACATAACCCGACCACCCAAATTACGGCACCCACCACGTTGTAAATGACGAATTTATGCCGCGTCATCTCTGCCACACCCGCCACAAAAGGCACAAAGGTGCGGATAAACGGCATAAAGCGCGCCAAAATAACCGTGACACCGCCGTGTTTTTCATAAAACTGATGCGACCTGTCAAAAGCCTTTTTGTTGAAGAACCGCGAGTCCTCCCACTGGAAGACTTTCGGCCCAAAGTAACGGCCAATCGTGTAGTTGCACTGGTCCCCCAAAATAGCCGCTGCCAACAGTACGGTGATGCATATCGGCAAACTCATCAGCCCAGCTCCGCACAATGTGCCGGTGATAAACAGCAGCGAGTCGCCGGGCAAAAAGGGCATGACCACCACGCCAGTTTCGGTGAACACAATGACAAACAGTAGCACATACACCCAAGTGCCGTACTGCGCTACAAATGCTTGCAGGTGTTTGTCAATGTGCAGAATAAAGTCGATTAAGTACGTAACGAGTTCCATGGGGTCAGATTATGGCAGGCGCTTAGCCCGTTGACGTTGCAGATTTGACAGGTAACAGTCACAGCAAAGTCATCTGGCATTTTCAAACCGTCAGAGTCCGATCGTTTTGCCACTGTTTGTAAATCACCAAGGAGTCCTTATGTCTCGCACCGTGTCATTGATGACTTTTAACGTCGATAACGTGTTTCGATGATGCAAATTTGGCACCACGTTGCCCGGAGATATGTCATGTGTCGGGCAAAAGCGCAAGCTTTGGGCTTTAAATGGTGCTACGCGCTGCCCCTTGCGTTGACAATACTGGCATAAGGCCGTGGCTAGCCAGCTTTTGCCCGCTCCGCCGGTAGTGCCCAGTACCGTGATGCAAATGGCACTCATTCGATATCTTTCCAAGCTGATTGAAGGGCACGTTGCGCATGCTCTGTGTGCACGCGCATCCGCGCCCAACCAGGCAAACCCATGCTTTGCGTATCGCGCAGCGCAACTCCACGCGCCAGTAACGCTTGCAAGCGCTGTGTGTGTAAGACAGAGTCGCTGGCCAGTTGAACAACAAAAAAATTGCTCAAGCTGGGCTGAAATCGAATGCCCAAGGCATTCAGCATGCCAAGCTGCGCCACCTTCAAATGTCGCAATGGCTCAAGCGATTGGGACAACCACGATTGCACAGGCTCGCTCACCCATGCGCTCAGCATCGCCAGCCCATCCGCGCCAAGCGCCCACGAGGGCTCAAGCTGGCGCAGCAGATCTGCCAGCGCCTCAAACCGCAACGTACTTTTCGAAGTAGATCGCACAGGCGCAATGGCATAAGCGCCACGCACGCCACACAAACCCAACGATTTATTTGGAGACCAGAGGCTCCACACCGAATCCAGCAAGCTCCTTGGCAGATGCTGCCCGTCCAGCAACAAGGTCTGGTAGGCCGCATCCACCACATGCAAGCTCGCACTCTGCGCAACCAGCGCGACCAGCTGATCCAACGATGGATTTTGCCCGAGCGGACTATTTGGCACCGTGTGCCATTGCAGATCAATCTGCGCAGGCTCGGGACCTTGTAGCCCGTCTTGCCGAAGCACGATATGTCCGCACGCCAAAGCACTAGAGGCGTAATCGCCGTAAGCGGGCTTGGGCACTGCCACATTGCAAACGCCGCTGCTTCGATTCAGGCTTAGCAAACTCAAGGCCATATGAATACGCCCGATCAACTCACTTGCACTTGCGCCGAGCAACACTCGGCTGATATGCACCCCATGCCACGCTGCCAAGCCTTTGATCAGCGCCTCATAGCGCGAATCGGGATACCGCGAATGATCAACTTGTCGCACAGCATGCAAGGCATGTGGACAAGGCCCAAGGCAATTGGCATTGGTCGAGAAATCCCAAGGCACATCACAGCCGCCATGCGTTTTGTAGGCAGTCACATTGAATCCAAATTTGCTACTAAAATAATAGCTAAAAGCGCAAAAAATACGACGAACAGCATCACATTTCTAGCCAAAAACAGTGCTTGCCCGAAATGCTCATCAAGCACTGTGTTAGCGTCTGCATTCAAACTGTAGACACCCGGTTTTTCCAATTTGATACCAAGTGCCAACGCAAAGGCTGCCATCGGCCAGCCGCTATTGGGTGATGGCGTTTTTCGCGCTTCTTGTCGCAAAAGAGCCCACTCAAACTGCCCTTTGTACAGCAACCAGACGACAGCGGCAGTCAGTCGGGCCCCAGGCCAACTCAGCACATCATCAGCACGCGCCGCCCATTTGCCTGCATAGCGCCAGTCACGCCTATCACGCATGCCTTTGTAACCCCACATCGCATCAGCTGTGTTGGCAAAGCGATAGAGCGCAGCCGCAGGTAGCCCGCCCAACACAAACCAAAAAATCGGCGAAACAACAGAATCATTTAAATTCTCTGCCAGAGTTTCAATCGCTGCTTCTCGCACTTGGCTTTCAATCAAATGCTGCGTATCTCGGCTGACCAGCCGCGACAGTCTTTCACGCCCTTGCGCGAGAGACTGATCAAGCGCCGCATCAACTGCCGCCACTTCACTGCACAGCATCGCCATCGCCAGCAAGGGTTTGAGTGCCAAGCCCAGCAAGCCCACGGCTATCAGCGGGTGAAGCGAGCGAGCGAGCAACTCTACGCCTGCGAATAATGCCGAAAAGACAACTGCACCCAAGCTCCAATACATCGCACCCTGCCAAAAAACTCGCCGCTTATTTTGCTGTGAGTCAGTAATGCTCTCGTGTTGAGGTGCAAAACGCAGCGCAGCCCAATCCAAATAACGCCCCATCCACACCACGGGATGCCAACGCTCAGAAGGCTCGCCCAGAAAGTAGTCAATCACGAGTGCCATCACAAGCGCCCCCGCCAACACCAAGAGCCCAGTGCCTAACAATTCACTGCTCCGCTGCGATGCAAAG
>JAYWHJ010000118.1:0-10809 GCA_043777795.1 Polaromonas sp. | reverse complement strand
TTTTAAGCCTACTGCGCGCAGCGTGCCCACCGACGGCGCTTTTCCCTTGTCCACGACGCTGGACACGGTGTGCGCCATCACCCGCTCTGTGCGCGATGCCGTGACCGTGCACGAGGTACTGTCCCAAAGCAGCGTACCTGCCAGCACCGCAGCGCTCGGCCAATACAAGCTAGCCGTCGCGCGCACCACCATGCTGGACAGCATGGACGCTACAGTGGCCAAGGCCTTTGCCCGCACACTGGCCACCCTGCGCGCTGCGGGCGCGCAGATTACGGAGATAGATCTGAGCGAAATAGCCGAATTGGGCCATATCCAGTCGCGCGGCGGCTTGTCTGCCCCCGAGGCGCAGGCTTGGCACCGAGCCAATGGCCTGTGGCCCGAGCAGCGCGCAGGCTACGACCCTCGCGTCGCGCAGCGCATAGACATGGCCGACACTATGACCGCCGCCGACTACGTGAGCCTGCTATCCAACCGCAGCGCATGGATAGCGCGCACCGAGCAGGCACTGGCAGGCTTTGACGCCGTGCTATCACCCACCGTGCCGTTGGTAGCGCCCAGCATCGACAGCCTGGCGCCTGCTACAGGCCGGGACGCTGCGCAGGATGCCGCCAGAGATGCCGAGTTTTGGCGCGTGAACGCCCTGCTGCTGCGCAATACCAGCGTGGTAAACTTGCTGGATGGTTGCGCAGTCAGCCTGCCCTGCCACATCACTGGTGAATTACCTGTGGGCCTGATGGTGTGGCACTGCGCAATGCACGACAATACTGTGTTGCAGATTGCCTTGCAGATTGAGGCGACTCTGGTCTAAGCAGGTTTATTGCTACTCTTAAAATAATAGCTGCCCCCGCAATACTTTGCTGGGCTAAAGCCTATTTACCTTCATAAATATCCATGAAAATTGCGGTTGTAGGCGCGGGCATCGTCGGAGTCACCACGGCTTATGAGCTGGCCCAAGATGGGCACCAAGTCACAGTTTATGAGCGGCGCGGCGCAGCCGCAGAAGAAGCCAGTTTTGCCAACGCTGGTGTGTTGGCGCCCGGTTACGTCACACCGTGGGCCGCCCCTGGGATGCCGTGGAAAGTAGTCAAACAGTTATTCTCCCAGCACGCTGCTGTACGCATAGGTCTACCACTGTCTGGCGCAGAGCTGGCCTGGATGTGGCGCTTTTGGCGCGCGTGCAAGTTGGAAACCTACTTGGCCCACCGCGCCGCATTGCAAAAACTGGCCTTCTACAGTCGGGAGCGACTGCATGCCTTTACAGCTAAACACCAGCTAGATTTTGACCGTGCTCAGGGCTACACGGTGCTGCTGCGCAGCGCCAAAGACGCGGCCTTGGTGCAGCCCAGCCTCAAAGTACTGACCGACGCTGGCGTGCCCTTTCACATGGTTGACGAGGCCGCAACCCGCGCACTGGAGCCTGCGCTGAACCCTGAAACCCATTTTCATGGCGCGGTGCATTTGCCGCAAGACGGTGTCGGCAACTGCCGCCACTTCGCATTGATGCTCAAAGATATTGCCCGCAACGACGGTGTAAATTTTCAATTCAATACGACCGTGGCGCATATAGAGACTGCGCAGCCTGCTACGCTATTGATTGCAAAAACCAATTCCCAAATTGCGCCAACCCGGATGCACTACGACGCCATCGTGCTCTGCGCCGGCGTGGCCAGCACCCAGCTGTGCAAGCCCTTGGGCAAAAAAATGCCAATAGCCAGCGTCTACGGCTACTCAGTCAGCGCGCATGTGCGGGAGCCAATGGATGCGCCGCGTGGCGCGCTGATGGATGAGCGCTACAAGGTCGCCATCAGCCGTTTGGGCAACCGGGTGCGGGTGGCGGGTAGCGCCGAGATCGGCGGCCATCCGGCAGCCAAGCGCGACCGCGCCCTGCGCACGCTGTACAAAGTGCTGCAAGATTGGTTTCCAGGCGCAGCCATGATGAGCCATGGTGTGCAAGAGTGGAAAGGCGCCCGCCCCATGTTGCCTGACCGCCCACCCATCATCGGTGCTAGCGGTATCCCGGGGCTTTGGTTTAACACTGGGCACGGCTCCAGCGGCTGGGCTTTAAGCTGCGGCAGCGCCAGGCTACTGGCAGATGCAGTCGCTGGCCGCAGCGCAGACATTGAGCCCGCACCCTACCACTACTGAGCCGCCAGACCGCATCAGTAGCGCCACGTGTTTACTTGGGAGATTTAGACTCCCTGGCCTTGGCTTTGGTGTTGGTATCGGAAAAATCGGCTGGCTCTAACCGCGATTTGAACAGTTTCATCAAACGGTCTGACTGCGATTGCAGCTCCGCTGTGTTGGGCCCGAGCATTTCACGCTCAATGCGGTTGATCACGCCTGGTAAGCTGGGCAAACGATCGTCCGCAGTTTGCCCGTTGTGCGGCTTAGTAGTGGGGCCGCTGGTGCGATCAGGCATTTGTGACAGATCTAACTGCGCATGTTCGCCGCCAATCCAGGCAATGCGCTTGCCCGCGTCCATTTTGCGCAATACCCGCAAGGCACGCCGCTCAAGGTCTGGCAGTTGGGTACCAAACACTGGCAGCCAGGCGATCGCTATGCGTGCTGTTTGCGCCATGGGCGCACCATGGTTGGCAAGGGACATGGTACGGGTGAGTATTTTTTGCGCCAACCCATTAGCCAGCTTTGCGTCCTTGTCCATCAGCACCGTTGCGGCAAAGGCATTGGACGCAACGCGGCCCACGGTGTCCACGACCGACACGCCAGACGAAATAGCGGCAGCCACTTGCACCATACCACCGTCAAAACCCTCATCGCCAAACTGCTCTTTCAGCGTTTGTTCGTCGCTCACCGTGACATAGAAAAATAGCGCATAGGTTTTCGCAGCATACGTGCGACCGACAGTTTTGGCTAACACTTGTTCAAAACCACGGCGATTGAGCAAGCCAGTCAACACATCCCGGCTCGCCGATGTTTTAGCGCGCGCCATGACCATGCGGCCTTGCCGGTGTTGTTTCACCAATACCCGCAAAAACACCAAGGCAGCAAGCAAAGTGGCAAGCGAAGCAGCCAATAGGGTCGTATCATTTCGCAAATAACCTAAATAGCCCGCCAAAGGGATCACCAGCGAGACGGCATACAGCACGATACCGGGCGTAGCTGCCAACGCAGAAGCTTGCCTACGCACCAGTGCATTTGCGAACATGGCTAAGGCTATCGACAAGCTGCCCGCCAGCACTATTGGGACCAGCGTCAAACTCCAATCCCGCAGCGCATACTGCATCAGCCATATCGTAAGTAAGGTGCCCACGACTGCCCACACCCATGCCATGTGCCACCATACGCGACCATAAAAACGTTGCGACAAGGCCATCGCGGTCACCCAGGGGAAGGCCACGCACAAAAGCGAATTGCTTAAAAACTTGGATTGATCGTTAAACTCTGAACTGGCTGTTAATACATACACGCCCGCCAAACCGCTGTTGCTAAACACCACCAAAGCCATTAACAAGCACATCAAACTGATAGACAAGAACCCAGACCGGCGAAAACTCAGTGCAGCCAAAAAACCCACCGCTGCCAACACCAGATTCACGCCAATGAGCAAGCCAGCGGTCATAGCCGCATTGACACCGTCTTGATGAAAAACGCTATCGCTTTCGAGAGATACGGGCGCTTCAACCACACCTTGGTGCGCCATTTCGACGATCAAACTCAAAATGCCAGTCCCGTGCGGCAATATGAAAGCCGGCTGGCGACTAGCGTGTGGCCAAGTGATCATCGGCAAAGTGTCGCCTGCCGATTTTTTTGTCCATGGCCCATTGTCATAGCGATAAAACATATGGACGGCGTCCAAGCGCGGCGATTTGAAAACCAAATAGGTCTCGGCGCCAGAATGGGGTGCTGCCAACTGCATGCGCGCCACCAAGCGCTGCCGCGCGGTGATGACGACGCGGTGGCTGGTTTGTTTGGTCAAGAAGCGCTCAGCGGGCCACTGCCATACGTCTTGCGGGTCAAACGTTTTTGTATTGGATTGCTCGGGAACATCCACCAAAGCGAATTCCCACTGACCACGCACATCCAAGGATTGCGACTGCGCTCCTACGGTAATCTTGGGCACCGCATGCGCAGAGACACACCACGAAAATACCATCACCAAACTGAACAAAAATCGTGACATCCACGCCAAAGGCGAAGCCATTACGGCAGGCCTTTTCAAGCGGACTTTTACAATTTTATAAATCACAATCAACGGGCGTGTCGAATCACTCTTTGCTTACCATATGACGAAATCTTGTATCTTTTCTCTTTCCAATTGCGAGAATTCTATTGCGCTGAAAGCGAGAGATTTTGGAGGTACGTCTCGCATTCGACCAGGCTGCCTATTTTAGACACACTATCTTGCTGGATCAAATAATAGTTAAATAGATTACTATAAATCGAAAAACTCCACGATTCGTACTGATAAAGCCAGTATTCTTGAACTACAGGTTAAACATTTCCCTGCTCTGATCACGGTGGGATTTATTTCAATACCTGCAGCACTTCAGAGCGGTACTCTCGGCTGTACAAAATCAAGACCACCAGCGCTGTCGCTCCTGCAAATGCCAGCGGAGAGAAAAACCAGGCAATAACCGCAAAGGCAAAGTAGTAACCGCGCAAACCATCGTTAAAAGTCTCCGCTGCCAACCCCAGCATGCGCCCCGCCCGCTCGGAAAACTGGTTGCGGTCGAACCTGCCAGACTCAAAGTCTTTCGGGTCGGGCATGGAGCCAATCACCAGCGCTACGAAGGTGTACTGGCGCATGCTCCAACTGAAGCGGAAAAACGAGTACACAAAAATGCCGATCATCAGCAGCACTTTTAGATCAAAAATCAGCACACTGGTGCGCACCGCAAACGGAATGTCGCGCACCAGCTCGGTGGCTTTGTCGGTGCTGCCGAGCAGGGCGAACAGACCACCGATCACGATGATGGTGGTGGAGCTGAAAAACGCCGGTGTGGTGGATAGGTTTTGCGTGATAATGCCGTCCAACACGCGCGGGTCCCGCGCGGTGGCCTGCACCATCCAATAACCACGGTAGCGGTTAGTAGTGGCTATCAAAGATTCCCGGCGGGTTCCCCAAAAGCGCGCGAACCATGAATAAGCGATCCACGCGGCGAAGAACCAAATCAGCGCGGCCCAATCGGCCAAAGGGAGGAGTGTGAAAACTTGCATGGGCCGATATTAGCAAGTCTGGGGCTTGCAGCGCAGACTTAACTGGGCAGCAGTTCGGTGGTGATTTCGGTAGTCACGCTGGCCATCAGCTTGTGCACGGGGCATTTGCCAGCCGCTAGCAGCAGCTCTTGGCGCTGCGCCTCGGTTAAATCGCCGCTCAACTTGAGCGTCGTTGTCAAACGGTAAATGCCTTGGCGCTCTTGCGAGGCATCGCTTTGGGTGTGCACCTCGATGTCGTGCAGCGGGATTTTTTTGCGCTGCGCGTACCATAGCACCGTAAGCGCTTTACAGCTGGCCAGCGCTGCGTCGTACAAATCATGCGGAGAAGGCCCCGCATCACTGCCGCCTTCCGCCGCGCTCACATCGGTGATCAGCTCGTGCGCACGGATGTGCACGGTGTGGCCCATGGGGCTTTGGTGATTGCGCTTGACAATGATGCTCATAAGGGCCTTGTAGGTAAACCCAAATTATCCGCGCAACTTGGTGGTAATCGCCGCCACACGCTTGCCGTAGGCCTCGGCCGTGTCCAGGTCGCCTTGTGGAATGGCGCTGGCCGGGTCTTGCGGGCCTACTTGGGCCATCACGCCGCTGTTGGAGCCAATGCGGTTGATGGTGCCGTTGTTCAGCTCGGGCTGGCCTACCCAAATCATGCCTTGCTGCATCGCCAGGGTAATGAAATACTGGATGGTGGACAGCTTGTCGCCGCTGGGGCTGGCGGAGCAGGTAAAGCCACCGGCCACTTTGTCTTTCCAGGCGCTGGTGAACCATTTTTTACTGGTGGCATCGGCAAACTTTTTAAACTGCCAGCTGGCCATGCCCATGTAGGTAGGCGAGCCCATGATGATCGCGTCGGCTGCGTCCAGCGTGGCCCATTGGGCATCGCTGAGGTTGCCTTCGGCATCAATGGTGACGATGTCTGCGCCCGCACCTTTGGCGACGAATTCAGCGACGCGCTGGGTGTGACCATAACCGGAGTGGTAAACGACTGCTACTTTTGCCATGACATGTTGTCCTTTCAATTGGCGGGAAAAAAGATGCTGCCGCAGGAAGCGGCTGCACCATGACGGAATTAAATTCGGTTTAAAAAGATTTGGACAATTGACCCATCTCACCGCGTTGGAAGCGCGCCGCATACTGCGCCACATCGTGTGCGGTATTTCCCATGAACGGGCCTTTTGGAAACATCGGCTCGTTGATCGGGGTGCCGCTAAAGAACACCCCGCGCAGGGTTTGGTCACCCGCCTGCACTTGAGCGGCGGCACCATCTGCTGCAAAAATAATAGCTGCTTGCGCAATATTCTGCTGGGCTGGAGCACTAAAAGACCCTGAACGAATGACAAAGAAGGCGTTGTCACCGGCTTTCACTGGCAGGTTCAAGCTAGCACCGCTTTGCAGCGTGATGTCCAGCATATTGACCTTGGTGAGCCATCGCGCATCATGGGTGATGGGAGAGAACTGCCCATCAAACTCGCCTGCCACTACGCGCACGCTACCGCCGTCCACCTGCACCACCGGAATGTCAGCATGGTTCACATGAAAGGCGACCGGGTCAGACTGTTTATTGACTGTCGTCAGATTGACGAAAACTTGAAACCCATGCGCTGCCTTACCCGGCTCACTGGGAATTTCTTCATGCATCATGCCCCGCCCCGCCTGCGTCCAGTGCAAATCACCGGGTGCAATCAGGCTGCGGTCACCCAAGCTGTCGCGGTTCATAACACCGCCTTCGGCCTCGGGCAGCATGAGCGTTACCGCGCTCATGCCTGCGTGGGGGTGCGGACCAAAGAAGGGCTGCGGCATGGTGAAGGAGTCTGTGCCGATAAAAGGGCTGATATCAGCCGGATCGGCGCGCATCATGTAAGCGCCTGAATGGCTGTCAAACGGGTGGTAAGGCGTGGGTACCACGGCCTTGATAGAGCGCAGTGAGTGAAGTTCTGATCCGCACATATGGCAAGTCCCTGTGGGTCTGTGTGGCTACTAAGCAGCTAGATCAAAGACGATGACTTCGGCGTTTTTACCGCCCTGCACTGTCAAAACACTCTCGCCTTCCAGCTTGGCAGCGTCGCCGCCCAGGAGGGTTTGGCCGTTCACCATCAGCTCACCGCGCACCAAGTGCACATAGGCTTTGCGTGCGGGGTTCAGCGCCACCGTCGCGGTTTCAGTGCCGTCAAACAGGCCAGCGTACATCTTGGCATCAGCGTGGATGGTGACACTGCCCTGTGCGCCGTCGTTGCTGGCTACCAAGCGCAGCGCGCCACGCTTTTCTGGCGTGGCAAAGGTTTTTTGCTCGTAACCGGGCGGGATGCCAAACACGTTGGGCTCGATCCAGATTTGGAAAAAATGCGTCTCGTCTTTCGGCGCATGGTTGAACTCGCTGTGCAAAATACCCTTGCCTGCGCTCATGCGCTGCACATCGCCGGGCGGGATACTGGCGGCATTGCCGACGTTGTCTTTATGGCCGATGGAGCCGCTCAGCACGTAGGAGATGATCTCCATGTCTTTGTGCCCATGGGTGCCAAAACCGGTGCCCGGCGCAATGCGGTCTTCGTTGATCACGCGCAGGTTGCCAAAGCCCATATGCGAAGGGTCATGGTAGCCCGCAAAGCTGAAGGAATGGTAGCTTTTCAGCCAGCCGTGGTCGGCATAGCCACGATCTTGGGATTTGCGCAGGGTCAACATGGTGTGCATCCTTTTCTTGCTGGTTAAAAAACTTGTGCTGTGGCACTTGTGCTTTGCTATGTGGTAAATGTAGAATTAAATTATCATCAAATCAATTGGCTTAATTTGTCGATTTAATTCAAATATTTTGAATATTAACCATTTACTCACTCCCGAAGCCCTCACCATGCTTCGCACCGTGGCCGAGCAAGGCTCGCTGGCCGGCGCGGCCCGCGCGCTGGGCCTGGTGCCCAGCGCGCTTACCTACCGTGTACGCCAGATCGAAGACGGGCTGGACGTACTGTTGTTTGACCGCAGCGCCCGCAAGGCGGTGCTGACGGATGCGGGGCACGAGCTGGTCTCAGAAGGTAGCCGCATCCTGGCCGATCTGGAGGCCGTGGCCCACCGAGTGAAGCGTGTAGCCACCGGTTGGGAACCGCAGCTGAGTATTGCCATCGACAGCTTGATCGCGCAGCGCACGGTGTGGGAGCTGACCGAGGCCTTCTTTGCGCTCGCCCCACCCACCCAGCTCAAACTGCAGCGCGAGACACTGACCGGCACCCTGGAGGCGCTGCAAACCGGCCAGGCTGATCTGGCCGTCGGCGTTGTGGTGGAACAGGCCAACACAAGCGGTATTCAAAGCAAGCCGCTGGGAGAAGTGCCGTTTGTATTTGCCGTAGCCCCGCACCACCCACTGGCCGCCCTACCCGAGCCTTTGACTGACGCACTGATAGCGCAACACCGTGCCGTGGCGGTAGCCGACAGCACCCGCACTGGGCGCGGTGTCAGCCTGGGACTTCTCGTGGGCCAACGGGTGCTGACGGTGACCGACATGCAGGCCAAGCTAGAGGCACATTTGCGCGGCCTGGGCTGTGGCTTCGTACCACAGTGCTTGGCGCAGCCGTACATCGAAGCGGGCCATTTGGTACCCAAACGCACCGAACGCGCTACCCGCTTGTCCAAAGTCAGCTACGCCTGGCGTGCCGGTGTGCGCAAAGCGCCGGTAGGCAAAGCACTGGCCTGGTGGCTCCAACAACTGGACAGCCCTACCACCCGCCATGCATTGCTATACGCGCATGCGGGGGATTAAATTGGCGAATTAAGCCTGTAGCCCAATAGAATATTGCGGGAGCAGCTATCACTATGATAGTTAAATCAGCTGTCCCGCTTGCGCACTTAGCCTTGCGCCGCGAGCCCTTCACCTTCCCGCTGGCAGGCCTCGCTTGCCCGTCCGGCCAGTGCCCGCCATAGCAGCTGGCTGCACCCAGGCATCGAAATTGGCAGCACTCACCTCGCCGCTGGCCAGCGCCGCATCGCGCAACGTGGTGCCCTGTTGCTGGGCTCGTTTGGCGATGCGCGCCGCCCGGTCGTAACCGATGTGCGGCGACAGCGCTGTCACCAACATCAGCGACCGTTCCAGCAATTGCGCCGTGTGCTGGGTATCAGCTTCGATGCCCTGCACACAGTGCGTGGTAAAACTGTGCATCGCATCGCGCAGCAAGCCAATGCTGGTTAGCACATCCAACGCGATCAGGGGTTTATAGACGTTGAGCTCAAACTGGCCCAGGCCTGCAGCGATGCCGATGGCGACGTCGTGCCCCATGACCTGCGCGCACACCATCGTCAGGGCCTCCACCTGCGTGGGGTTGACCTTGCCGGGCATGATGGAGCTGCCTGGTTCGTTTTCCGGCAGCCGCAACTCGCCAAGGCCGGCGCGTGGGCCACTGCCCATGAGGCGAATATCGTTAGCAAGCTTGTTCAGGGCAATGGCCAGCATGCGCAGAGCGCCATGCAGGCCTACCAGCGCTTCGTGACCGGCCATCGCGGCAAACAGGTTGGGTGCGACGGTGAAGGGCAGGCCCAGGCGCGCGGCCAACTCTTGCGCCACACACGCGCCGAACTGCGGATGGGTGTTCAGGCCTGTGCCGACGGCCGTGCCACCGATGGCCAGCGCATACACGGCCGGCAGACTGTAGCCAAGCGCCGCCTCGGCCAAGGCCAGCTGCGCGTCATAGCCGCCAAACTCTTGACCCAGCGTGACCGGTGTCGCGTCCTGCAAATGGGTGCGGCCGACCTTCAGCACGTCCGCAAATGCCGCAGCCTTGGCCTGCAGCGCCACCCTTAGTCTGCCCAGCGATTGCAACAAGGGGCCGCAAGCCAGTGCTACCGCCACATGCATGGCTGTGGGAAAGACATCGTTGGACGACTGCCCCATGTTCACGTCGTCATTGGGGTGCACCAGTTGGGGTCCATCCAGCGTGCCGCCCAACGCCAGTGTGGCCAGGTGGGCCAGCACCTCATTGACGTTCATGTGCGTCTGCGTGCCAGAGCCCGTTTGCCACACTGAAAGCGGAAACTCAGCGTCGAAGTCCCCAGCCGCCACACGCGTCGCAGCGGCTGCGATGGCTGCCGCCTTGACCGCATCCAGCAAACCCAGAGATTGGTTGACCTGGGCCGCCGCGCGTTTGACCTGCGCCACGGCGTGCACCACCGCTATGGGCATGCGTTGCTCGCCGATGGCGAAGAACTCAAGGCTGCGTTGGGTCTGCGCGCCCCACAAGGCCTGGGCCGGTACGTGGATGGAACCGAAGCTGTCGGTTTCGGTTCGGGGTGCGAGCTGCACCGTCATTGGTAGCCGATGCCCATCACATAGTTGCGAAGCAGGGTTTCCTCCAGGTTACCCGCGGCCAGCAATGCCCGCAGACCATCGCGTGCATTCACAATACCCACTAGCTTGTTGTTCGAGTCGATAACGAGCACATGGGCAAGACCCTTTTCGTGCATTTTCTCCAGCACATCGGAGAGCAAGTCCTCCGGCTTGCACACAGCGAAGCTGCGCGTCATCACTTCGCCAGCACCGGTGGTGAAGAAGTCGGCCTGACCCAAAAACAGGCGACTGACCAGAACCGTCTCTGTGATGGTGCCCAAGGCCGTTCCTTCGGCATCGCACACCACGACCACACTGATTCGTGC
>JAYWHJ010000117.1:0-10915 GCA_043777795.1 Polaromonas sp. | reverse complement strand
CGCCCGCTACGACAAGATGATGGAGGCATTTGGCGGTGTCGGCGTACACGCCACGACTCCGGCAGAACTGCAAGCGGGCATTGACGAAGCCATTCGCTCCGGCAAGCCGACCCTGATCAACGCTGTGATCGATGAAACCGCTGGCACTGAGAGCGGTCGCATCACCAGCTTGAACCCCACAGCGGGCAAGAAGTAAGACTCTTAAAGTAATCTAATTAAACCCTGACTTTTTTTGATCCATTGAACCATTGATAAGGAAACCACCCATGAGCAATAAACCACTCCAAGGCATCAAGATTATTGACTTCACGCATGTTCAGGCGGGCCCTGCATGCACGCAGTTGCTGGCATGGTTCGGCGCTGACGTGATCAAGGTCGAGCGCCCTGGCTCTGGCGATGTCACCCGCAGCCAGTTGCGCGACATGCCAAATGCCGACGCACTGTACTTCACCATGCTCAATAGCAACAAGCGCTCACTGACGCTGGACACCAAGAAGCCCGAAGGCAAGGCCATCCTTGAAAAGATGATCAAAGAGTCCGATGTGATGGTTGAAAACTTTGGCCCCGGTGCGCTGGACCGCATGGGCTTTACGTGGGAGCACATCCAGAGCCTGAACCCTGGCATGATCTTGGCCTCTGTCAAAGGCTTTAGTGACGGCCACCACTACGAAGACCTGAAAGTGTACGAGAACGTGGCCCAATGCGCAGGCGGTGCCGCCTCCACCACGGGTTACTGGAAGGGCGAAAACGCAGGCCCCACCATCTCGTCAGCCGCTTTGGGTGACAGCAACACCGGCATGCATCTGGCTATCGGTATTCTGACCGCATATATTGGCAAGCAAAAGACTGGCAAGGGCCAAAAAGTTGCTGTGTCCATGCAGGACGCTGTGCTGAACCTTTGCCGCGTCAAAATGCGCGACCAGTTGCGTCTGGACAAGGTGGGCTACTTGGAAGAGTACCCCCAGTACCCGCACGAAATGGATGCTTTCAAGGACGGTGTCGTACCGCGTGGTGCCAACGCAGGTGGCGGTGGACAGCCGGGCTGGATTCTCAAGTGCAAAGACTGGCAAACCGATCCCAATTCCTATATCTATTTCACTATCCAGGGCCATGCTTGGGGCCCAATCTGCGACGCGCTCGGTAAGCCGCAATGGAAGGACGACCCTGCCTACAACACGCCGCGTGGCCGTCAACCGCACATCATGGACATTTTTGCAACCATTGAAGACTTCATCAAGGACAAGACCAAGTTTGAGGCCGTTGACATCTTCCGCAAGTTTGACATCCCATGCGCCCCGGTGCTGTCCATGAAAGAACTGCTCAACGACAAGTCGCTGCGTGCCAGCGGCTCCATTGTGGAAGTGCCGCACAAAGAGCGTGGCAGCTACTTCACCGTGGGTAGCCCCATTAAGTTCTCCGACACCAAGCCCGAAGTCACCGCATCGCCTCTGCTGGGCGAGCACACTGACGAAGTGCTTGCCGAGTTGGGCTACTCCAAGGATCAGATCGCTGCCATGCATGCAGCCAATGCGGTGTAGCAATACCCATTCAACACATGGGTGTTGATGGCTATGACGACGGCGTTCAACATTGAGCGCCGTCTTTACTTGAAAACCCGATTAATTTGCACACCAGCTCACCATGCCAAACGCCATCGATTACAAAATGCTCGTTGAGTCCGTAGGTGATGCCATCATGGCCTGCGATGCCAGCGGTGCCATCACGCTGTGGAATCCTGCGTGTGAGCGCATGTTCGGTTTTACCGCGCTTGACGCCATGGGCAAGTCTCTGGATATGATCATTCCGCAGCGCCAGCAGCAGCGCCACTGGGACGGTTATCACAAGACCATGCAGACGGGCATTACCAAATACGGCAACGATGTGCTACGCGTGCCTGCTGTACACAAAGACGGGCATACCCTGTCCATCGCGTTTACGGTGTCGATGCTGCACTCGCCCGATGGCAAGGTGTCGCAAATCGTCGCGGTAGTGCGCGACGAAAGCGCCCGCTTTGCCGAAGACCGCAACCAGCGCAAGCGCTTGGCTGAGCTGGAAAGCCAGCTTGCGGCCCAGGGCAAAACAGCTTGAACCACTTTGTAAAGTTGCGAGGTATGAATAACTTAGGATAGAGGGTTACGCCGCTCTGCGGCATCTTTTTCCTTATTTTCATTACTGAGCAGGATTTTTTATGAGCAAAGCCCTAGACGGAGTCAAAATTCTTGACTTCACCCACGTACAGTCCGGACCCACCTGCACCCAGCTTTTGGCTTGGTTTGGCGCCGATGTCATCAAGGTAGAGCGCGCAGGCGAGGGCGATGCCACGCGCGGCCAACTACGCGACATTCCCGGTGCAGACAGCTTGTACTTCACGATGCTGAACCACAACAAGCGCTCGATCACGCTGGACACCAAAAAGCCCAAAGGCAAAGAGGTGCTGGACGAACTGATAAAGCAATGCGACGTGTTGGTGGAAAACTTCGCCCCTGGTGCCATGGACCGTATGGGCATTACCTGGGAGCACATCCAAAAGCTCAACCCACGCATGATCGTCGCCTCGGTCAAAGGTTTTGGCCCTGGCCCTTACGAAGACTGCAAGGTGTACGAGAATGTGGCGCAGTGCGCCGGCGGCGCTGCATCTACAACTGGTTTTGACGACGGCCCACCGATGGTGACTGGCGCGCAGATCGGCGACAGTGGCACTGGCTTGCACTTGGCGCTGGGCATTGTGGCAGCACTCTACCAGCGCAACACCACGGGGCGCGGGCAGAAGGTGTTGGCTCCCATGCAAGACGCGGTTTTGAATTTGTGCCGCGTCAAGCTGCGCGACCAGCAGCGCCTAGAGCGCACCCACACCATGCACGAGTACCCCCAATACCCGGATGGCAAGTTTGGCGATGCCGTGCCGCGTGCGGGCAACGCCTCTGGCGGCGGGCAACCCGGCTCGATCTTGAAATGCAAGGGCTGGGAGACTGACCCCAATGCCTACATCTACTTCATTACCCAAAGCGGCGTTTGGCCTGCTGTGTGTAAAGTGATTGGCGAGCCCGACTGGGTGGAGGATGAAGCCTACGCCACGCCGCAAGCGCGGCTCTTGCACCTCAAGCCTATTTTTGCCCGTATTGAACAGTGGACCATGAGCAAGACCAAGTTCGAGGCGATGGACATTTTGAACCAATACGACATTCCCTGCGGCCCGATTCTGTCAATGAAAGAAATTGCCGAAGAGCCCGCGTTGCGTGCTACGGGCACCATTGTTGAAGTGGACCACCCCACGCGCGGCAAGTACCTCACGGTGGGTAACCCCATCAAGATGTCGGACAGCGCGACGGAAGTCACCCGTTCGCCACTGTTAGGTGAACATACCGACGAAGTTTTGACCCAGCTAGGCTACAGCCTAGAGACTATTAGCCAATTGCGCGCAGAACGCGTTATTTAAACCATCTCCATGAACTACCCCATCATTCCCATTGCCGTACAAGAGGTAACCAAACAGCGTAAACGCGAGGCACCCAAGGGCCGTCGTGTGGATCCCCTGGCGTTGACTGAGGTACAGGGTTTGTTGGGCACAGAGTCGCGCCAGGCCGACTTGTTGATCGAGCATCTGCACAAGATCCAGGACAGCTACGGTCATTTATCTGCCGGTCATCTGGCTGCCTTGGCGCAAGAAATGCGCCTGTCGCAGGCGCATGTGTACGAGGTGGCTTCGTTTTACCACCACTTTGATGTGGTGAAAGAGGGCGGTGCAGTACCTGCTGCATTGACGGTACGCGTATGCGACGGTCTGTCTTGCGAGATGGCAGGTGCCAAGGATTTGCTGGCCAAACTGCCTGCATTATTGGGCCGTGAGGTGCGCGTGATCGCTGCCCCCTGCATTGGCCGCTGTGAACAAGCCCCTGCGGTGGTGGTAGGCCAAAACCCGGTGGCAAATGCGACGGTGGATGCGGTGCTTGCCAAAGTGAAAGCCAAGGCAGTCAAACATGCGCCAGAAGGTTTTACCGACTTGGCCAGCTACGAAGCCAGCGGTGGCTATGCATTGCTCAAGGCTTGCGTGTCTGGCAAGCACGAGGTTGAGACCGTCATCAAAACCATGGAAGACTCCAGCCTGCGTGGTTTGGGCGGTGCGGGCTTTCCCACCGGCCGCAAATGGCGCATCGTGCGTGGCGAAGCAGGGCCACGCTTGATGGCGGTAAACATTGATGAAGGCGAACCTGGCACCTTCAAAGACCGCGTGTACCTGGAGCGCGACCCGCACCGTTTTATTGAAGGCATGTTGATTGCAGCCTGGGCGGTGGGCATTGAAAAAATCTACATCTACCTGCGCGACGAATACCACGGCTGCCGCGGCATGCTCGAGGCCGAGCTGGAAAAGCTCAAGGCTGCGCCACCCATTGCAGGCATGCCAGCCATTGAGTTGCGCCGAGGCGCGGGTGCCTACATTTGCGGCGAAGAATCCGCCATGATCGAGTCTATCGAAGGCAAGCGCGGCATGCCACGTCTGCGGCCGCCTTATGTGGCGCAAGTGGGCCTGTTTGGTCGCCCTACGCTGCAGCACAATTTTGAAACCCTTTACTGGGTGCGCGAAATCCTGGAAAAAGGCAGCACCTGGTTTGCATCGCACGGGCGCAATGGGCGCAAGGGCTTGCGCTCCTTCTCGGTGTCGGGCCGGGTGAAGAACCCGGGTGTCAAACTGGCCCCCGCCGGCATTTCCATCCAGGAGTTGATCGACGAGTATTGCGGCGGCATGCAGGAAGGGCAGAAGTTTTATGCCTACCTGCCCGGCGGCGCGTCGGGCGGCATCTTGCCCGCCACCATGAACACCATCCCGCTGGACTTTGACACGTTGCAGCCCTACGGCTGCTTTATCGGTTCAGCCGCAGTCATCGTGCTTTCCGACAAAGACACGGCATCGGATGCCGCGCGCAACATGATGCGCTTTTTTCAACACGAATCGTGTGGGCAGTGCACACCGTGCCGCGCGGGCACGGCTAAGGCCGCGCGCATTATGGACCAGCCGAAATGGGACTTGCCATTGCTGGCCGATCTGTCGCTGGTGATGCGTGATGCGTCCATTTGCGGCCTGGGTCAAGCTGCGCCGAACCCGGTCGATTGCGTTATCAAATACTTTCCTCAGGAGCTTGCATGAACGCGGTAACCCGACAAGAACAGATCGCACTCGACGTGCCCTTGGTGAACTTCAGCCTGAACGGCCGCGAAGTCACGGGCCGTGCTACTGACACCATTTTGCAAATCGCCAAGCAGGAAGGGATAGATATCCCGCACCTTTGCTACAAAGATGGCTTGGAGGCCGTGGGCAACTGCCGTGCCTGCATGGTGGAGATCAATGGTGAGCGTGTATTGGCACCATCGTGCTGCCGCGCCCCCACGGCGGGTATGAAAGTGGTAACCGACAGCGAGCGCGCCGTCGCCTCGCAAAAGCTGGTGCTCGAACTGCTGCTGTCCGACATGCCCGAAAAAGAGTACACCCGCAACAACGAGGTGGACCAGTGGGCTGAGAAAATTGGCGTGGGCAAGCCACGCTTTGAAGCGCGCGAACAAGTGCGCCAAGACCTGTCGCACCCCGCCATCGCCGTTAATCTGGATGCCTGCATCCAGTGCACGCGTTGCCTGCGCGCCTGCCGTGATGAACAGGTGAACGATGTGATTGGCCTGGCCTTTAGGGGTGACCAAGCGAAGATTGTGTTTGACATGGACGACTCCATGGGCGCCTCCACCTGCGTGGCCTGCGGCGAATGCGTGCAGGCTTGCCCCACGGGCGCGCTTATGCCCGCACGCGAGGCGGCGCTCACCGTGCCCGACAAGCAGGTCGAGTCCGTCTGCCCCTACTGCGGCGTGGGCTGCCAGCTCACCTACAACGTCAAAGATGACAAAATATTGTTTGTGGAGGGCCGCGACGGCCCGGCCAACCATGGGCGCTTGTGCGTCAAGGGTCGTTATGGTTTTGACTACGCGCACCATCCGCACCGCCTCACCAAGCCCTTGATCCGCCGCGCCGATGCACCGAAAAAAGGTGACTTCGTGATGGACCCCAATAACGTGCTGGATATCTTCCGCGAAGCAACTTGGGATGAGGCCCTGGCCTTGGCAGGCGGCAAGTTCAAAGACCTGCGCGACAAGCACGGCAAAAAGTCATTGGCAGGCTTTGGCTCGGCCAAGGGCAGCAACGAAGAAGCCTACCTGTTCCAAAAGCTGGTGCGCACCGGCTTTGGCAGCAACAACGTGGACCACTGCACGCGCCTGTGCCATGCATCGTCCGTCGTCGCACTGCTCGAAGGCATTGGCTCGGGCGCGGTGTCTAACCCCGTGATGGACGTGGTCAAGGCCGACGTAATCGTCATCATCGGTGCCAACCCTACCGTTAACCACCCCGTCGCTGCCACATGGATTAAAAACGCCGTGCAAAACGGCTCCAAGCTCATCGTGCTCGACCCGCGCCGCTCAGACTTGGCACGCATGGCGCACCGTTTCTTGCAATTCAAGCCCGACACCGATGTGGCGCTGCTCAACGCGATGATGCACGTCATCGTCGCGGAAAACCTCGTCGATAAAGACTTCATCGCCAGCCGTACCATCGGCTACGAAGAACTGCGCAAAAACGTCGAGGCCTACACGCCCGAGCTGATGGCTCCCATCTGCGGCATTGATGCAGACACCATTCGCTACGTAGCGCGCTTGTACGCTACGTCCAAAGCCTCCATGATCCTGTGGGGCATGGGCGTGAGCCAGCACGTGCACGGCACCGACAACGCGCGCTGCTTGATTGCACTGTCACTCATGACCGGCCAAATCGGCCGCCCCGGCACCGGCCTGCACCCCCTGCGTGGCCAAAACAATGTGCAAGGTGCATCCGACGCAGGTCTGATCCCCATGATGTACCCCGACTACCAGCGCGTCACCAACCCCGAGGTGCGCGCCACATTTGAAAAAGCCTGGAGCGTGCCTGCCGGTTCGTTGGACGACCAGCCCGGCCTGACCGTGGTGGAAGTGATGGAAGCCATCCTGGCAGGCAATGTCAAAGGCCTCTACGTGATGGGCGAAAACCCCGCCATGTCCGACCCCGATGCCAACCACGCCCGCGATGCACTGGCCGCGCTGGACCACTTGGTGGTGCAAGACATCTTTTTGACCGAGACCTGCTACCTGGCCGACGTGATCTTGCCCGCCAGCGCCTTCCCTGAAAAAGACGGCAGCTTTACCAACACCGATCGCTTGGTGCAAATGGGCCGCAAAGCCATCAACCCACCGGGCGACGCCAAGCAAGACCTGTGGATCATCCAGGAGATTGCCAAGCGCGTAGGCCTGAACTGGCAGTACAAACACGTGTGCGAAGTGTTTGACGAAATGCGCCACACCATGCCCAGCATCGGCGGTATCACCTGGGACAGGCTGGACCGCGAACACGCCGTCACCTACCCCTGCATGGTCGAGGGCGACCCAGGCCAGTCAGTGGTGTTTGTGGACGACTTCCCCCGCGAAGGCGGCCGCGCCAAGTTCGTCCCCGCCGACATCATCCCCGCCAACGAGCGGCCAGATGCCGAGTACCCCTTGGTGCTCATCACCGGCCGCCAGCTGGAGCACTGGCACACCGGCAGCATGACCCGCCGCGCTACCGTGCTGGATGCGATTGAGCCCGACCCAACAGCGCTGATCCATCCGCTAGACTTGGCCGCCCTCGGCGCACAGCCCGGCGACGTAGTGACTATTGCATCGCGCCGTGGCGAAGTATCTTTGTACGCCCGCGCCGACGACGGAACTCCACGCGGCGCAGTGTTTGTGCCCTTTTGTTACTACGAGGCTGCGATTAACAAGCTGACCAACGCAGCGCTCGACCCGTTTGCGAAGATTCCGGAGTTTAAATATTGCGCGATCCAGGTCAAGCTGGGCGGGCAGGCACCAGTGCAGAGCAGTTACGGTGGCGGGCAGGTGCTTGAGCGGCTCAGGGCCTAATCCAATACCGCTAGTTTTGAATCGCTCGGCCTGCGCATGCACAAGGACTCACGAAGCCTTAGCCAGGCCCATCCAAAATGGAATTTGATTAAGTGGGCAGTGTTTCAGAAGGTGTCGGGCTTGTACGGCTGATGCCGATTTAGCTCGTACATGTTATCAAAGAGTGCTCAAGGGCGACTGTTTACTGGTACGTAAAAACCGTCTACAACCCTGTCGCAGTCACGCCACATCTGACCAGAAAGGTAACGCTGGAATTGGATGGGAAGAGGGGCAATGTCGTGCCCGCAGGCGTAAGTATGTCCGCGGGTGTGGCCGGGCACAATGCAGGCGTGGGCGTGCCAGTCGCGGTGCAACTGATGACGGCGCAGTTGCCTAAACCAGCGCTCGCCACATCACGAACCGCCGAGTTGTTGGCTGCGCTGGGGCCAGAATTGACGAAGGTGACGGTGTATGTGGTGGTGCTGCCCGCAGAGACTGTGGTTGTACCATCGCTCTTGGTCACACTGAGATTCGCCAGGCGCGCCAAAAGCGTGTTTTCAAAAGCACAGCCGCCAAAAGTAGGCAAGCCTGAGAAATAGTTACCACCACCTACATGGCCTTCATTGCCAGCAACGCAGCCTGAAATTGGGCCTGTAGCGGCAAGACTAGGCTTATTGGGGTCGCCACCGCCAGCAACCTTTGCTTTGTTATCGAAGTTCGTTGCTGTGACGTTGTCGGCGATAGTTACCAGTAGGGTAACGGTCGTTACGCTCGTGGCTGCAAGCGCCGCTGGGTTACTGCAACTCACCGAATCACCCGCGTAGGTGGTGGTACCCACCACGCAACTAAAACCTGCGCTGGGCGGCTGGGGATCGATGAATCTTACGCCGGGCAGTTGCAGGACATCTTGAAGTAAAACGGGCGCATTCGTCGCTTCCCCGCCTCGATTGGTGATGCTCAGTGTGTAAGTACCCGTTGCACCAGCAACGAAGGTCGGGGAAGCATCCACCTTAACCAGAGACAACTCTCGCTTGGGCACGCAATACGCGAAATTGTTGAAAGCGACTTGCTGGATGCTCGGTGCGGGGTCGTCGGGCCCAGCAAGAAAACCAATGACAAATGAATCAACTGGGCCGGTGAAATTCACTTGCACATTACAGGTGTCATCGTTATTGCCACAGTTTCCGCCACCAGTGGTTTTAATTTTCCTAAAGCTGCCTACGATGGATTGGGTATTGTTGGCAGGGGTAGATGGCACAAAAGTGGCAATGGGTACCGCAACACCGTTCAAAAACCCGCTGACTTGCAATGAGTCTTGAAACCCGCCAATGTCTAAATCCAACATCGTGAACCTGAGTTTATTCATCGGTCGGTTAAAAGCCACCGTCAAAGTAACACCGTCGCCTGAATTGACTGCATTCATCCTCAGGTCGAGTGAGTCGGCTACATTTCCTCGTAGTGTTAGATTTGGACTGGGAGATAATAATGGCGCATCGATGGACGTAGTCACCACAAAACTGATGGTGTTTTGCGCAACGCCGCTGAAATTACCGACGTTGTAGCTATTGGATGTGGATTGGTCAGTCCAAGTACGTGTTGAACCGCTGGAGCTGGTTGAGTTTGCGGCACCGAAATTGAAGTTCGCAAGATCTTCGTTGCCATCGCAGCCGGCAGATTGTGCCCGCGCTTGTGAGGCATAAAATCCAAACAGCACGCACAAAATTACAGAAAAAACGCTGTATCTGGTCAAATTCATTGCTGTTAACGTTGAAAGTATGGTCCGAGGTGGGACCGGGTAGCTAAAAATTTGCAATAACTTAGCTGTCCGTCTGCGTATACATGGATGCATGCGCATACACATGCGTAACAAAATTAATTGCGAAACACAACCCCACCATCCTTTTTATACCAATCAAGAAGCCTCTTGGTAGGCGATATCCTCGCTTTTAAAGTTTAAAAATTTCCGATTTTGGTTTTGCACCCCCTTGGCCATGACGGCCAAGTATCGAATTGCCTTTTCCCGGCTTCGCAGCTGCCCAGCACTACTTGGCCAACATTCTCTGCAATAACTGCATCAAAGTCTCTGGCATAGTAATGCGCGGATTGTGGCTAGCTTTCAGCTCGGCATCCTGCCAGCCTGCTTTTTACGGGGTCAGCCGGAGCTCCGGGTAGCGTGGGCGACGACGAATGTCGGGATAAGGTATCGAGCTTACTGCGCTTCGCTGATCAAAGCGGTGATGGCCATAGCGGAAAATATCCGCTATTGTTTAAGTAGCTTCTCCCGCAGTATTTTATTGCGCTACAACCACAAATAGCATACAACTAGCCATAAAAACCTTTGTAGAGCATGTACGCTGCTAGAAGGTACAGCACACAGGCAAAGATGCGTTTGAGGCGTTTGATGTTCATGGAGTGTGCTACCTTGGCGCCTAGTGGCGCGGTAAGCACGCTGGCCATGGCGATCACTAAAAGTGCTGGCAGCCAAATGTAGCCCAGCGCACCCAAGGGAAGGCCGGGAATGCCCCAGCCGCTGATGACATAACCCATCGCATTGGCCAATGCAATCGGGAAGCCTAGTGCTGCAGAGGTAGCCACCGCGCTGTGTATCGCCACGTTGCACGCAGTCATTAAGGGCACACTGATAAACGCGCCACCTGCGCCCACCAGCCCCGACATAAAGCCTATAAAGCTGCCCGCTGCCACCTTCGCTGCACCCACAGGCATTTGCCGCGTAGGTGGCGGCTTACCTTTGTCTAAAAACATCTGCGTGGCCGAGAAGCTGACGAACAGGCCAAAGAAGATGGCCAGCCAAGCGCCTTTGAGCAGCGAGAACACGCCCAGGCTGGCAATGGCCGCGCCTAGCACGATGCCAGGGGTCAAGCCTTTGACGATGTCCCAGCGCACCGCACCGCGTTTGTGGTGCGCTCGCACGCTGGAGATAGAGGTAAACACGATCGCCGCCATCGATGTG
>JAYWHJ010000116.1:0-3868 GCA_043777795.1 Polaromonas sp. | reverse complement strand
TTGCGCAGCTGTAATGGACGCATCGTGGTGGGCTGCGCGTTCAGGGCCGGGGTCGTTGGCAGCGGCGGCCTGGGTGGTAAGCACCAAGGCTTGGATCTGGTCTGCGTCAGCGCTACCATCGGCACGCGAAAGGATGCCTTGCCAGCTATTGGCCAAATCCGCAGGTGAGGCATCAATGGATGTAGAGTCGCGTGCCGAGGCTGGCGTAGCAGTGCCGCCCAGGGTGGCTTGCAATTGGTCTAGTTGTTGTTGCAGCGCTTCGCGATGGGATAAGGCGGTTTGCTGCGTTTGCACGCGCAAAGCCTGTACTTGGGCCATCAGCGTGCTCAAATCCATATCGCCGTCGGCTATCTGTTGAGCGGTGGGTGTTTGCAGCAGGGGTGCGCTGGCTTTCGGGGGCTGGTAGTCAGCCTCTGGCGTCATGCCGCTGGCCTGCCAGAAGGCCAGAGTCACTTCGTCAATGCGGGCCTGTTGCGCGCTCAGATCGGGTGGCGACTGGGGGCTGGCTTTAGCGGCCAAAGCCGGTGCCAACTGAGATTCGTTAAAAGCGTGCAAGCCAGCCTTGGCGGGATCCATTCGCAGTGTGAAAACCTGCGTGTAATGGGACAGGGGCAGCGCGGCTTTGGCACCGTCCTCATAGGCCAGCATCAGGGCTTGCACATCCAACCCGTCGCTGTCGGCCACAGGGCAGCGGCCGCGCCAGGCGGCAATGCCCAGGCCCAGGCTGGGCACAAACCACACAGTATCGAAATGCAAGGTAATTTCATCCAGTTGGGGTGGCTTCCCCTTGGCTCTTTCTAGGAGAGCAAAAGCGCGCACCCTCTGGGTGGGCAGGTTGCCACTGATCACCCTGTGCTGGGCGTGCATGCCCTCCAGTCGGTACGACTCACCGCCGTCAAACCAGCCACTGTGCCGCTGGTCGGCAGCGGCCTGGTTGTACAAGCGCCAGTCCATATCGCGCGGCAGACCGGGGTACTCATTTTTCAACCAGCCTTGGTCGTACGTACCGGCGTGACGTTTGCGTGGTGCCCAGTCAATGGCCATAGGGCCTAGTGCGGCGGGCGGGTAGTGCCCGGTATGAGCGCGCAGAGGCTGGCAAACGTATTCCACGCTGGCCATGGTGCCCTCGTTGGTGCCGGCAAGGGCTGCGAAGTGATTGGGGTTATAGCCTTGCCCCGCTGGGTTGTCAGGATACTGCGGGCCACCGAAAGCGTGCGCGTAGTCCAGTGGCATTTCAATAAATTCCGCGCCAAGACCTATACTGTACAGAGGCATAACGCCGTAGCGCCAGCGGCGCGGCCCGTGCACCTTAAGTAGTTTGTCAATCGTGGCACCCACTTGCAGGCGCACGTTCATCTGTGTGATTGGCTGCCCCTTTGGCGCACAAGCAGCCCCCAATACCATAGCCTCGGCGCAGGCTTTGGGCATGGCTTCGTCCAGCGCTTGGCCACTGGGCAGCACAGCCATCACTTTCCCCCACTGTGCCGCTTCTTGTAGCAGGCGTGCGCCCACGTCGCTGCCCAGCTTGAAGAAACCTAATCCAGTAACCACCAAATAGTTCTGACCACTCTGCCGGTATGTGCGATGCAGCAATGACAGTGTGAGGGGTTTGATAATTTTCATGAGCATTTACAGGAAAATTTTCAGTGTTTCGACCGTCAGATCCAGACCCGAGACTTGCAGATGCAGGTGGCCAGGGCTCACCTGCAAAGACAAGCCAGGGGCATCCAGCGACATCGACGGACCTTTGATCGCCAGGGTAGTGGTCTGTTCTGAGAGCGAAATGTCAGTGCTGGTGCCGAACACTGAGATGCTAGTGCTTTCGCCTGTGACAGACATACGGGTGGAGGCACCGATCACGCTGGTCTCCAGGTGGGTACCAATCAAGCTGGTGCTGGTGCTGGCACCGGTCAGCGAGGTAGTGTTGCTCACGCCAGTCAGGTTCACGCCGGTCTCCACACCGGTCATCGCGGTATGGGTGGAAACCCCGGTCACGCTGGTACTTGTGCTCGTACCCGTGGCGTTGGTCTGCTCGCTCATACCGGTGAGCGAATTGCTGCTGCTCATGCCCGTCATGCTGGCATTCACACTCACGCCCTCCATGCTGGCTTGCATCCGCACGCCGGTGCTGCTGGCGGTAGAGCTCATGACAGTGGCCGATACGCCGGTGTGGATACCCATCTTTTCTACGCTGGTGCTCATGCCAGTGCTTGAGTCGCTGATCACCACAGCCTGGGTGCTGGTGTTGTCACTCACGCCTTCTATTGTGTTGACGCTTTTGGCGGTACCAGTGACCAGTGAGTCGCTGTCGGTGTTATCAAACACCGTGCGGCTGGAGTTGCGTGCGCCGTGGTGCGTGCTGTAGGCAGAGCCATATGAGTCGGATTTGCTTAAGAGCCCGTTGGCACCGTCTTCGGAGGTGGTGTAGCTGTAGCTGGCACCTTGAGAGTAGGCAGTGTCGCGGAACTGGCCACTGGCGTACTGGTCGCGTACGATGCCAATGGCGCGGTTCAGGTCGGCCTTGGAGTGCAGTCCAAAATGGATGTTCTGACCATCGCCGTAAGCGGTGGAGTAGTTGCTGCCCACATTGGTGTTGGCGGTCCAGCGTGAGGGCGTGACAGTCATACTGCCGTTGGCTTGCACAATGCTCTGGATTTCAGGCAACTCGGATTGATCCTGGGCGCGCGCTACCAAGACCGTGACACCTACTTCGGGGATGTTCTGCATATGGGCTGCCAGCCTCACCCAATGCGGCTGGGCATCATCGGGCTCGTTGGAAAAGCGCACGCACACGCCTTGCGCCCAGTGTGTGCTTGGGGCTGCATCGGTATCGGCAACGGCATCGCTGCGGGGCTCTGGGTCGAAGTTGCTCTTTTCGTAATAGCGCCAGCTCTTAGGGAGGGTAGCCGATGAACCTGTTGGCACCACCACCTTGGCCAGCACCGCACCTTGCTGGGTTTCCTGCATCGAAAATGGTGTCGCTAAACCCGCGGCATCCACCGAGCGGAACTTGTTGCTGTAGTTGCCGTCAAGCGAGGCCTGGTGCTCGACCTGGATGACCACCCACGACTTGCCCTCCAGTTGCGGCCGTATCGGGTCGGGCGATTGGCCGGCGCGCGGAAACTGGGTGGTGCTGAAGCGGTGGCCGCAGCATAACCAGGGACAGGCGCTGGTGCCACCGAACTCACGACTGGCGGTGTCCAGCGCGTCCCGCGTGTTCTGGGCAAAGTGATTGACCTCGTCCCAGCTACAGCCGTACTGGTAAATCAGGTATTGCGCAAATGGAAGGCCACTCGCTTGCACACGGCTGTTGGCGCTGGCGCTATAGCTGTGAAAACTGGCCACGCTGTCTTGCTCGCTGGCCGCGCTGTCGTGTTCCCACGCCGCTTCTTCTTGCGTGAAGACCGCGTTGACGGTGCTGCTGGCCAAGTTTTGCTGAACCCGGTAGTCGGAGATGGTGTCGACCTGGGTTAGGCCCAGTTCGCTTTCGTCAGTGCTACAGTAGCGTAGCGGCTTGGCCCCCGGCACGGCTTGCGGGTAGGCCGGGCGGTTGGCAAAGATCACGGTATGCGTTTTGGCCGTGTGGACGAAGAACCAATAGATGTGGGCTTTGGACAGCAGGCGGCACAGAAAATCAAAATCGCTCTCGCCCGCCTGCAACCAGTCTTGCTGGCGCGTGACCGCCAGATTGTCGTGGCCGCTGAGGGCATCGACTGCGTAGCGAATGCGGTGCTGTTTGAGCAGAGCTTCGATGGCATCGCGCACAGTCATGTGTGGATGAATGCGGTAGGCGTTGGTGAGGGTGAGCTTCCACAGAGCAGGCCTTAGCGTGAGCCGGTAGACACCGGGTTGCTCCATTGAAAACGAG
>JAYWHJ010000115.1:0-28915 GCA_043777795.1 Polaromonas sp. | reverse complement strand
TAGTTGATGGTCGCCTCAAGCGCGCCCTCCTGCGCAAAAAACGTGTCTTCGCTAGCCCACAAAAGTTGGTTTCGTAGCAGCAGTGCGCGATCTACCCCACTATCGACCATATCGCGCCACACAGCCAACAGCTCAGCAGATCGGGCACTGGGCTGGGCGACGGTAGACCACAGCACCAAACCGGACAACAGCTCTGGCGCGAGCGCGGCGACATGCTGGGCCACACAGCCGCCCAGTGAAAAGCCAAGCAGCACCGGCCGCTCCAATCCGAGCGCGTGGCACAGCGCAATCACGTCGTGCGCCATATCGATGGTGCTGAACGGATCGCCCGTATCGCTGGCCTGACCGGCACCACGCGCATCGAACGTGACTATGCGGTGCTGTTGGCTTAGCATCTGCCCAAACGGCCCCCAAGTGGAGCGATCCAAACCCAAGCCTTGCACCATCACGATGGTACGCGGGCCTTGGCCAAAGCTGTCGTAAGCGGTGGTGAATGGGCCTAATGTGAGGGACGGCATAGTTTGATTTGAAAAGGCAAGTGGCGGGAGATTTCGGCTTGTCAAGCAGTTGTCAAGCGCAAGGCCAGCGGCACAGTGAAGGCTCTACAATGCGCAACATAATAATGTGCCATAACGGAGCCACGATGAGCCAACTAGACCTATTAGGCCTGATAGCCACTTGCTTTACCACCTCTTCTTTTGTGCCGCAGGTATGGCGGATCTGGAAGACCCGGGATGTCACCTCCATCTCGCTGCCCACTTACGTCATCATCACTTTTGGCTTGGTGCTGTGGTTGGTTTACGGGGTGCTGAAAGCAGATCTGCCGCTGATCGTGGCCAACGCCGCCATGGTGGTGCTGACCGGGTCCATTGCGGTCATGAAAATTCGCTTTAGTCCTCAGCCTGCGGGCAAATAACAGGTTGCAGAACACAGCCCAATGTTAGCCACCATACCACTGCGCCCCGCAGCTTTTGTCCTGGGCAATTTTGTCCAAGCCTGCTGCTGGAGCGTGCCCAGGTTGCCTCGGCCTGGCGAGACCCTGGTGGCCACCGGTGTGCACATAGAGCCTGGCGGCAAAGGGCTGAACGTGGTGGTGTGTTTGCAACGACTGGGTGCACAGGTGAGCACCTTGATTGGCTGCGGCAATGATGCGGCGGGCGAGCAGTTGCTGGCGCTCTTGCAACTTGAGGGCGTGGACACCACGCATGTGCACAAGCTGGCGGGTGCATCGGGCTGGGGCTCGGGCTGGATAGGGGCCGACGGGCAAAACGCCATTGCCGTATTCCCCGGGGCCAACGTGCTACTGACCGCCGCCCATGTGGCGCAGGCGCACAGTGCAATAAACGCTGCACAGTTGGTGTACGGCCAATTTGAAACCGCACTGCCTGCGGTGGAGGCGGCTTTTCAGACTGCTCATGCACGGGGTATCGCTACGGTGCTGAACCCGTCTCCTTGGCAATCTCCCACGCCTGCGTTGCGAGCCACTACGCATACTTTAATCGTCAACGAAGTAGAAGCCCAAAGCTTGCTGGCGCTGCCCGCTCCTTTAGCTGCGTCTGCTCAAGCTTGCGCGCACGCCGTAGCGCAAGCATTGGGGGCATTTTGGGCGCAGTGGCCTGCGGCCCAGCGCTTGGTAGTGACGCTGGGCGCGCTGGGCTGCTTGGCATTTGAGCGAGCAGCAGCCACCAGCTACTGGCACGCGGCTGCGCCCAGTGTGCAAGCCGTGGACACTGTCGGCGCAGGAGATGCCTTTGCTAGCGGCTATTGCGCAGCGGTGTTGGCCCGTCGCAGCTTGGCGGACGCACTGCAATGGGGCAATGCTTGCGGCGCGCATGTGGCAACGCAAGCGGGGGTGCTAGGGGCCTTGCCTAATGCTGAGAGGTTGAGCGCCATGCTTGGCCAACCAGGTTTGCCTATTCCCGTCCTGCTGTTGCTAGCGGATACCTGAGAAATCGAATCAGGCAAACAGTGGCAAGCAAGGCAAAGACAGTCAAGCTTCCAGCTTGAGCTTGTACACGTAAGCATCACCCCGGAAGGTACCTTCCACATATTCAATCAGTTGCTCTTGCTGGCTGTAGGTTTTGCGTTTGAACAGCAGGCAAGGCTGGGCTTGGTCAAACGAAAACGTCTGTGCCTCGGCGGGCGAGCTCATCACCGCTTCGATGGTTTGCTCTGCATGGCCCAAGGCAACGCCGCAAGCGTCTTTGATAAAACCGTAAGCCGACCCTAAGGCATCCCATTGCGCCAAACTGGGCGCTGCGGTGAGGTCGTACCAGGCTACCTCGCGCGTCATGGGCGCGCCATCGGCGCGGCGCACGCGCACCAAGCGCAAAAACTGGGCCGTAGAAGGCCGGCCAAATACCGAGGCCATCATGCGGTCAGAGATTACCTCGCGCTCCAGCAGCTCGGTTGACGCCGTCATGCCCAGCTCCTGCATCTCTTGCGTAAAACCTTTGAGCTTGCCCAAACTAGGCTGCACTCTCGGCACCGCTTGCACCACGCTGCCTGCGCGGCCTTTGCCTGCCAGTTGCCGGGCATTGCGCAGCTCGTCGTAGCAGCGCTTGACGGTGACGCGGCTCACGCCCAAGGCCTGCGCCAAATCGCGCTCAGAAGGCAGGTGACCGCCCTCTTTGATGGCGCCAGAGTTAATGAAACCGGCAATCTGCAAGTACAGCTGCCGCCAAAACGGCTCGGGCGCGCTATCGCTAACCCGCAAGCTGGCAAAAAGCGAGCCGAGTCCGAAGGACGATTCGGGGGTGTACGAGGCTGCGTTCATGCGGTTGTCAATCTGGGGAGTGGGGGTTCAATCTGGGTAATTTTAATCGAACCGCTAAGAAATTTCATGACTTGTATTTGACCGAGCAGCCATACGGCTTGGTGCTGGCGTTGCTGATGGGCTTGCCAGCCAGCACCTCGCCCAGGCTTTGTTTGACGTAGTTGGTAGCTGTTTTGATGTCTTCGGTGCGGGCGCTGGCGATGCTGTCGATACCGCCTGCGTAGACCAAATTACCTTGCGGGTTGACGATGTACATATGCGGCGTGGTGCGGGCTGCGTATTGCTGGCCGGTTTTTCCGCTCTCGTCCATCAGGGTGTGGGTGGCAAAGGCTTTTTGTTCGACCATCCAGCTTTGCAAGGCCTTGGGTGCCAAGTAGTCGCCGTGGCCAGTGTCGGTGGAGTTGATGGCCAGCCACACGACGCCTTTATCGGCGGCGTCTTTTTGGGTGGACTGCATGTTGCCGCCTTGGTAGTGCTTGCGCACATAGGGGCAACCGGGGTTGAGCCATTCCAGTACCACGGTCTTGCCCTTGAAATCGGCCAGGCTCACGGTTTTTCCAGTGGTGTCTTTGAGTGTGAAGTCAGGAGCTTTTTGGCCTACCACCGCAGCAGAATGGGCGGGAGCAGCTACGAAAAACGCAGCGCTTAGCAAAGTGGAGGTGATAGCAAAATGGCGACGCAGCATGGGAGAACTCCTTGTCACAACTGTTTCACAGTTTAGCGAGGGCGGCGCGCATGTCGCCCACGCTCAAAATTTCCGACATCACCACAGGGGCACTGCCGGGTTTGTACAGCACATACACAGGCACGCCCTGGCGGCCCAGCGCGGCCAAGGCGGCAGTGATGGCCGGGTCGCGCCGGGTCCAGTCGGCCCGCAGCAACTGCACTTTCTTGGCGGCAAAGTCGGCCAGCACATCGGCCTGACCGAGGGTGGTTTTTTTATTGAGTTGGCAGGTCACGCACCAGGCGGCGGTAAAGTCTACAAACACCGGTTGGCCTTTGGCCAGCACCTGGTCTACCTTGCCCGGCTCCCAGGCTTGCCAGCCGCTGGCTAACTGCGCCGTAGCCGCGCCTGTGGGCAGACTTTGAGTGACATATTGGCCTGTAGCCCAATAAAATATAGCGAGAATAGCTACTGAAAGCGTAGCGACTATGGTGCGTGCGCGGCCCCGCAAGGACAGTGACCACACCAGCATGCTCATACCGATCAGCAGAAGCAGCAAGGCCCCGGCACCGTCAATACCAGTCTGCTGGCCCAGCACCCACACCAGCCACACCACGGTGGCGAACATCGGGAAAGCCATCACTTTTTTGAACACCTCCATCCACGCACCGGGGCGTGGCAGCCAGTTGGCTACCGCCGGGATCAGGCTGGCCGCGAGGTAGGGCAGGGCCATGCCCATACCCAAAGCTGCAAACACCGCCAGCGCCTGCCAAGCAGGCAGGCCGAGCGCAAAACCCAGCGACGCGCCCATGAAGGGGGCGGTGCAGGGCGAGGCGATGGCCACAGCCAACACGCCAGATAAAAATGCGTCGATTTGCGGGTTCTGCGCCTGCAAGGTGGCCAGCCGCGAGGGCAGCACATTGGCAAACTCAAACACGCCCATCAGGTTCAAACCTATCAAGGTGAACAGCGCCGCCAAGCTGGCTACCACCCATGGTGACTGCAGCTGAAAGCCCCAGCCCAGCGCCTCGCCACCTGCCCGCAGCGCCAGCATCAGGCCGCCCAGCGCCACGAAGCTCAGCACCACGCCCACGGTGTAGGCCACGCCCGTGGCGGCCAGCTGCGACTTGCCGGCCGAGCGACTAATGAGCTGCGCCTGCTGGGTAAAGCCCATCACCTTGATGGCCAGCACCGGAAACACGCAGGGCATCAGGTTCAAAATCAGGCCGCCCAAGAGTGCCAACAGCAGCGCAGGCAACAGACCCAGCCCGTCGTTGGCGTTGAGGGGTGCGCCAGACGCGTTGACCGGCGCACGCTGGCTGGCCGCGTTGGCTTTGAGCGCGGCCTCCAGCTCGGGCGACACCTGCGCAGGCGCGGCCACCTTGGGCCAATCGCCCAGCACCGCTGCCTGCACGCTGTAGGCCTCTTTGCCGTCTTGCGTGGCCAGCACCAGGGTCATCTCGCGCGGGCTGTTGCTGCGCTGGGCCGAGATGGGCATGCTGGCGGTCCACACCGCGCCCTTCCAGGCCTGCGACCAGTCCTTGCCTAAAGCGGCCGCATTGTGCAGCACCTCGGGCGTTTCGGGAAACAGCTTCAAGGTCTTGCCGCGCACGGCCACAGGCAGGTTGTAGATGCTGAACTCCAGCTTGTCACCGGCAATCTGCGCTACGCTGCTAAAGCCCAAAGCGGGCAGATTGGGCACCTCCCGCGGGCTGGCGGCCTTGGCGGCCTCAAAGGCTGGGGCGCTCAAAGCGGTCGAGCCTTTGACCGGAATCTTGATGGCAAACTCACCCTCTTCTGGAATGCACTCCTGCTTGCACACCAACCAAATGGCTTTAAGCTTGACCTCTAATTCGTTGGCCGATACACCAGGCTGGAACAGTTGGCTTATCTCCAGTGGCACCGGCAGCAGCACGGTGCCTTCGTAGCCGTAGTTGGCCAAGGTGCCGATAGGAATTTTCTTGGGCGTGGGCCACTGCACGGGGCCCGCTGTCACACCAGCAGGTAGCGTCCATTGCATGTCGGTGGGTTGGCCGGAGTCGCCCGAGTTCTTCCAGTAGGTGTGCCATTCTGGCTGGTGGGTAATTTGCAAGCCCACCATCACCTGTTTGCCCGGCTCCACGCCGTCAGGCGCAAAGGCCAGCAGCTCGGCCCGCACCTGCGGCGTGGTCACCACTGTTTTGGCCGAAGATAGAGAGAGATTTTGGGCATTGGCGCAATGAAATATTGCGCCAAAAGCTATAAATACTATAGCAGCACAGTGACTGCGGAGAAATTTTGTGACCATATGCGTTATTGACTGTGGGCTGCTAGGGAAGTTCCGTCATCTGTGTCCGTCCCAGATGGGCGGGCAAGGTGAGTCGCCAAGGAGGGCGCACTGCTTACATGCAAAATACGCCAGTGTGCCCTAAGGTTTATACGCGGTTTGTAAATCGCGTTTGGCATGAAAATCGCTTTAAGATTCAGATAAGTTGACCAAACGGTTAGCTTTTCGTGCACTCACGTCATTATCCTAACCGAAGCGCCTGTTCGATGCCCGTACCCTTATGCTGACACATGACTAATTCAGTAATTTCAGAGCCTGCTTTGCCGCATTTCGCACCGCCACAGCGCGCCGCCGTAGAAGTGCGAAACGCCAGCGTGGTCTACCCAAGCCCTGACTCACCAGTGCATGCGCTCAGTGAGATCGACCTCAGCATTGCAAGCGGCGAGTTTGTATCGCTGATTGGCCCGTCGGGTTGTGGCAAAACCACCTTGATGCGCGTCATTGCTGACCTAGAGCACATCAGCGCTGGCAGTGTCTTGGTCAACGGCGTGTCGCCGCATGAGGCGCGGCTGGCCCGCGCCTACGGCTATGTGTTCCAGTCCCCCGCGCTGTTCCCGTGGCGCACCGTGCTGGCCAATGTGACCTTGCCCTTGCAGATCCAGGGGCGCAGCAAAACACAGGCGCGCGCTATTGCCATGGAGTACTTGGGCCGAGTCAACCTGACCGGGTTTGAAAACAAATACCCCTGGCAGCTCTCGGGCGGCATGCAGCAGCGCGTGTCGATCGCGCGCGCACTGTCGTTTGAGCCCCAACTGCTGATGATGGACGAACCCTTCGGCGCGCTGGACGAGATTACCCGTGACCGCCTGAACGAGCAGTTGCAGCAGTTGTGGCAGCGCGAGCGGCGCACCGTGGTGTTTGTGACCCACTCGATTGCCGAGGCGGTGTATTTATCTACCCGCATCGTGGTGATGTCGCCGCGCCCGGGGCGGATTGTCAAAGTGATTGAATCCACTTTGCCCGACGCGCGGCACTTGGGCTTGCGTGATAGCCCGGAGTTCATCGCACTGGCCCACGAAGTGCGTGAGGCGTTGGCGGGTGGTCACCATGCCTAGCCTCGCCGCTACCCCAGTGCCAGTGTCTTGGCACACCCGGTGGGGGCACCAGGGCCTGCCGGTCGCCGTGGTGCTACTGGCTCTGCTGCTGGCTTGGTACGCTGGCGCCTGGGCGCTCAATGCTCCCGGTGCCATTGAGCGCGTGCTGGCCCCGCAGGGCGCATGGACTTGGGCTGACCTGCTGCGCGCCACCATGGGCATGGAGCGTCCGCTCATGCCTGCGCCGCACCAAGTGGCGCTGGACTTTTGGTCCAGTCTGACGGATTGGCCCCTCACTTCGCCGCGCAATTTGCTATTTCACGTGGCCGTCACCGGCCAGTCCACCTTGCTGGGATTTGCCATGGGAACGGCACTGGGTTTAGTGCTGGCAGTGTTGATCGTGCACTCGCGCACTTTAGACCGCGCCTTGCTGCCATGGATCGTGGCGTCGCAAACCGTGCCAGTGCTGGCCATTGCGCCCATCGTGTTGGTGATCTTGGGTAGCATGGGCTTTTCTGGTGTGGCTCCCAAGGCGGTGATCGCCATGTACTTGTGCTTTTTCCCGGTCACTGTGGCCATGGTGCAAGGCCTGCGCTCACCCCAAAAAATCGAGACCGAAATGCTCTACACCTACGCGACCAGCCGCTGGCAAGCGCTGTGGTTTTTACGCCTGCCAGCGTCCTTGCCGTTTTTGTTTCCGGCCCTGCGGGTAGGCGTAGCGGCCGGCCTGGTGGGCGCGATGGTGGCCGAGCTGCCCACTGGCGCGCAGGCGGGCTTGGGCGCGCGCCTGCTCACCGGCTCCTACTACGGTAACACTGTGCAAATTTGGTCAGCCTTGGTCATGTCAGCCTTGCTGGGTTTGGCGCTCACCTCGCTGGTCGCGCTAGCTGAGCGCCTGGTGCTGCGCAATCGGGGGCGCGTATGAAAACGCAACTCCAACCCTCTACCGCTTTGACGGCCGCGCTAGTGATGTTTAGCGTGGCTTGCGCGGCATTTCTTTTGCAGTTTGCCGAGCCCCCTGCTGAGGGTAAGCTGCCGCCGGCCTTTTGGCTGGCTAGCTTGGCTCTGGCATGTCTGGCCATTTTCACCATCCAGCGCATCGCAGCGCTGGATGGGTCGGCGCGCATTGTGGGCCTGTGCACAGCAGCGCTGTTTGGCCTGTGGGTGCTGTATTTTTGGCAGCTGTTGGTGACTGCCTTTGAGGTGCCGCGCGTGCTGCTGCCCGCCCCGTGGCTGATCGCCAACGCGCTGGCCGAGCACAGCGCCACTTTATGGGGCGATTTTGTGCAAACTGTGGGCAAGGCGGTACTGATCGGTTGGGCCCTGGGTTGCGCTTTGGGTTTTGCGGTGGCGGTAGCCATCGACAAGCTGCCATTTTTGCAGCGCGGCCTGCTGCCCGTGGCCTCGCTCACCAGCGCCATTCCCTTGGTGGCGGTAGCGCCAATTGCGGTAATGTGGTTTGGCTTTGAGTGGCCGTCCAAGGCGGCCGTGGTATTGCTGATGACGTTTTTTCCTATGCTGGTTTCTACCCTTGCTGGCTTACAGGCCGCCGGTAAGCTAGAGCGTGAATTGATGTACGGCTACGCGGCCAGCTACCCCCGCACCTTGCTAGCGCTGCGCCTGCCCGCAGCGCTGCCGTTTATATTTGGTGCGCTCAAGATCAACGCCACGCTGGCACTGATTGGTGCCATCGTGGCGGAGTTTTTTGGCTCGCCCACGCAGGGGCTGGGCTTTCGTATCTCGACCGAGTCGGCCAAGATGAATATGGCTTTGGTATGGGGCGCGATTGTGGTGGCGGCCGTCACCGGGTCGGTGGCCTACGCCTTGCTTGTGCAACTGGAGCGTCGCGCCATTTTTTGGCACCCCTCGGTGCGTGAAGGTTGATATCTACAGGTCGTTTTTTCGTGTCAGTGTTTCTTGTGTGTGTTTAACTTAAAGGAGTGTTTATGATTCGTTCTTCCAAGCTCGCCTCCCGCCTGCTGGCTGCGGTGATCGTGGTGTGTGGCGTGACCTTAGGGACCAGCGCCAGCGCCGCCGAAAAAGTGACCGTGCAGCTCAAGTGGCTGCCGCAAGCCCAGTTTGCGGGCTACTACGTGGCCCAAGCCAAAGGCTATTACAAAGACGCAGGTCTGGACGTGACCATCAAGCCCGGCGGTCCCGACATCTCGCCCGTGCAGGTGATTGCCGGCAACCAGGCCGACATCGTCGTCAACTGGATGCCCGACGCCCTGGCCGCCCGCGAGGCCGGTGTGCCGCTGGTCAACGTAGCCCAGGTGTTCAACCAATCCGGCCTGATGCTGACCTGCAAAAAGAGCAGCGGCGTCACCAGCCCCAAAGACCTCAAAGGCAAAACCCTGGGCGTGTGGTACGGCGGCAATGAATACCCCTTCCTCAACTGGATGGCCAAACTCGGCTACAAGCCCGACACCGATATCAAGATCATGAAGCAGGGCTTTAACGTCGATCCGCTATTGCAAAACCAGGCTGCCTGTATCTCCACCATGATCTACAACGAGTACTGGCAGGTGGTGGACGCAGGTGTGAAGGAGAGCGATTTGGTCACCTTCTTCTATGAAAAAGAAGGCGTGGCCTCGCTGGAAGACGGCCTGTATGTGATGGAAGCCAAGCTCAAAGACCCGGCCTTTGTTGCGCGCATGGGCAAGTTTGTCAAAGCCACCTTGAAGGGCTGGAACGAAGCCGTCAAAGACCCGGCAGCTGCAGCCAAAATCGTGGTGGCGGCCGACACCTCTGGCAGTGCTTCTGAGAAGGTACAGCTGCGCCAAATGCAAAACGTGGCCAAGCTCATCACCAACGCGGGCACACCGAAGATTGGTTACCTGGAGCCCGCTGCCTATGAGCGCACCGTCAAAGTGTTGCTCGCGGCTGGCAGCTCGCCGGTGATCAAAAAAGATCCGGGTAAGGCTGGCTATTCCCACGCCATCTGGGAAGCTGCGCAAAAGTAAATGCTGTAGTGCCTTGCGCACGGTAGCGAGTACCTAAAGCTACAGGCGCTTTGGGTACACAATGCACAGGGCGTACTGTCACCGGTACGCCCTATTTTTATGAACCCAAGCCAAAGCAACCGATCCCTTCCCGCAAGCAAGCGCACTGGCAACGCCGTGCAAGATGCCGGCCCCGGGGGCGATGCCAGCCAAAGCCAGATTCGCCAGTCCAATGAGCGCGTGATTTTGGCGGCCGCAGAAAGCATCTTCGCTCGCGCCGGTTTTGGCGGTGCCACCATGGCCGCCATTGCCCAAGCCGGTGGTTTGCCCAAGGCCAATTTGCACTACTATTTTGGTAGCAAAGAGACGTTGTATCGTGCCGTTCTGGCGCGTATTTTGAACGACTGGTTAGCTCCTACCCACAGCATCACCCTGAACGCTGACCCCCGCACTGCGCTGGAGCAGTACATTCGGGCCAAGATGGCCTTGTCAGCCCAACGCCCCGACGGCTCCAAGGTATTTGCCAATGAGCTGCTGCACGGCGCACCGGTGGTCAAAGAGCTGTTGTCCACCGAGCTGCGCAAGCTGGTACAGGGCAAAGCCGCCATCGTACAAGCTTGGGTAGATGCTGGCCGCATGGCACCCGTTAACGGCGTGCATTTGTTTTTTACCATCTGGGCTGCCACGCAAACCTACGCGGATTTCGATGTTCAAGTTTGCGCAGTACTTGGTAAAAATTCACTCTCGGCACGTGACCACGCACAGGCTACCGAGCATGTCGTGTCCTTGATTTTGCGCGGTTGCGGGCTTTCTGTTGAATAATTGCATTGGATGCTTGTACGTATTGCACATTTAATAACGGCGAAGAACTTTGTACGCTATGGGTGGCTGCTAGAAGCAGGCAGCGCGCCGGGTTCAAGCATCAACGGCGGCAGCAGCCAACGCATCCACTCTGATACCGTGCTGGATTTGGATGCAGCGAGTGGCCAGGCATGCATGGCGATTTTCAAAGCCAAAGCGCGCGACCCAGCGGGCCCTTGGCAAGAGCTGGAACGGCACCGACTGGGAACGCAGACTTTCATACCTCTGGGCGGGGTGCGCTATGTGGTTCTTGTCGCGCTCAACGACCCCGAGCACGACAAGCCAGACCTGCGCACACTTGAGGCGTTTTATGTGGATGGCGATCAAAGCGTCACCTTAAAAGCAGGCGTATGGCACCACGGATTGCTAGCGCTCGATGCAGGCGATTTCGTCGTGCTTGAGCGCAGTGCGACCGCCATCGATTGCGATGTGGCACAACTGCCAGAGCCTGTACGGATTGTCCTGGCCTGACGGCTCAAACCTCTTTTTCTGCAATGCGCTGTGCCAGTTTGACCAAACTGGCATCACTGCCTGCGGGGCCCAAAAGCGATATGCCCAGTGGAGCACCCAAGCGTTGCCCCAAGGGCAAAGATATCTGCGGAAATCCGCTCAGGCCTGCAATGCACAGCATTTGGATGGCGCGGTTACGGTAACGCTCCATGTCCTCGCCCGCTTGCCCGCACTGCGGCGCGATGTCGGGCACGGTGGGCAAGACCAGCACGCCGTCTGCGCCCAGCAGGTCTGCCAAGTGTTGGCGAAATTGGCTGCGGTAATAGCACGCCTGTGCGTATTGCGCGTCAGTCACTTGCTTGGACCACTCAAAACGCTCGGCTACGCCGGGGCCTAAAGGCGGGCTAAAACGCGTGATGAGTGGCCCATCCACTGTCCATGCCTCAAATCCCTGGATGTAGCGAAAATTCCAATACATGTCGTCGATACTGCCTAGCACCACCTGCGCGTCCCGCGGTTTACCGCCTGCCCTCTCGACGCGTTTGAGGGGTTCCATTTGTGCTGCACGCACCTCGTCCTCCAGAAGCTGCCATATGTCAGTCGCAGCGAGCAAGCGCGCCTGCTCGGGCAATGGCTTGGGATCGATTCCAAGCAATACCGCCGACACCTTGGCAAAGGTATGGGCATCACGGGCAAAGTAGCCGCAGGTATCCAAGCTGGGTGCCAGATCGAGCACACCAGACAAACTGATACGCCCGTGTGTGGGACGAATGCCATACAAGCCACAGTGGTTGGCAGGCGCGCGCACGGAGCCTCCTGTATCTGTGCCCAGTGCAAAATCACATAACCGGCTGGAAACTGCTGACGCCGATCCCGAGGACGAGCCGCCCGAAATGCGACCGGGCGCAGCCCCATTGACCGGTGCGCCAAAGTGCGCGTTGTTGCCATTCATGGAGAAGGCCAGCTCGTCAGTAATGGTTTTTCCCACAAAGCGCGCACCCGCATCCAAAAGCTGCTGCACAGCCGGGGCAGTGCGGGTTTTGATGCCCGACATGGCCAGAATCAACGGTTGACCACCGCCTGTGGGATAGCCTGCTACGTCAAATAAGTCTTTGGCGGCAAAGCATAAACCAGACAAGGTGCCCGTGGGCGCGTGCTCTACCGGCACGTCTGGGTAGGGCATGAAGGCGTGCGCAGTATCGTGGACTAAAGGCATAAAATTTTGAATAGAAAAGTAGGTTTTTTTATCGCATGAACGCAGGCGGGGCACCCGTGTAGTCTTTGCTGCGGGGTGGGGCATAGGTGGTGTGCTTGCTGGTGCGCAATCCAAGCGCTGACAGGCTTTCTACCAGTTTCACCGCCGCGCCCACGCCATCGATCACGGGTACGCCGTGCTCGCGTGACAAAGCCTTAGCCAGATCCGTCATGCCCGCACAGCCGAGCACGATGGCTTCAGCACGGTCTTCTTTTAACGCGATGCGGATCTCGTTGGAGATGTGGGCATAGGCATCAGATGCAGCGTCTTCCAGGTCAAGCACCGCTACTTCAGCGGCACGCACCCGTGCGCAGCGTGACGCCAAGCCGTACTTGACCAGATTGTGCTCAATCGGGCTGACAGAGCGGCCAAGAGTGGTGATGACGCTGAAACGCGCGGCAATCAACGAGGCCATGTGGCAAGCTGCTTCGCCAATACCAACCACTGGCGCATCGAGCACGCAGCGGGCCGCGTCCAGGCCGGTGTCGTCAAAGCAGGCAATCACGTAGCCTGCAATGGCCGGGTTTTTTGTTTGCGCTTCAAACATGGCCGTCAGCATGTGCGGAACAGCCATAGCTTCGTCGGCGTAGCCTTCAATCGATACAGGGCCTGCGCTGGGCTGAACGGCAATGATGCGAGTACCTGCATTCGCCACGCTTTGTGCGGTGGCGGCGATACGATCGGTCATCGCAGTTGTGGTGTTGGGGTTGATGACGACGATGTTCATTGCGTGTGATTACAAAGTTGCTTCAAGCCGCAAGCACCGCGCAGTATGGCCATCGCTGATCATTATGGCTTGCGGTTGGGTCTGCTTGCAAGCCTGATTGGCCAAGTTGCAGCGCGGGGCAAAAGAACAGCCGGTTTGCGGCAAGCTCAAATCTGGCGGCGCCCCCGCAATCGTTTCCAGGCGCGGGCGCTTGCCGTCCACTTTTTCCATCGCACCATGCGCCCGGCTGCGCAGCAGCGCCAGCGTGTAGGGGTGGCGCGGGGCGCGCAGCAGCGTGGCCACGGGGCCTTCTTCCACGATGCGGCCTGCATACATCACGGCGATGCGGTCAGCCACTTCAACCGCCGCGCCAATGTCGTGCGTGACAAAAATCACCGACAAACCGAATTCGCGTTGTAATTCCCTCAGGAGCAACAACACCTGGATTTGCACCGTGGCATCGAGCGCAGTGGTGGGCTCATCGGCAAGCAGCAGTTGCGGCTTGCAGGCCAGAGCCAGTGCAATCATGGCGCGCTGGCGCATGCCACCCGACATCTCGTGCGGGTATGCGTCCAGTCTGCGCTCAGGGCTGGGGATGCGCACCCGCTCAAACAGCTCAAAGGCGCGTTTGTGCGCGTCGCCATGCGTCACGTTTTCGTGGCGACGAATGGACTCGATGATTTGCGCGCCGACCGAATACACCGGGTCGAGCGCCAGCAGGGGCTCTTGAAAAATCATGGCGGCCGTCTTGCCACGAAAGTCTGCCATTGCGCCCGCAGAAAGTTTCAGTACATCTTGTTCGCCGACTTTGATGCTTCCGGTAATGGTGGTTCGCCGCTCGTTGTGCAGCCGCAGCACCGAGCGCAACGTCACGCTTTTACCCGAACCAGACTCGCCAATCAGTGCCACCACTTCGCCGCGATGGACCCGCAAGTCCACACCATTGACGGCCTTGACCGGACGTGCGCCACCGGTGAAGGTGACGTTCAGGTTTTCAATCGACACGTAGGGCGCGGTCATGCTGCACCTCCCGCTTCGGCTTGAGCCTGGTAGCCGCTACCAGGCTCATACATCAGGCAAGCTACCGGGTGCGCACTGTGCAACTTACCCAACGTGGGTGCGCGCTGGGAGCACACTGTCTGCGCCACTGGGCAACGTGTATGAAAGCGGCAACCACTGGGCGGGTTGATCGGGTTGGGCGGGTCCCCTGCGATGGCGGCTTTCTCGGTGCGGTGCTCCGGGTCCATCGCAGGAATCGACGACAGCAGTGCCCGCGTGTACGGATGCGCAGGGTTGTCAAACAAGGCGTCAGCCAAGCCAATTTCTATCACCTGGCCGAGGTACATCACCATCACCCGGTCGCTGATGTAGCGCACTACATTCAAGTCATGGCTGATGAAGACGTAGGTCAAATTGAACGCGTCTTTCAAATCCAGCAGCAAGTTCAATACCTGAGCTTCAACGGATTTATCGAGCGCAGAAACGGCCTCGTCCAAAATAACCACGCGCGGCTGCAGAGCCAAGGCGCGCGCAATGTTCACGCGCTGGCGTTGACCACCCGAAAGCTCATGCGTGTAGCGTGCCGCAAAGCGTGCCGGTGCAAGACCCACCCTCTCCAACAGGTCGTGCGCACGCGCAAGCGACTCTTGCTTGGACACGCCATGCACCTGGGGGCCAAAGGCAATGGAGTCTTCAATCGTCAAGCGTGGGTTGAGGGATGCGTAGCTGTCTTGAAACACCATTTGCACCTGACGCCTGAATTCTTTGAGCGGTAAATCGCGGCCACCCACCAGCATGCCGTCAAAAACAACTTCGCCTGCGCTGGGGTCGATCAGCTGCATCAACAAACGCGCCGTAGTGCTTTTGCCGCAACCGGACTCACCTACCACGCCGAGTGTTTCACCAGGCATCACGTCAAAGTCAATCTGGTCAACAGCGCGCACCACATCGCCCTTGCCAAAGATGTTCTTTTTCAAAGGAAAGTGCTTGGTTAGCCCTTTGATCTGTAGCAGTGGTTGCACACTCATCGTTTGTTATCCATAGCTGCGCGCAAACTGTCCGACAGCATATTGAAAGCAATCGACGTGATGAAAATCATTGCGCCCGGCAGGGCCGCCACCCAAGGCTGGGTGTAAATCGCGGTACGAAGGGTGTTCAGCATCAGGCCCCATTCTGGCTCGGGAGGCTTGACGCCCAGGCCTAAAAAGCTCAGTCCCGAGGCCAGAATCATCGACACCGCAATCAGGCTGGTGGCGTACACAAAAATAGGCCCCAGCACGTTGCCGAGCACGTGCACGCGAACAATTGTGAAAGCGTTTGCGCCTGTGGCGCGGGCTGATTCCACATAGTCCCGATTGCGTACCTGTGTGGTCACGCTTTCAGCCACGCGCGCAATCGGCGGTATAAAAACAATCGTCAGCGATATCAATGAATTGAAAATTCCTGCCCCCAACGCGCCAGACAAAGCAATCGCCAGCAGCACAGACGGGAAGGCGTAAAACACGTCAATCGTTCGCATGATCACGCTGTTCGTCCAGCCGCCCGCATAGCCCGCTAGCAGGCCAATGACGGTGCCAATCACAAAGGCAAACATGACGGGCGTGAGGCCGATGAAAAGGGACAGCCGCGCGCCAACGATGAGTCGCGACAGCATGTCACGGCCCAGTTCATCGCTGCCCAACGGAAAGCCGGGGCTGCCAATGGCTTTGAGCCTGCCCAAAATCGACGATTGGTAGGGGTCGGCTGGTACGATATAAGGGCCGAAAATAGCCATGAAAAACAAAATCAAAACAATGAAGCCGGCGCCCAGAGCGACTTTGTCTTTGAGCAGCCGCGTGAGGACGGAGCGCCAGTAGCCCGGCGAGCGCTCCGGAGCCTGTGCGGCTGATTGCGTGGCGGTCAGAGTTGTCATCGTCAAGCCCGCGCGATACGTGGGTCAAGCAGCGTTTGCACCACATCGACCAATAAATTAAGCACCACAAAAAACATGGCTAGCACCAAAATAGTGCCTTGCAACAAAGGCAGGTCACGTTGAAAAATCGCAGAATTGAGTAGGAAGCCGGTGCCCGGCCATGAAAAAACCGTCTCAATCAAAATCGAGCCGCCCAGCAGGTAGCCCAACTGCAAACCCATTACCGCCAGCGCGGTGGGAGCAGCGTTTTTAACCACATGGCAAAAAATACCGAATTGCGTCAAACCCTTGGCGCGCAAGCCCACAATGAATTCCTGGTCCAATAAATCAGACACCAACGCCCGTACGGTGCGGGCAATGATGCCGGTTGGAATCACCGACATGGTGACCGCGGGTAGCACCATGTATTTGAGATGCTCCCAGTCCCAAGCCCAGGCATCACCGCTGCCCATGCCGGTGGCGGGCAGCCAGTTCAGTATCGCAGCAAACACAATCACCATCACCATGCCCAGCCAGTAATGCGGAACGCTGACGCCGAGCACTGACAAAACGGATGCGGCACGGTCCACCCACGAGTTGCGGAAGTAACCCGCCACAAAACCAAACAGGCAACCCAACACGAAGCCGATCAGCGTAGCGACAGCCGCCAGACGTAGCGTATTGCCCACCGCACGAACAACCTCTGTCGCCACCGGCCTGCCACTGGCAATGGACGTACCTAAGTCGCCGTGCAGTGCGCGCCATACCCAGCCCGCAAACTGCTCAGGATAACTGCGGTTAAAACCATACAGCTCGCGCATTTGCGCCGCCAGCTCTTGCGAGGCATCGGGCGGCAAGATGGACACCAGTGGGTCGCCCGGTGCCAAATGGACGAGCGCAAAACACACCAGGGCCACACCCAGCATGATGGGCAGGGCGTAGGTGATGCGGCGGATGAGGTACGAAAGCACGACTTAATCTTGTTGTTCCAGTTTCCATTCAATTCGACAACAAGACGCTGCAGCGCAGTTGTCGCGTTGGATGGGAAAACAGGAATTTTGCAGATTAGTCCATAGTCATGGTGGCGATATCGATAAACCAGCTGCGTGGCTGCACCACGTTTTTGACTTTTGGGCTCATGGCGCGCGGGCCCACGTCGTGGGCAATCCAGACAAAGGGCGCTTCCTCAACGATGCGGGCGTGCAGTTTAGCCAAAGCGGCATCGCGGGCTTTGTCATCAAAGCTGGTGCGTGCATCTGCAATCAGCTTGTCAAATTCCGGGTTACCGTAGTGGCCCCAGTTGTTGGAAACGGGCGGGAATGTCTTGGTGCTGGTAAAGCGCACCATGGCAAAGAAGGGGTCCATGGCCGCGTAGCTGACATTGATGGCGTTCGCGCCGTTGGCCGACGGGTCTTTTGCGCCCTTGCGCCAGTTGGTAAACAAGGTATTCCATTCGATCACGTCAAACTGCACATCGAAGAAGCAGTTCTTAAGTGATTGCTGTACAAACTCATTCATGGGTAGCGGCTGCATTTGGCCTGAGCCCGAAGCGGAGATTTGCACTTTGACCTTCAACGGCTTCGCTGCTGAGTGACCAGCATCGGTCATCAGCTTTTTAGCTGCGGCTGGGTCGTAGCTGATGTCGAACTTTGGATTGCCCCACCATGGATGGCCTGGAGGCACGGTGCCCTTGGGTACCCCCATCATGCCGCCAAGCAGCTTGAGCATGCCCCCGCGGTCCACGCACATATTCGCGGCATGGCGCACGCGCTTGTCTAGCCAAGGTGAGCCCTCAGCAAATGACAACTGCCAAGGCCAAACATGGGGCTGCTGGTTGAAGTAGACCTTGTTGCCGCGCCCCTGGATGGTCGCCATGGCATCTGGCGAAGGAGCCTCAATCCAGTCCACTTGGCCTGAAAGCAGTGCTGCCGTGCGGGCATTGGCCTCTGGCATGGGCAGCATCACTACTTTGTCGATCTTGGGGGTGCGCTTGGGATCCCAATAGGCTTTGTTGGCAACCACCTCAAGGCGCTCGCGGGGTACAAAGCGGGACATTTTGAACGGGCCGCTGCCAGACGCGTCGCCGGCAAACGCCGTCCAAGCAGCTTTGGAGCGGTCTGCAGCAGCTTGGCTGGCAGGTGTTGCATCAAACTTTTTTTGCCAATGGGCTGGGGACGCCATGAACAAGTTGGTCAAATTCAATGGCAAAAAAGCATCTGGCTCGCTGGTGACGAGCTCCACGGTGAGGTCGTCGATTTTGCTGGCACTGCGCAGCGTGGGCATGCGCGATGCGGTAACACCTACTTGGCTGGCATCAAAGTGCGCAGCATCTTTGTCCAGCACTTTGCGTACATTCCACACCACGGCATCGGCATTGAGATCTGAGCCGTCGTGGAATTTAACGCCGGGGCGCAGCTTGAATGTCCACTTGGTTTTGTCTTTTGCGTTGACTGCCCAACTGGTGGCAAGGCCAGGAATCAGCACGCTGGCGGCATCTGATTTTGATAGATCCCACTGAGTGAGAGAATCGTACATGGGGATTCCGGTAAAGCGATTGCCTTCAAAACCCTGATCGGGTTGTCCCAGCGTGCGTGGAATATCCGCCGCCGTCATGGCGATGCGCAGGGTTTTTTCTTGCGCCCAGACACTTTGGCTGGCGAGCATTGGCAAGGCCAAAAGAGATGCCGCCGCAAGGGTGCGAAATGGATTGCTAGAAGAGTTGGATTTTTTCATGATTCAAATAAATAGAATTAAAAAGATCAATCAGCAAAATGCGTGCCAGAGCGGTCGCCTTGCTCAGCATTAATATACCCTTAAACACCCACCACACCAGAGCGCTCCAACATCGCATGCAGCAGCACATTGCATCCAGCGGTGATGTGCTCCGGCTTGGCGTCTTCAATCTCGTTGTGGCTAATGCCGTCTTTGCAGGGTATAAAAATCATGCCGCTGGAGGCTAACCTGGCCATGTACACCGCATCGTGCCCTGCACCTGAGACCACCGGCATATTCGAGTAGCCCAGCTTTTTAGCGGCGCGTGCCACTGCATCTACACACTGCGAATGGAAACCAATGGCCGAGTAGCTCGACACCAGCTCGATCTGAATATCCAGGCCCGAACTCTTGCTCAGCTTGGCGGCAAAGGCCTTCACCTCGTCCACCATCTGGTCTACCAAAGCATCGGTGCTGTTACGCAAGTCCATGGAGAACTTCACCCGGCCCGGAATCACGTTGCGGCTGTTGGGGTGTACGTGTACCATGCCCACCGTGCCGCGCCCATGCGGGGCGTGGCGCAACGCGCTGGCTACCACCTCTTGCATCAAATGCGTGGCCACTTGCAGCGCGTCTTTGCGTAGCGCCATGGGGGTGGGGCCTGCGTGCGCCTCCATGCCGGTCACCGTGCAGTCAAACCAGCGGATGCCCAGCACGCCTTGCACCACGCCAATGGTGATGTCGTTGTCTTCCAGCACCGGGCCTTGTTCGATATGGGTTTCAAAATACGCACCAATCGGGTGGTCCCCTGGCTCCTGCGGGCCAATGTAGCCAATGCGCGCCAGCTCGTCTTTGACCGACTTGCCCTCGGTATCTTTGGCGGCATAGGCGTGCTCCAGCGTGAAGGCTTTGGCAAACACGCCTGAGCCCATCATTACCGGTACGAAGCGCGAGCCTTCTTCGTTGGTCCAAAAAGCCACTTCAATGGGGGCCTCGGTTTCAATGCCCCGGTCGTTCAAGGTGCGCACCACTTCGATGCCTGCCAGCACACCGTAGTTGCCGTCAATCTTGCCGCCCGTGGGCTGGGTGTCGATATGGCTGCCGGTCATGATGGGCGGCAGGCTGTTGTTGCGGCCTGCGCGGCGCATGAAGCCGTTGCCTATTTTGTCGATGGTCACTGTCATGCCCGCCTCCTTGGCCCAGCGGATCACCAGATCCCGCCCCTGCTTGTCCAGGTCGGTCAGGGTCAGGCGGCAGACTCCGCCTTTGGGTGTTGCGCCAATTTGGGCCAGCTCCATCAACGAGGCCCACAGGCGCTCGCCGTTGATGCGCAGTTGGTCTACTTCAACCTTGGGATGGCTCAGGGTGGCGGTGGTCATGGGGTGCTCCTCAATATGGACAGTGTTTGGTACAAATCAATCTGCGCAACGCGGGTTGGCGCACGGGTTCAGCGTGCGACGGCCGTAGGTGCCAGCGCCGCTGCGCGTTGCTGCGCGGCGGTGAAGTTGGCACCGAACGGGGCGCGTTTGATATAGCGGCCCGCACCGGGCTTGGCGCGCAAGTCGCCCTTCACATACACCAAGTTGCCCTGGCTTACGGTATGGGTCGGCACGCCGCGCACGCTGCGGCCTTCGAAGATGTTGTAGTCGCCTTTGCTGTGCTGGGTTTTGACGGAGAGGGTTTTAGTGCCCTCAGGGTCCCACACCACCAGGTCAGCATCGGCCCCTACCGAGACACTGCCTTTTTGCGGGTAGATATTGAACAGCTTGGCGGTGTTGGCCGAGGTGATGGCGACAAACTCGCTCGGGGTTAAACGCCCCGTGTTGACCCCTGCGTCCCAGATGACGGCCAGGCGCTCTTCTACGCCGCCGCAGCCGTTGGGGATTTTGGCAAAGTTGTCTTTGCCTGCGGCTTTTTGCTCGGCGCAGAAGGTGCAGTGGTCGGTGGCCGTGGTGTGCAGGTTGCCCGACTGCAGGCCGCGCCACAAAAACTCCTGGTTGGATTTTTCCCGGAAGGGCGGGCTCATCACATGGGCGGCGGCGCGGGTGAAGTTGGGGTCGCGGTAGACGCTCTCGTCAATCACCAAATGCCCGGCCAGCACCTCGCCGTACACGCGCTGGCCTCGAGCGCGGGCCAGGGCTATCACTTCGGCGGTTTCGGCAGAGGACACATGCACCACGTAAATCGGCACGCCCAGCACATCGGCAATGGCAATGGCGCGGTTCGCTGCCTCAGACTCTACCCGTGGCGGGCGCGACAAGGGGTGGCCTTCGGGCCCGGAGATGCCTTTGGCCAGCACCTCACTTTGCAGCAAATACACCAGCTCGCCGTTCTCGGCGTGCACGGTGGGCATGGCACCCAGCTCCAGCGCGCGCTGAAAGCTGTTGACCAGGGTTTCGTCGTCGCACATGATGGCGTTTTTGTAGGCCATAAAGTGCTTGAAGCTGTTCACGCCTTCTTCGCGCACCAAGGTGCCCATGTCTTTTTTGACCGACTCGTCCCACCAGGTGACTGCGACGTGAAAGCTGTAGTCTGCCGCCGACTTTTCGGCCCAGCCGCGCCACTTGCGGTAGGCGTCCATCAAGGGCTCTTTGGGGTCGGGGATGACAAAGTCGATGATGCTGGTGGTGCCGCCTGCCAGGCCTGCTGCGGTGCCGGTAAAAAAATCGTCCATCGTCACCGTGCCCATGAAGGGCAGCTGCATATGGGTGTGCGGGTCTATGCCGCCGGGCATCACATACTGGCCGCCTGCGTCCACCACGGTAGCACCTGCAGGGGCTTGCAGGTCTGCGCCTACTTGGACTATTTTGCCGTCCTGGCACAGCACATCGGCTTTGAAAGCACGGTCGGCGTTGACGACGGTACCGCCGCGAATGAAAAGAGTGGTCATTGAAGTCTCCTGATCAGCGAGTAAATATTATGGTGCTAGGCAGTAGCTACTGCGCGCGAAGGGTTGTTGGGGTGGGTGGTCCAGTCGGCATGCGCCGCGCTGGTGACTTTTTGGGTGCGCTGGTCTATTTCCCCCGGGGCCAGCTCGCGCAGGGTGATGCACTCGGGCACGGGGCAGACGGTCACGCACAGGTTGCAGCCTACGCATTCGGCCTCAATCACTTCAAAATGCCGCTTGCCGTTTTTCATTTGCGTGATGGCCTGGTGCGAAGTGTCTTCACACGCAATATGGCAGCGCCCGCACTGGATGCAACTGTCCTGGTTAATCACGGCTTTGGAGATGCTGTTGAAGTTGAGGTATTTCCAGTCAGACACGGTGGGCACGGCCCTGCCCACAATCTCGCCCACGGTTTTGAAACCCATCTCGTCCATGTAGTTGGAAAAGCCGTCTGCCATCTCTTGCACAATTTTGAAGCCATACACCATGGCGGCGGTGCACACCTGCACGTTGCCCGAGCCCAGGGCGATATAGTCCAGCGCGTCGCGCCAGTTGCCTATGCCGCCAATGCCCGAGATGGGCATACCCGCAGTCAAAGGGTCACGCGCAATCTCGGCCACCATGTTCAGGGCAATGGGTTTGACGGCCGGGCCGCAGTAGCCGCCGTGCGAGCCTTTGCCGCCGGTGGCTGGCTGCATGGTGAGCGTGGCAGGGTCTACACCCATGATGGAGTTGATGGTGTTGATGAGGGACACGGCATCGGCCCCGCCGCGCTTGGCTGCGCGCGCAGGCTGCCGAATGTCGGTAATGTTGGGCGTGAGTTTGACGATGACGGGCAGCTTGGAGTGCTGCTTGCACCAGGCGGTGACCATCTCAATGTATTCAGGCACCTGCCCTACCGCTGCGCCCATGCCGCGCTCGCTCATGCCGTGCGGGCAGCCAAAGTTCAGCTCAATGCCATCGGCCCCGGTGCCCTCCACGCGCGGCAAAATGGCCTTCCACGCGGCCTCTTCGCAAGGCACCATGAGGGACACCACCATGGCCCGGTCTGGCCAGTTGCGCTTGACTTCGGCGATCTCTTTGAGGTTGATTTCCAGGTCACGGTCGGTAATGAGTTCAATGTTATTAAAGCCCAGCATGCGCCGGTCGGGCGTGAGCAATGCGCCGTAGCGGGGGCCGTTGACGTTGACAATCGGTGGCCCGGCCTCGCCCAGGGTCTTCCACACCACGCCGCCCCAGCCCGCCTCGAACGCGCGGTTTACGTTATAGGCTTTGTCGGTGGGTGGCGCAGAGGCCAGCCAAAAAGGGTTGGGGCTGCGGATGCCTGCAAACGTGGTGTGCAAATTGGCCATGGGGAGGTTCCTTTATGCTGCGCTGAGCTGTGCGTGGATGGCTTTGGCGGACTGCTTGCCATGCTCTACCGCTTCAACGGTCAAGTCAAGCCCGCCTGCGCGGCAGTCGCCCCCGGCCCACACGCCTGGCATATTGGTCTGCCCGCTGGCATCGGTGGCAATGCGCCCGCCGCTCAGCGTAAAACCGGCCTCTGCCAGCAGGCCATTGCCTAGCTGCTGGCCAATGGCTTTGAACACCATGTCGGCTTGCATTACCAGCATCTCGCCGGTGGGGGTGAGCTTGCCGTCCACCATGGCCTGGCGCGCAAAGCGCACACCGGTTGCTTGGCCGTTGGCACCCAGTACCTCGGCCGGTGCCAGCCAGTGGTGGAGAGCCACGCCGTTGGTTTGCGCCCACTCTTGCTCATCTTTGGACGCGCTCATGGTCTCTGGCCCACGCCGGTACACCATGTGCACGCTTTCTGCGCCCAGCAGCTTGGACTGCACTGAGGCATCCACCGCCGTCATGCCGCCACCAATCACCACCACGTTGCGGCCAATCGGCAATGTGGACAAATCAGTCGTTTGCCGAAGGGTGGCAATAAAGTCCACCGCGTCTTGCACGCCTTGCAAGTTATCGCCGGGTACGCCAAGCTGGTGCGTGGCCGCCAAGCCCATGCCTAAAAACAGTGCATCGTGGGTGCTGCGCAGCTGCGCTAGCTGGGCGGCGGTTTCCAGCCTGTAGCCTTGGCGCATCTCTATGCCGCCAATGTCCAGCAACCACTGTACTTCGCGCTGGGCAAAGTTGTTCGGGGTTTTATAGCTGGCCAAGCCATACTCGTTCAGGCCACCGGGTTTGGGGTTTGCATCGAATACCACCACGTTGTGCCCTAGGCGTGCCAGCGTGTAGGCACAGGCCAGGCCAGCGGGGCCAGCGCCCACCACGGCCACTTTTTTGCCCGTGCCGGGCGCGCGGGTGAATATCTGCGGCTTGGCGCTTTCCATCAGTGCGTCTACCGCGTGGCGTTGCAGGCGGCCAATGGCGACAGGCTTACCCTCCTGGGTGTTCTTCACACACACGGCTTCGCACAGGTTCTCGGTAGGGCACACGCGGGCGCACATGCCGCCAAGCGGGTTGGACTCCAAAATAGTGCGCGCCGAGCCGCGCAGGTTGCCGTCGGCAATACGCTTGATAAACGAGGGCACGTCAATGCTGGTGGGGCAGGCCGTAGCACAGGGTGCGTCGTAGCAGTACAGGCAGCGCTCGGCCTCCAGCACCGCCTGCGCGTGGGTCAAGCGCGGCGTGGCATCGCCAAAACGCTGTGCATACTCTTGCGCACTTAAGCGGCCTGCGCGGATGCCAGATTCAGTGGGTGAGGACAAGCGGGTACTCCTGTTAAAACTGACCGTTTGGTCAAGTTCTATAGGCATCCTAGCAATAGTCAGGCCAAAGTGCAAATAGGGTTTGTCCGAGAAGACCGGTAATTTGGCGACGAGCACCGATCACACAAACGATGCACTGACAGGTTCAAGTCCCGATCAAGCCGCCATCGATCTTACGGATCACGACGGTGGCGGACCGTGGCCGGCCAGTGGCGCGTTGATCAGGCCAGTTAGAGATTTTGCGCGGATCGGCGGGGTCGCTTCGCTCGCTGGGGCTCTCGCCGGGGTGTTGCACGTTGATAAACATGGTGCGGCCGTCGGGTGTGGCGGTAGCTCCCGTGATTTCGCAGCCTGATGGGCCTGTCAAGAAGCGGCGAATCTCGCCGGTTTTCACGTCAGCGGCCAGCATGGCGTTGTTGCCAAGGTTGACCAAGTCACCTTTGCCCATAGCCGAGGTGGACATATCGCATTGGATCCACAGCACACCGCGCGCATCGGTCCACAGGCCGTCTGGACAGGCAAACGCGTCGCCCTTGATGTTGCCTTTGGCATCTGCGCGCTCAAGCTTCGGGTCACCCGCCAGCACAAAGTGGCTCCACTGAAAGCTTGCGCCATCAAAGTCGGCATCGTCTTTCCAGCGAATGATATTGCCCATGGTGTTGTTGGCGCGCGGATTGGCCGCGTCGACGCCCGGCTGGTTGGCAGCGCCACGGTTGCTGTTGTTGGTCAAGGTGGTGTAGACCCAACCTTGCTTGTCGATGTCGATCCACTCGGGTCGGTCCATCTTGGTGGCACCCAGCAAGTCGCTGGCCTGGCGGGATTTGATCAGCACTTCGCCTTGGTCGACGAAGCCGTTGGCCGTTGTCAGTGGACCTTGGCCGTGTGTCAGCGCCAGCCAGCGGCCCTTGCCATCCGCTTCAAACTTTGCGACATACAAGGTGCCATGGTCGAGCAGTTCCGAATTGGGCCTGGCGCCGCCTGGTTTGATTTTGTCGCGGCTGACGAATTTGTAAATGTATTCAAAGCGCGCGTCTTCCCCCATGTAGATCACGGCGCGGCCATCCTGTGTAGTGGCCACGGTGGCTCCCTCGTGCGCGGCACGGCCCAGAGCCGTGCGTTTCATCGGCGTACTGCTCGGGTTCATGGGGTCGATCTCCACCACCCATCCAAAGCGGTTCGGCTCGTTGGGGTTTTTGGACGCATCAAAGCGCGCGTCGTGCTCGTGCCAGCGGTAGCCGATCGGGTCACCCTTGCGCAGGCCCCAGCGGGCCTCGTGGGCGTTAGGCGCATCGGGCCCGTTGAAATAGAAAATGAAGTTTTCTTCGCAGGTCAAGTAGGTGCCCCAAGGTGTGATGCCGCTGCCGCAATTGTTGAGTGTGCCCAGCACGCGCTGGCCAGTGGGGTCTGCAGCCGTCTTCATCAGGGCATGCCCGGCGGCGGGGCCGCTCACGGCCATCGGTGTGCTGGCTGTGAAGCGGCGCGCGAAGGGCGACGGACGCACCATCTCCCATTTGCCGTTTTTCTGCTCAATTTCGATCACTGACACGCCGTGGGCGGCCTGGGCTTTACGCACCTTCTCGGCGCTCCAGGTTTTATTGCCATCGGTGTGCAGCAGGCCGTCGTCCACGTACTCGTGGTTCATCACCAAGAGCCCGGCTTTGGAGCCGTCGGTTGCGAAAAAATGGATGCCGTCGTGGTGCATACCCATCTGGGCCATTTGCTCGGCTGCGGTGTTGCTGCCGTCTTCCTTGAAGGCGGGCAACTCGCCTGACAAACCTACCGGTTCACCCCAAGCGGCGATCACATCGGCAATATAGCCTTCAGGTACAGTGATTTTATCGGCAACAGATACTGGAATGCTCTTGAAGCCCAGCAGTGCGCCGCCGCCCATCGTCGCGCAGCCGGGCAAAGCAACCGCAGCCAGTGGGGCCAGCAGCCCGCCCAGTGCAGCGCCAAAGCCACCGCGCAGAACCGTGCGGCGCGACGGCTCAGACACGTCATGGATGCTGGGATTGGAGGAACGGTTGCTGTCCTCCATGGAGGAGAAGTCTTTTGCCATGATGATTTACCCAGTGTGAAAGCTAGCATGTTGCGGGGATGCGCAAGCCAACATTCATGGTGGACAAGTCATGTGACGGTTTCATGACGCTTTGGTGTCGGGCAAGGGCATTGCCGCAACGCGCTGGCCTGACTCAGGCTGCGAAACTTAGCACCACCCTGCGGGTGGTGGCAGATTTTTTCTCTATTTTGGTGGCGACCACTTGGCCAATTTCTGCCGTGCTGGCCACGTGCGTGCCGCCGCAGGGTTGCAGGTCAATCAATTGATCGTTGCCCACGCGGATGGTTCTGATCACGCCGCTGCCGCGCGGTGGGCTCACACTCATGCTTTTGACCAAGGCAGGATTGGCATCCAACTCGGCCTCGGTAATGGAGCCGACCGCCACGGGCAGTGCGGCCTTGACTAGCCTGGCCAAGGCCTCTGTCAGCGCGTCTTTGTCCAGCGGATCGGTCATGGAAAAGTCCATGCGCGCATACTCGGGCGTGATGGAGCAGCCGTTGACCAATTGGGACACCACATGGCAAAGTAGGTGCGTGGCGGTGTGAAAACGCATCAGGCGGTGGCGGCGCTGCCAGTCGATGCGGGCGGTAATGGATACAGCGTTACTGTATAGATGCTCACAAATTAGTAGCTTCTCCCGCAATATGTCATTGCGCTGAAGGCCTAAATGGCTTGAAAATACATGCAAAATACCTGCCGTGGACTTACCTTCTGCATCTTTGCATTTGCGGGTGTCTGCGATGGCGATCTCTACGCCATTGGGTAGCAATAGCCAACCTGCATCGCCCGCTTGGCCACCGCCCAGTGGGTAAAACACGGTGCGGTCTAGCACTACGCCCTCTTCGGTGACGGCAACGACTTTGGCGCTGCACTCCTGCAAATACGCGTCTTGGCGAAACAGGTCTTGGGTCATGGCGTGCCTACCAGATATTTGCTGACTGCAGCTTCGTCCCACGCCAGGCCATTACCCGGCCGGTCAGGAATGAGGGCGTGCCCATCCTTGATAGCCAATGGCTCAGCCAAGATCGGCGCGGCCCAATCGACATACTCGAGCCAATGGCAGGTGGGAGTAACCGCCAAGAGATGGGCGCTGACCTCGGGGAACAGGTGGCTTGACATGGGCATGCCTGCCGATTCGGCCAGCGCGGCCGAGCGCATCCAACCCGATACGCCACCGATGCGCATGAGGTCGGGCATGGCGTAGTCGCAGGCTTTGGCGGCCACAGCTTTGTGCATGTCGTGTGGGCCCCAAAAGTTCTCGCCTATCTGAATGGGGGTGTGGGTGTGGTCGGCGATCAGCGCGTTGCCTGCATAGTCATCGGCTAAAATAGGTTCTTCAATCCAATACAAGCCCTCGCCGTCCAGCGCGCGGCAGCGCACCAGTGCTTCGGCGGGGGTGAGGCCTTGGTTGTAGTCGCACATCAACGTGATGTTGTCGCCCACAACTTTGCGTACAGCACGCACTACCTCGATATCTTCGCGCAGGGTGGTGTAGCCCAGGCGAACCTTCATCGCCTTAAAACCATTTTCCAATAACTCCAGGGCCTGCGCCGCCACTTTGTCTTTGCCCACCAAGCCCAGGCCGCAACTGTTATACGCTTTTATCGGGCGCGTTTCGCCTCCCAAGAGTTTGACTAGCGGCAGGCCCTGCGCTCGGGCCATTGCGTCCCACGCCGCCATGTCGATAGCCGACAGCGCGACATACACCAAACCTTGCAGCCCGAGCAAACGAAACCGCCTCTGCAATTTTTGCTCCAGATTGAAGGGTGCCACGCTATCGCCTTTGACGGCAGCAAGCATTTCCTGCAACAGGCTCACCGTGGGTTTTAGCGCCATCGGGGTCACGGTAAACACATAGCTGCGGCCGGTGACGCCTTGGTCGGTTTCCAGATCGAGTAAGACCAAGGGCACGAACCCGATGGCGCCGCTGGCCGTGGCCAGCGGGCGTTTCATCGGGACGTTGACCGCGCGGACGCGGAAGTTTTTGATGGTTAGTTGGTCGCCATGCATTTGCTGTCCATCTGTGTTTTGAGCGTTCCTCAAATGATGACACACAATCTCACGGCCAAACTGAGTGTGGGCTGTCCTGCCTTTCTGTTGCCGTCATTTCGCACGGGAACAGGCCGGGGGGACAGCCTCGCAGCTATGCACACCAAGCGCCAGAGCAGGCACGGAGCGAGAGCCGGCTCGCCTGCACAAACGCAGACAGCCGCCTAAGGCCCAGGCTTAAAGAACCCCAAGTTGGTCGGGTAAGCAATGCCGCCATTCGACGCGCTGGCCACACCGCCGTAGTTGCGCAAATTGGGCAAGATGCCAGCCAGCTCGCTCGGCTCTACGCCGAACCAGCTGGCTAAGGTGGCGGCGTACTGATCGACCGATGTGGTGGGCAGCAAACGGCCTTGGCCTACATGCCACTGATCGGCCGCGTTCGCCGTGTTGCCCACGCTTACTGGCGGCGCATAGCCGTAAAAGGATTTGCCCTGCACAGCACCACCAACTACAAAGTGGTGGCTGCCCCAGCCGTGGTCGGAACCGTCGCCGTTGGAACTGAGCGTACGGCCAAAGTCTGAGGCCGTGAAAGCAGTGACGTCGTTGGCAACACCCAAAAGCGCAGTGGTTTGGTAAAAAGCGGTCATGGC
>JAYWHJ010000114.1:0-11025 GCA_043777795.1 Polaromonas sp. | reverse complement strand
ACCTGCCCTTTCTCGCATCGCTGCCGTTTTGTGCTGTTCGAAAAAGGCATGGACTTTGAGATCCGTGATGTGGACTTGTACAACAAGCCCGAAGACATCAACGTGATGAACCCCTACGGTCAGGTGCCTATTTTGGTTGAGCGCGATTTGATTTTGTACGAGTCGAACATCATCAACGAGTACATCGACGAGCGCTTTCCACACCCGCAACTCATGCCCGGCGATCCGGTCGATCGCGCCCGTGTGCGCCTGTTCTTGCTCAACTTTGAAAAAGAGCTTTTTACCAACGTGTCGATCCTGGAAAACCGTTCCAACAAAGGCGTTGAAAAAGTGCTTGAGAAAGCCCGTAGCCATATCCGCGACCGTTTGACGCAGATGGCTCCCGTGTTTCTCAAGAATAAATTCATAATGGGTGACAACTTCTCCATGCTTGACGTGGCTTTGGCGCCTTTGCTTTGGCGTCTGGATTTCTACGGCATTGAGCTGTCGAAAAACGCGGCACCCTTGCTTAAATACGCAGAGCGTATCTTCTCTCGTCCCGCCTACATCGAGGCGCTGACTCCGTCTGAAAAAGTTATGCGTAAGTAAAAAGCCTGCTGCGGGTGACGGGTTTTCCAAAACGGTGTCCGCGATGCGCTAATATGCGATCATGAGCGTTTCAGCCTTAACACCATCTCCTATCTCGACTCGGCCGTACTTGCTGCGCGCCCTGTACGAGTGGTGTACCGATAACGGTTTTACGCCTTACATCGCCGCCTACGTGGATGAGACCGTGCAGGTGCCCATGGAGCATGTGAAGAACAATGAAATCGTGTTGAATATCAGCATGGATGCCACCAGCGCGCTCAAACTGGGCAACGAGTTTGTCGAGTTCAAAGCCAGGTTCTCCGGTTCTGCTCGCCAGATCTTGGTGCCGATAGACCGCGTGATTGCGATCTACGCCCGGGAGAATGGCCAAGGCATGGCCTTCCCGATGCCCCAGGCAGTAACGCCGCGTGCTGAGGTCTCTGAGCCGCAAGCCAAAATTTCGTCGATTGGCAAAAAATCAATCGATACTCCCGCTGATACGCTGAATGACGTTGCAGTGAGTGCGATCGAGGCGGCTACTGCTGCGCCCACGGCGCGTGTCATGCAGTTGGTGGCAGCAGCAGCTGAGACACCGCCCGAAGATGGGCCAAATCCACCGACACCACCAGCCAACCCGCCACCCGGTGCGCGGCCCGCATTGAAGCGCATTAAGTAAGCTGTTTCAAGCCAGCTTGTGTAACTTAGTCCGCTTACTTAGCGCACAAATTCTGACGCATCTAGTTGGATGGGCCTCCGAATCTAGTAAAATCAAAGCTCGCCGCTTTAGCTCAATTGGTAGAGCAACCGCTTTGTAAGCGGTAGGTCGTCAGTTCGATTCCGACAAGCGGCACCATTTCACCTCTCTCAGGTTCGCCCCTTGGGCGCCTGCAGCGCTACATTCGCACTTTGATGCGAATGCGAGTAATGTCGCAACCGTGGCTACGCAGATGTGCGCACAGCGCTGGGCTAAGTTGGCGCAGTTTAGCCGCTACGGCGCTGTTGGCGGCCAGTAAACACCACTCCTTGTCTTCTATTGGTCCTGCTTGTATGCCAGCACGCAGCGGTGCAGGTAACAGTTGTGCTGCCATAGCCAGCCAGTCTTGCGATTGACGGCCAATGGCTGCCAAACGTGCTAAGGTAGGAGCCCCTTCAACGGCCTGCAGCACGCTAAGCGCCAGTTTGGGCTGTGCAGCGCGCGGATAGCGTGGTGAATGGGTAACAGTGGACATGTTGGAGTGGCCAGAATAAAACATCCACAGGGTGGCAAAACAGGTGGTTTAGGAGCACGGTATGCATATGATTATCACGGACGCTTGGCTTGCCAAGACCCGTCCCATCCATTTAAGTGGCACCAAGCTGGTTTTAGCGGGGCTTGCGTTGTCGTTGGCGCTGATGGTGGTGGCTGCAGGCTTGTACCACTGGGTGTTTCTCAAAGGCGCACGTGAGGGCTGGCCGATAGTGGGTAGCTTGGTCAAACTGGTAGTCAAGGACGAGTTTGAACAGCGTGACCGCTTCATGCGGGAAAATCTCGATGTGATGGCTAAAAAAGTCGGTGAAATGCAGGCCAAGATTGTCCAACTAGAGTCCTTGACCGAACGGGTATCAGGCCTGGCCGGGTTGCCAGTACCCGAGGCTGCCAAAGTGGCTGCTGGCCGCGGCGGTGTTCTGGTATCTGGACGACCGCTGAGCATGAAGGAGCTACAGGACACTTTGGCCGATTTAGAGACTTTGAGCAACCAAAAGGTGGACTTGCTGACGGTAGTGGAGTCACGCTTATTTGACCAAAAAATCCGCAAACTGATGGTGCCTACTGCGCAGCCAGTGCCTGGCAGCGTGCTGGGCTCGAGTTTTGGCTTTCGTATCGATCCTATTAATGGTGGTTCGGCGCTGCACACCGGTTTGGATTTTCAAGCCGAGACAGGCACTCCCATTTTGGCGGCTGCTGGCGGGGTAGTCGTTACCCAGGAGTGGCATGTGGGTTATGGCAATATGGTGGAAGTAGACCACGGCAACGACCTGATCACCCGCTACGCCCATGCATCGGCCACTTTTGTCAAAAAGGGAGACTTGGTCAAACGCGGACAAAAAATCGCCGCCGTGGGTAGTACAGGCCGGTCTACAGGGCCGCATTTGCACTTTGAGGTGCTGGTTCAGGGCGTGCCCCAAGATCCGCAAAAATTCTTGACAGCAGGCGAGAAAATTGAAACCGTGACGGCGCTGGAAGAGCCGAAACAGAAGCCAAGTCTGAAATCAAAATGAAAGTCTAAGTTGAGCCCGGGATAGTGGGGTATGTGCGATAAGTACCGCCTAAATCGCCAAGCGAGCACCAAGCGCCCATAACTGCGCCCACTACCCGCTAAAATCTGTGGGTTTGGCGGAAAACGCCCTCAGACCGACCGGGCCGATTGGCACCGCTTGATTTTGTGGGCAACACCCCCAGTTTCTGATCAGCATAACGCAAAGGATTCGTCCTGCACTGTGGGCCATGGGGCTTGCAGGGCAGGGCTGCATGGATGGCTACTAATATTCTCACCCAAATTTTCGGCAGTCGTAACGACCGCTTGCTCAAAACCTTCCGCAAAACTGTGGAGCGCATCAACGAGTTGGAGCGTAGTTTGGAGCCTTTGAGCGACGACGCATTGAAGGCCAAAACCCAAGAGTTCAAAGAGCGCGTGGCCAAAGGCGAAACGCTGGACGCACTGCTGCCCGAGGCTTTTGCCGTGGTGCGCGAGGGCTCCAAGCGCATCATGAAGATGCGCCACTTCGATGTGCAAATGCAAGGCGCTATCGCCCTGCACCAAGGAAAAATTGCCGAGATGCGCACCGGTGAAGGCAAGACTCTAACTGCTACTTTGGCGGTGTACTTGAACGCCCTGTCGGGCAAGGGTGTGCACGTCGTGACGGTGAACGACTACCTCGCCAACCGCGACGCGCAGTGGATGGGCCGCTTGTACAACTTTTTAGGCATGACCGTGGGCGTGAACCTGCCTAACATGCCGCGTGAAGAAAAGCAGGCTGCCTACCGCTCTGACATTACCTACGGTACCAACAACGAGTTTGGCTTTGACTACCTGCGAGACAACATGGTCTACGAAGTTTCGGACCGCGTGCAGCGCGGCCTGAACTACGCCATCGTCGACGAGGTAGATTCGATTTTGATCGACGAGGCACGTACACCGCTGATCATCAGCGGCCAGGCCGAAGACCATACCGAAACCTACATTGCGCTGAACAAAATAGTGCCGATGCTGACCCGGCAAGAGGGCGAGGCTGACCCGCGCACGGGCGAGGGTGTGACCAAGCCAGGCGACTTTACGGTGGACGAAAAATCGCACCAGGTGTTTTTAACCGAGCAAGGCCACGAGAACGCAGAGCGCATTTTGTTCAACCTCGGTTTGATTCCCGAAGGCGCTTCGCTGTACGATCCGGCCAACATCACCCTGATGCACCACCTGAATGCCGCTCTGCGGGCTAACCACCTGTACCACCGTGACCAGAATTATGTGAACCAAGACGGTGAGATCACCATCGTGGACGAATTCACTGGCCGCCTGATGACTGGCCGCCGCTGGAGCGATGGCCTGCACCAAGCCGTAGAGGCCAAGGAGGGCGTGAAGATCCAGGCTGAGAACCAAACCCTGGCCTCCATCACCTTCCAAAACTATTTCCGCCTGTATGGCAAGCTTTCGGGCATGACGGGAACGGCCGATACCGAGGCCTACGAGTTCCAGGAGATCTACGGTCTGGAAACCATGGTGCTGCCACCCAACCGCCCCAGCCGCCGTGAAGACCAGCTAGACCGCGTCTACAAAACCAGCCAAGAGCGCTACGAAGCGGCCATTCTGGACATCAAAGAATGCTACGAGCGCGGCCAGCCTGTGCTAGTGGGCACCACCTCGATTGAGAACTCCGAGCTGATTGCTAGCATGCTGGAGAAAGTGCAACTGCCGCACCAAGTGCTCAACGCCAAGCAGCATGCCCGCGAAGCCGATATCGTGGCCCAGGCCGGTCGCCCCAAGATGATCACCATCGCCACCAACATGGCGGGTCGGGGAACCGACATTGTGTTGGGCGGCAACGTTGAGAACATGTCCAAAACCATCGAAGCCGACGAGTCGCTGGACGAGGCCGCCAAGGCGGCGCAAATTGCCACACTCAAAGACGAATGGCAAGCTAACCACGAGGCTGTGAAGGCCCTCGGTGGCCTTCGCATCATCGCTACCGAGCGCCATGAGTCGCGCCGCATTGACAACCAGCTGCGTGGCCGCTCTGGCCGCCAGGGCGACCCCGGTTCGTCGCGCTTTTTCTTGAGCTTGGACGATTCGCTGATGCGTATTTTTGCCGGTGAACGGGTCAAGTCCATCATGGAGCGCCTGAAAATGCCTGAGGGCGAGGCGATTGAGGCGGGCATTGTCACCCGCAGCATCGAGAGTGCGCAGCGCAAGGTTGAGGCGCGCAACTTTGACGTGCGCAAGCAGCTGCTGGAATACGACGACGTATCCAACGACCAGCGCAAGGTGATCTACCAGCAGCGCAACGATATCTTGGATGCCACCACGTTGGGCGAGCAAATCAAGTCGCTGCGCGAAGGCGCCTTTACCGATCTGGTGCGGCAATATGTGCCGATCGAATCGGTTGAAGAGCAGTGGGAAATCGTGGCTCTGGAGGCCGTGCTGTCCAGCGAGTGGCAGATTGACCTGGACTTGAAGACCATGGTCAGCAATGCCAGCGCCATTACCGATGAAGAAATTTTGGAGAAGGTCATTGAAACCGCGCATGCGGCATTTGACGTGAAGGTGCAGCAAGTGGGCACCGAGCAGTTCACCCAGTTTGAGCGTATGGTGCTGTTGCAAAGCCTGGACTCGCATTGGCGCGAACACCTGTCTGCGCTGGACTACCTGCGCCAGGGCATCCACCTGCGCGGCTATGCGCAAAAGCAGCCCAAGCAAGAGTACAAGCGCGAAGCATTTGAGCTATTTGGCCAGTTACTCGATTTGGTGAAAAACGAAGTCACCAAAATTTTGATGACCGTCAAAGTGCAAAGTAACGAGCAAATTGCCCAAGCTACCAACGAGATGGAGCAACGCGCCGAGAGCATTGCCAACCTGACCTACACCGCGCCCACGGAGACCGGCGAGGTGCAAACCACAGTGGACGAAGGTACTGTGGGTAACCGTGCGGTTGCCAACGTGCCCGGCATGCCGCGCGCTGGCCGCAACGACCCCTGCCCTTGCGGCAGTGGCAAAAAGTTCAAACTCTGCCATGGCAAGCTGGCTTAACGTCAGTTGATTTACCGCTTGAATCAGTATTGATTTGATAGCTGCTCTCGCAATTTTTTATTGCGTTTGGGTCTATTTTTATATACAAATAATCCTTTAAGGAGTGTGTATGGCCGTTAATCTTCTAGCCCCTGATCCGGTGAACCTGCATCCCGTGGCGGGACTGAAAATCGGCGTAGCAGAGGCCGGTATACGCAAAGCTAACCGCAAGGACTTGAGTGTCGTGCTGTTAGACGAAGGCGCTTCGGTAGCCGGTGTGTTCACCCAAAACCGCTACTGCGCCGCGCCGGTGCAAATCTGCCGAGAGCATTTGGCTGCTGGCACCCAGAGCGGCAAAGGCATTCGCGCCATGTTGATCAATACCGGCAACGCCAACGCAGGTACCGGCGTGGACGGCATGGCCCGCGCGCGCGCCACCTGTGTCGCGCTGGCCACCACATTGAGGCTCGAACCAGAGCAGATTTTGCCTTTCAGCACAGGTGTGATCATGGAGCCGCTGCCGGCAGACCGCATTGAGGCGGGCCTGCCTGCTGCACTGGCTGATGCCAAAGAAGACAATTGGCTGCGCGCGGCGCAAGGCATCATGACCACCGACACCCTGCCTAAGGCCTACAGTAAGCAGGTGGTGCTAAACGGCAAAAAAGTCAACATCACTGGCATCAGCAAAGGCGCAGGCATGATCCGCCCCAACATGGCCACCATGCTGGGATTTATGGCGACCGATGCCACCGTGCCGCAAGCGCTCATGCAGCAGCTAGCTACTGATTTGGCCAACGGCTCATTCAACCGTGTCACGGTGGATGGCGACACCTCTACCAACGACAGTTTCGTCGTGATTGCTACCAACAAAGTAGCGCATTGCGGCATAGTCTCGTGGGACAGTGAAGATGGCGCTGTATTGAAGGCCGCCATGATGACCGTGGCGCAAAAACTGGCCCAAGCCATCGTGCGCGACGGCGAGGGCGCTACCAAGTTCATCACTGTGAAAGTCAGCGGCGGCAAGAGCACTGACGAATGCTGCAAAGTGGCCTACGCCATCGCACACTCGCCCTTGGTGAAAACCGCCTTCTTCGCCAGCGACCCCAACTTGGGCCGTATCCTGGCCGCCGTGGGCTACGCTGGCATTACGGACCTGGATCAAAATAAAATCAGCCTGCACTTGGACGACGTGCATGTCGTCACCGGCGGTGGCCGCAACCCCAGCTACCGCGAGGAAGACGGCGCACGCGTGATGAAGCAAAGCGAGATCACTGTGCATGTCGATCTGGGCCGTGGCGATGTGACAGACACGGTGTGGACCTGCGACTTTTCGTATGACTACGTGAAGATCAACGCCGATTACCGCTCGTAAAAGTGTCCATCCATTTCGTTACCGGGCGCACCGCCTTGCTGCGCGGTACTTGCAATCCTCATGCGCAGTAAGTGCATTCAGGTTGCTGCGCTCAGCTCGCCTGGCACGGTATCCCAATCGCCAAATTGCTGAATGTATTTTTGAATTTCTTATGAACGAAAAATTTGAACACCTCATGGTCCGCGCCGAAAGCCTGCTGGCGCGCATCGAATCCATCCTGCCACAACCCTTGACCGCACCCGACTGGTCGCAGGCCACCGCTTGGCGCTACCGCAAGCGCGCCTCGGGCCATGGCGCTCTGGAGCCAGTGCGCCATGTGGGCAAGATGGCATTGGGCGATTTGAAAGAAATCGACCAGCAGAAAGAGAAAATCCAGCGCAATACCTTGCAGTTTGTGCAAGGCCTGCCCGCCAACAACGTGCTGCTCACGGGCGCGCGCGGCACCGGCAAGTCGTCCCTCATCAAAGCCTGCTTGAACGAATACACCGCGCAGGGTTTGCGTTTGATCGAAGTAGACAAAGCCGACTTGGTAGACCTGGCCGACATCATGGATGTGGTGGCCGAGCGGCCCGAGAAGTTCATCGTGTTTTGCGACGACCTTAGCTTTGACGATGGCGAAAGCTCGTACAAGGCCCTTAAATCGGTGCTGGATGGCTCAGTATCTGCCGCGTCGCCCAACGTGCTGATTTACGCCACCAGCAACCGCCGTCACCTGCTGCCCGAGTACATGAAGGAAAACCTCACCTACACCCACACCGCAGACGGCGAAGTGCATCCAGGTGAGGGGGTGGAAGAAAAAATTTCGCTGTCGGAGCGTTTTGGTTTGTGGGTGAGCTTTTACCCCTTCAACCAGGATGAATATCTGGCCATCGTGGCGCAGTGGCTGCGTTCGTTCAATGTGCCTGAGGCGGCTATCGAGGCGGCCAAGCCAGAGTCCTTGGTGTGGTCATTGGAGCGTGCCTCGCGCAGCGGCCGAGTGGCCTACCAGTTCGCCCGCGATTATGCGGGGCGGCACGTGCAGTAATGCGCACAAGCGTATTCTCAAAGAACGATGACAGTCGCCACCCCTTTGCAAGCTGACAGCCACCTGCCCCGTGAGGGCGGCGCAGACCGCAAAACAGTTGACGTGGCGGTAGGTGTCCTCATCCGCCCCGACGGTGCCTTCTTGCTCACTACACGCCCTGCTGGCAAGGTGTATGCAGGCTACTGGGAATTTCCGGGCGGCAAGCTGGAGGCAGGTGAGACGGTAGAGCAAGCCCTGCACCGTGAACTGACGGAAGAAATTGGCATCACCATTGGCAGCGTGCAGCCTTGGAAGCAAGAGCTGGTGGATTACCCGCACGCCTTGGTGCGGCTACATTTTTGCAAAGTGTTTGACTGGGCTGGTGAGCTGCACATGCACGAGGGACAAACCTTCGCCTGGCAGCAACTGCCGGTGACGGTTGCGCCAGTGTTACCTGGGACGGTGCCAGTGCTGGAGTGGTTTGCGCAAGAACGCTTGGTTTGACGGCTGCTTCGTTCTGCGGCTCTGCGCACACTAAAGACCCGTATGCTGGAAAGATAGTGTCTGCACTGGCTGTGACTCGCCACCACGCCGACCCGGTCCAGTACAAAAGCAGGCACCCACAGACCTCATGCAACAGCGGTCAAGCTCACCATACAAGGATTATCGTTTGCCATCACCCGAGTAAACGTCAAAAACACTACGTATTTAATAGCGTCTCCCGCAATACTCTATTACGCTACCGCCCGATTTTGCTCAAACCTTGTAGCGTGGTAGGGTAGCGCAACTGAACCCGCAGCTCTTGCAACATCCGTGTGTTCACCAGCCTGCGTGATTCGCTCATGAAGGACAGCAGTACCAGCGGCAATTGGTCTTGCGCGGTGTTGCGGGCTACGCGCGGGGGACGGGGCAGGGCGTAGAGGTCGGCGGCTTGGTCGAAATAGTCGCCCATTTTCATTTGGCTGTAGTCGTTCACGTTGTAAATGCGCTGCGGCTTGCCGCGCCACAGGGCGGTGATGGTGGCGCGGGCCAGGTCGTCGGCGTGGATGTGGTTGGTGTACACGTCGTCTTGCGCGCGCAGCACCGGCGTGCCTTTGAGCAGGCGCGCGCGCGGTGTGCCACCCTCGCGGTCAGGTGCGTAGATGCCGGGGATGCGCAGAATGCTGGCGCGTACACCGCTGGCGCGGCCATAGTGGCGCAACTGGCGCTCCGCGTCTACACGGCGCTGTGCGCGCGGCGTGTGCGGCTGCACGGGGCGCGATTCGTTTACCCACGCGCCGCCACAGTCGCCATACACGCCGCTGGTGGAGCCGTAGACGATGCTAAGCGGTGCCGTGCGCCTGCGCAGCGCCTGCAGCAGGTGCTGGGTGCGCGGGTCGCGCCACCACTGGGCTGCCTGGCCCTCGTGGCGCGCTGCCAAGCCTTCGCTAGGCGGCGGAGCCATGTGCACCACATGGGTGGCGATACCCGCCAGGCGGGCTAGTGTTGCGGGGGTATCCAAATTGCCGACGATGGGGGTGATGCCCCAGGCACGCAGCTCAGTCACACGGCTGGGCGAAGAGGTGAGCGCCATGACCTTGGAGTGTGGGCTTAAGGTGCCGGTGGGGGCGCTGTTCAAGTCCCGTGCCACGCGCAAGCCCACGTCGCCGCAGCCGATGATCAAAATACGCGCCTGGCGAAAGCGGCGAGGCCGCGCGCCTAAAGGAGATTGGTTTGAAGGCAAAATAGGGGGCTAGGCAAAAACCTGCGGGAAATTAAAAAACTGTGGGAACGAGCCGCTAAGCATACCAAGACCTGTGCCATGTCACTTGGCAGGTCAAGTTTCAGGAACCCCTTATGTCGTTTACCGTGACCGTGCAGCCCAGTGGCCGCAGCTTTACTGTTCAGCCTGACCAGGCCATTTTGGCCGCAGGCATTGCCCAAGGCGTGGGCATGCCCTATGGCTGCAAAGACGGAGCTTGTGGTTCGTGCAAATGCAAAAAGCTCGAAGGCACGGTGGTGCACGGCCCGCACCAGAGCAAAGCCCTGAGCGCTGAGGAGGAGGCCAACGGCTACGTGCTCACTTGCTGCTGCGTGCCCCACAGCGACGTGGTGCTGGAGAGCCGCCAGGTCACCGAAGCCGGGGCCATGCCGATCAAAAAGATGCCGTCCCGTGTGACCTTGCTAGAGAAAAAATCGCCCGACGTGATGCTGGTCAAATTGCAACTGCCCGCCAACGACGTGATGCAGTTCCACGCTGGCCAGTACGTCGAATTTTTGCTGCGCGATGGTGCGCGGCGCAGCTACAGCATGGCCAACGCGCCGCATACGCTGGTAGCAGGCTCACCCACCATCGAGCTGCACATTCGCCACACGCCCGGCGGCAAGTTCACTGACCATGTGTTCAGCGCGATGAAAGAAAAAGAAATCTTGCGCATTGAAGGGCCGTTTGGCAGCTTCTATCTGCGCGACTCGGACAAACCCATGGTGCTGTTGGCATCCGGCACCGGCTTTGCGCCCATCAAGGCTTTGATCGAGCACATGCAGTTTAAAAACATCAGCCGCCCCGCTGTTTTGTACTGGGGCGGCCGCCGCCCTGAAGACCTGTACATGCATGACTGGGTGATGGCCAAAGTGGCCGAGATGCCGAACCTCAGCTACATCCCCGTCGTCTCCAACGCCACTGCAGAAGACGCCTGGACAGGCCGCACTGGCTTTGTCCACCAAGCAGTGATGCAAGACCACCCTGATCTGAGCGGCTACCAAGTGTATGCCTGTGGCGCGCCCATCGTGGTGGACTCGGCCAAGGCGGACTACATCGGGCAATGTGGTTTGCCAGAAGAAGA
>JAYWHJ010000113.1:0-3904 GCA_043777795.1 Polaromonas sp. | reverse complement strand
GCGAGCGCGCAGGCGGCTCATGGGCACGCGCTGCTCAGGGCGGCCTTCGAGTTGCGCGGCCAAGCTGCTGGCAGGCGCTGCGACTTGCGCGAGCGCTGTGGTGGGCACGCCAGTGGGAATTTTTACATCATTTAGGGCTTTAGCCGGCATAGATGCTGCGCTAGATGCTCCTGAATTTATAGCGCCTGTATTTGAAGCGCCGCTTTGCACAGCGGCGAGTACATCGCCTTTAGTCACGCGGCCATCTTTGCCTGAGCCCGGCACTGAGCCAGCAGCCATGCTGTTGTCAGCCATGAGCTTGGCAGCGGCGGGCATCGCCACTCCAGCCATTGAGCCACCTGTTACTGCGGCTGCGGCAACAGGAGCGACTGCGGGCGCAGGAGCTGCGGCAGATGCTCCTGAATTCATAGCGTCTAGTACGTCACCCTTAGTCACGCGACCATCTTTGCCTGACCCTGCCAATGAGCCAGCAGGCATGCTGTTGTCAGCCATGAGCTTGGCGGCGGCTGGCATGGCCACGCCAGCCATTGCTCCACCTGTTGCGGCTGAGGCCGCTAGGGGGGCAACGGCTGGCGCAGGAGCGGCAGCAGCCGGTGCAGCAACCGCGCTGGCCTTGCCTGCCGTGTCAATGCGAGCAATGACTTGCTCAGTGAGCACCGTGCCGCCATCGGCTACCAAAATCTCGCCCATCACGCCAGCGCTAGGCGCGGGCACTTCGAGCACGACTTTGTCGGTCTCGATCTCGATCAAGATTTCATCGACAGCCACGGCATCACCGGGCTTCTTTTTCCATTGCAACAAAGTGGCCTCGGCCACAGATTCAGACAGTTGCGGGACTTTGACTTCTACGATTGCCATTTTTGAAAATTTCCGTTGGTTTGTTTTTTTAGAACACGGAAGTCACGTAGGATTCACGGAAGACACAGAAAAACTTCCGTGGATTCCGTTCGGTTCTGTGACTTGCGTATTCTTTCAATAGGTTAGAAAGTAAAGGCTTATTTTGTTAGCACAAAGCCCTTGAGCTTCGCGAACGCCGCATCCGTCAGCGCCTTCTGCTGCTCTTGGTGCAAGTGCGCATAACCCGCCGCTGGCGAAGCTGAAGCAGCACGGCCTGCATAGCCGAGCTTTTGGCCTTCGCTCATGTTTTCGTGGATGTAATGTTGCACGAAGAACCATGCGCCTTGGTTTTGCGGCTCGTCTTGGCACCACACAAGGTCTACCAAGTTCGGGTACTTCTTTAATTCTGTTGCAAAAGCTTTGTGCGGGAACGGATAGAGCTGCTCCACGCGAACAATCGCCGTATCGTCATGCCCTTTTTCTTCGCGCTTCTTCACCAAGTCGTAATACACCTTACCCGAACAAGCCACCACGCGCTTGACCTTCTTCGCGTCAATCACTTTTTGCTCAGGAATCACGGTTTGGAAACCGCCCTTGGTGAACTCAGCTAACGGAGATGTCGCATCCTTGTTGCGCAGCAAAGATTTCGGTGTCATGATAATCAGCGGCTTGCGCAAATCGCGAATCATTTGGCGGCGCAAGACGTGGAAGATCTGGCTGGCCGTAGTGGGCTGCACGATTTGCATATTCGTATCAGCCGCCATTTGCATGAAGCGCTCTAGGCGCGCCGAGCTGTGCTCTGGGCCTTGGCCTTCATAGCCGTGGGGCAGCATCAATGTAATGCCATTCACACGGCCCCATTTGACTTCTCCGGATGCTATGAACTGATCGATCACCACCTGCGCGCCGTTGGCAAAATCGCCGAATTGCGCCTCCCAAATCACGAGCGTGTTGGGATCGTTTGAGGCATAGCCGTATTCAAACGCGAGCACGGCTTCTTCTGATAGCAACGAGTCAATCACCACAAAAGGGGCTTGTCCATCGGCCACATTTTGCAGAGGAATATACGTGCCTGAATCCCACTTCTCGCGATTCTGATCGTGGATCACCGCATGGCGGTGGGTGAACGTGCCGCGCCCGCAATCTTCGCCGCTCAAACGAACGGGATAGCCCGATGCGACAAGCGATGCAAAGGCCATATGCTCGCCCATGCCCCAATCGACATTGACTTCGCCGCGCGCCATAGCGGCGCGGTCGTCATAAACTTTTTTCACCAGCATGTGCGGCGTAACGGTGGCGGGAATGGTAGTGAGCTTCTCGCCAATGCGCTTCCATTCGGCTAGTGGCACAGCGGTGTCTCCAGCGTCCGTCCATTTCTTGCCGAGGAAGGGTGCCCAATCGACTGCATACTTGCTCTTGAAGTTGCTGATCGTGATGTCTTCAGTATGCTTGCCGGCATCCATGGCGGCGCGGTAGGCTTTGAAAAAATCATCTCCCAATGTGTCGCCCATGCCTTGGGCGGCGAGCTTGTCAGCATAGAGCTTACGCGTACCGGGGTGCTGCGCAATTTTTTTATACATCAGCGGCTGGGTGAGCGCAGGCGTGTCTTGCTCATTGTGGCCGAGTTTGCGGAAGCAAATAATATCCAGTACCACATCTTTGTTGAATTTTTGGCGATATTCCAGCGCCCATTGCGTGCAGAGCACCACGGCTTCTGGATCATCACCGTTCACATGCAACACCGGAGCTTCAATCATTTTGACCACATCGGTGCAATACAAAGTGGAGCGGGTGTCGCGCGGGTCGCTGGTGGTAAAACCGATTTGGTTGTTGATCACCAAATGCACGGTGCCGCCGGTGTAGTAGCCGCGCGTTTGCGCTAGAGCTAGCGTTTCCATCACCACACCTTGGCCTGCAAAAGCCGCATCGCCGTGTACCAGCACTGGCAGCACTTGCGTGCCGTGCGCATCGCCACGGCGATCCATGCGGGCGCGTACACTGCCTTCGACCACAGGGTTCACAATTTCAAGGTGCGAGGGGTTGAAGGCCAAGGTCAGATGCACCGGGCCGCCGGGCGTGGTCACGTCGCTAGAGAAGCCTTGGTGGTATTTCACATCACCGGATGGCAAATCTTCGGGTGCGGTGTGGTCAAACTCTGCAAAAAGTTGGGAAGGCGTTTTGCCCAACGTGTTCACCAACACATTCAAGCGGCCACGGTGTGCCATGCCGATAACGATTTCTTGCACGCCAGCCACACCTGCTTTTTGCACCAACTCATCCATCGAGGCAATGAAGCTCTCGCCGCCTTCGAGCGAGAAGCGTTTTTGGCCAACGTATTTGGTGTGCAGAAAACGCTCCAAGCCTTCGGCGGCGGTGAGGTTTTGCAGGATATTTTTCTTCTCTTGCGCATTGAAAGCTGGCTTGGCGCGCACGCTCTCCATCTTCTGCTGCCACCAACGCTTCTCGTCTTGGCTCGTGGCGTACATGTATTCCGCGCCAATCGTGCCGCAATAGGTCTCGCGCAAGGCATTGAGCAGCTCGCGCAGGCTCATCTGCTCTTTGCCGAAATAGGTGTTCGAGGTGTTGAACACGGTTTCCATGTCGGCATCGGTGAAGCCGTAGAAAGCGGGGTCTAAATCAGGAATATGGTCGCGCTCGGCGCGCTTGAGTGGGTCTAGATCCGCCCAACGCGCGCCGACGTTGCGGTACGCTGCAATGAGCTGCTGCGCGGCAGTGCGCTTTCGGCCCATCTCGGAATCGGCGCTGGCGTGCACGGTGCGTGTCGCGCCTTGCTTGGCCAATTCAGTAAAGGCATTGATGACTGGCAGATGCGCCACGTCTTTGGCGGCTGTGCCGTCGGAGGCGGGCACGTGCTGCAAGGCATCGAAATAGCTGCGCCAATTGTCGGGCACGGCACCGGGGTTGGCTAAGTAATTTTCGTAGAGTTCTTCGACATAGGGCGCATTGCCGCCGAAGAGGTAGCTGTTGCTACCATAAGCGCTATAAACCGACGCTGACATAAAGACGCTGCCTTCTGTTTCCCTTTGGGAAACTGTTGGTGGGTTAC
>JAYWHJ010000112.1:0-11122 GCA_043777795.1 Polaromonas sp. | reverse complement strand
TTTTGCGTGCGCCTTAGGCTTTTAGATGGGGTAGTTGCTGGGAGCAGGGCGTTTGGCGGCCCCCAATCCGTGCCATACTTGATTTCATGCGATTGAATCTCCGATCCGTACCCACGCCAACATGAGCGCTACCCAAGCCGCTGCCGGCCACCTGGTGGACTCCCGCACTGCCTGGCTGCGCTTGCTGGTTACCTTGGCATTGATGACAGTGGGCGCCGCCGGTATGTATGCAGTGCCCGTGGTGCTGCCCGCCGTGCAGGCCGACTTTGGTGTGGCGCGGGCTGACGCTTCGCTGCCTTACACCTTGCTGATGATTGGTTTTGGTGTGGGCGGCTTACTCATGGGCAAGCTGGCCGACCGCTTCGGCGTGGCCGTGCCGCTGCGTATTGGCGCGGTGTGCCTGGGCTTGGGCTTTGCGCTGGCCGCGATGGCTAGCAATATTTGGCTTTTTGCCGTGGCGCATGGGCTGCTGATCGGCCTGTGCGGTAGTGCGGCCACGTTCTCGCCGCTGTTGGCCGACACATCGCTGTGGTTCGTGCGGCGGCGCGGTATTGCGGTGGCGGTGTGCGCCAGCGGCAATTATTTGGGTGGTGCCATTTGGCCGCCCATCGTGCAGCACTTTGTGCAAACCGAGGGTTGGCGCAGCACCTACTTGGGCTTGGCGTTGTTTTGCGGTTTGACCATGCTGGCCCTAGCCCAACTCATGCGCCAGCGGCCTCCAGCTTTGCAAGCGGCAGCGCAGAGCGGAGGTGGCGCTAACGCGGTAGCCCCTGGCGGTCTGCCCTTTGGCATGCAGCCCGGGCGGGCCTTGGTGCTGCTGTGCGCTGCAGGCGTTGGCTGCTGCGTGGCCATGTCGATGCCGCAAGTGCACATCGTGGCCTATTGCTCCGACTTGGGGTACGGCGCGGCGCGTGGCGCAGAGATGCTCTCGCTCATGCTGGCTTGCGGCATTGTGAGCCGCCTGATCTCGGGCGCCATCTGCGTCCGCATTGGCGGCCTGCGCACTTTGTTGCTGGGCTCGGGCCTGCAAGGCATTGCCCTACTGATGTTTTTGCCCTTTGACGGCTTGGTGCCACTGTATGTCGTGTCGGCAATGTTTGGATTGTTTCAGGGCGGCATCGTACCCAGCTACGCCATCATCGTGCGCGAACATTTTGCGCCCGCCACTGCAGGAACCAAAGTTGGCGCGGTAATTATGTGCACCATGCTAGGCATGGCCTTGGGTGGCTGGATGTCTGGCAAGGTGTTCGACCTGACGGGCTCTTACCACGCGGCATTTATCAACGGCATGGCGTGGAACCTGCTGAACTTCTCCATTGTGGCGCTGCTGCTTTGGCGCAGCAAGCGCCTGCTAGCGTTAGTCGCCCGCGCTTAGACAATGCAAATACTACAAATAAGATAGCTTCCCCCGCAATATTTCATTGCCTTGGAGGTCTAAAAAGCATAAATTTCCATGCACCCAGATGCAAGCTACCAACGGCCGGAAATTCCAATTAGCGCAGTGCCTGCATCAGCGGCAGGCATGGGCAAGACCATCCGCCCACACCCCACCACACGCTAGCCCAGAGCACCGTTAGGGCGAGGGGTATTGCGCATGGGTCTTGTACGCTTGCACCGCCCGAGCCAATGCCGCCCAAGCGCTTAGCAGCGCACTAGCTGTGGGCCGTGCTGATCGCCCGCATCTACGAAGTGTTATCGGGCAATTTCTTGATCACATCGGGGGACAGGTTGAGCCACCAAACATCGCACCAGCACGCATGCCACCGCTATGGGACGCCTGTGGTGGGCACAGGGATGAGGATGCTTGAGATCTGGTGGGGGAACCGGCACAGGATCACGGGGCTGACAGACAAGTCAGTTGGTGTTGGTGAGACACGGTGATTCATCTGCGCTGCTGGTCAGGCTGCGCGCGCGTCAGACCGAAAACCCGTGCGATCCTTGCTCTCATAGTGTTGAATTGTCCATCCGTCTTACAGCTTAAGGTTGCGCAGCATACCAAAGAGAATCAGCCCTTGTGACTGGTTTTTTATGTCCACAACAATTTTGAAATCGGGTATTCCCTAAATGCAAAACGAGTGAATTGTCATAAGATGAATCCATATTCATGTTCTTAAGCCTTTCCAACAAATGATCGTTGATTCCGTCGTTTCAAAAGCGCTGTCGGGTCTTCCATCGAGCCATGTGTTGCCGACCATGCAGGTGCGCAGCCTTGAGCGTCAAAAGGCGATGCTCTCTGCGGGGCTAAAACTGACTGAACAAGCAGACTGGGAGAAGGTTTCAGTGGCAGAAATTGCCGCTGTAAATGGTTTTTCTGTAGGGTCTTTTTACACGCGCTTTCAGAATAAACAAGCTTATCTTGATGTGCTGATATCCATCGTGGCTTTGCAAATGCGTAAAAAGATGGATATCTTTATCGCACAGCAGCAAGCTAAAAATGAGTCTGCCATACAAAAACTGGATAGTTTTATTGAACAAGCCATCCATACATTTTTGAGTTTGAAGGGGATTATTCGCATGTCTGTGGTGAACAGGCGAAAAGACACCAATGGCGAAGTCTTGACCTATCCCTTCACGGAGGCTCGGGCTTACTCTTGCGAGCAATTTGTGCAATTGATGTCTTCCTGTTTAAGTGACCACGACGAGAACACCCAAGTACGCTTGAGCTTTGCACATCAAATGATCAACAGCACACTGATGAATGCGATCTTGACGGATCCCGGGCCAATACACCTGAACGACAAAGTTTTTAAGCAAGAAATGGTTACCGCGGTCAGTGTCTACATCGGGGTAAGACCAGTTTCTGCCGCAGCCTTAGCAAATGAAAGACTAACAAAATGACGCCAACCGTCTACGGAGCCACATTAGATTTCCACCGACTCCTGCAGCAAGAGTTGCCAGCTGAGGACAACGCTGACTTTGAAGACGCAAAGCGCGGCTTTGTGGGAACAACACCCCATGCGGAAGTGCAACGCAGCGGAGATGGACAGCAAGCTGGTCAAACCATTTGGAGCCACCGCGCGTATGCATTTTTAGAAGACGAGACGCCCGCTAACACGGTTAACCCGAGTCTGTGGCGGCAGGCGCGGCTCAATTTGAACCACGGATTGTTCAAAGTCACGGATCGCATCTACCAAGTACGCGGATTTGACATTGCCAACATCACGTTTATTGAGGGCGATACAGGCTTAATTGCAATAGACTGCTTGTCTTGCGCCGATACGGCTGCGGCTGCGCTTGCTGTGTATCGTCAATTTCGCGACCCTGAAAACAACCGTCCGTTACATACCGTGATGTACAGCCATAGCCACGGCGACCACTTCGGTGGGGTGCGTGGTTTAGTGAGCGAAGCGGATGTTCGCTCAGGCAAAGTCAATGTGATTGCACCTGCTGGTTTTATGCACCACGCGGTCGCTGAAAACGTGATTGCAGGTGTGGCCATGGCCCGCCGAGCGCAATTTCAATTTGGCCATACCTTGCCAGTGGGTGCGGCTGGACAAGTCGATTCTGGTTTGGGTAAAAACTTACCCAAAGCGCAGCCTGGCTTGATTGCGCCCACGCAGACGATCAACGAGATGTTTGAATCGCATGTGATTGACGGCGTGGAGATTGAGTTTCAACTCGCGCCTGATAGTGAAGCACCGTCTGAAATGCACTTCTTTTTTCCGGGACTTCGCGCTGTTAATATGGCGGAGAATACTAACCATTTGATGCACAACCTGTGCCCACTGCGCGGAGCGCAGGTGCGTGACAGTTTGGCTTGGAGCAAGTATTTAAACCACACGCTGCATCACTATGCGGGACGCGTGGATGTGCTGATGGCACAGCACCACTGGCCAACATGGGGAACGGCACAGGTTCAGAAATTTTTGACAGAGCAACGCGACATGTACCGCGTCATCCACGACCAAACAGTGCGAATGATGAACCATGGCCTCAAGCCAGCAGAGATTGCTGAAGAGCTGCGTATGCCAAAGTCGCTCGGTGCGCTGTGGCATGCACGGGGTTATTACGGCAGTTTGTCGCACAACGTCAAAGCGGTGTACCAGCGCTATTTGAGTTGGTACGACGCGCATCCAGCCAACTTGCACGCCTTGCCACCGGTGCCAGCGGCCAAAAAGACGATTGAGTACATGGGCGGTATTGAAGCGGTACTTTTGAAAGCGCAAGCCGATTTAGACAAAGGCGAGTACCGCTGGGTCGCCGAGGTGATGAAGCACGCTGTGTACGCACACCCAGAGCACAAAGCGGCTAGAGAATTGGCGGCAAATGCCATGGAACAAATGGGTTTTCAAGCTGAATCGGCCACGTGGCGCAATGCCTTTTTGTTGGCCGCGCAGGAATACCGATTGGGTACGCCCAAGCCGTTTACCCAAGTATTGGGCGGTACCTTGTTACCTGCAGTCAGCAATGCATTGCTGTTTGATGCACTCGCGGTGCGCTGGAATGCGGTGCGCGGCGAAGGGCTGTCGTTTACGATGATGTGGCACTTCACCGATAGCGCAGAACAATGGTTGATTGAGGTGAGCAATGGCGCGATGAACAGCATTCCAGTCAATGGAATGGGCGTGTCCCCAGCCGCTGATATCACTCTTAAACTGACGCGTGATGTTCTTCAAAATATTTTGCAGCAAAAAATAGCCCCTGCCGATGCGCTTCAAGCTGGGCATTTACAGCTCTTGGGGAATGCCTCCTTGCTTCGCGTTTTCTTTATCACCATGGACAAATTCGTAGGGAATTTTCCTGTGGTGGATGCTGCTGTTTTACCTGATTAATCTATTTCAATAAATTTAAAAAAACATGCTGATGACAGATTTTGATTACATCATCGTAGGTGCTGGCTCAGCGGGTTGCGTGCTGGCTGCGCGCTTGTCTGAGAATGCGCATGTCACCGTTGCCTTGATTGAAGCGGGTGGAAGTGATGCTACAAATTGGGTGACCATACCTGCTGGACTGATTGGAACAGTACCTACCAAACGCTTAAACTGGGCTTTTGAGACCGTACCGCAGGCCGGGCTGAACGGCAGAAAAGGCTACCAGCCACGTGGCAAAGTCATGGGGGGCAGCTCTTCCATCAACGCCATGTGCTACGTCCGTGGACATGCCAGTGATTACGATGCTTGGGCAGCAGAGGGCTGTACCGGCTGGAGCTGGAACGATGTGCTGCCGTACTTCAAGAAATCCGAAGGTAATTTGGCGGGATTGAATAACCATTTGCATGGTGTGACTGGGCCGCTCAAAGTATCTAACCATCAATCACCCAGCCCATTCAATGCCTACTTCTTCAAAGCGGCAGCGCAGTGCGAAATTGAAAAAAATGACGACTTTAACGGTGAAACACAAGACGGCGTTGGTTATTTTCATGTGACGCAAGAAAAAGGCATTCGCTGTAATGCCGCCAAAGCGTATCTAACAGGTACAGAGTCACGTTCAAATTTGCAGATATTTAAAAATACGAGTGTCAATAAAATCGACTTTGACGGCAAACGCGCTGCGGGTGTCACTTGCACAAAAGACCAACAAACGCTGAAATTGACAGCCAAACGAGAAGTGATTTTGAGTGCTGGCGCTTTTGGCAGTCCGCAATTGCTGATGCTGTCCGGTGTTGGCCCGAAAGCGCACTTAGCATCGCTGGGCATTGCAGTTGTGGCAGATCGCAGCAACGTCGGTCAAAATTTGCAAGACCATTTGGATTGCCTGATCACCCGTCGCTATAACGATGCGGGCCTTTTTGGTCCAAGTTTGAAAGCCATCTTGTATTTCAGGAAAATGTGGCTGAATTACAAAAATAATAAATTGGGAAAGCTGACAAGCAATTTTTCCGAATCCGGCGGTTTTATTCGCACGCAAGCAGGGTTAGACAAACCTGATGTGCAATTGCATTTTGTCATTGCACCAGGCGATAACCACGGACGAACTCGGCATTGGGGGCAGGGCTATGCGCTGCACGTATGTACGCTTCGCCCTCATTCCCGGGGCACGGTATCGCTTGCCAGTAACAATGCGGCAGAAGCGCCTTTGATAGATCCTCAGTTCTTAAGCGATCCGCGAGACATGCAATCGATGGTTCGTGCCTATAAAGTTGGGCAGAGTATTTTGCATGCAGATGCATTTAAACCTGTGCGAGGTGTGCCGTTAGTCGCTGAGCCTGCGCTAGATGATGACGCCGCTATCGAACAATATTTACGCAACCGATCAGACACGATTTACCACGCCGTCGGTACTTGTCGCATGGGCAGTGACGAGGAGTCGGTTGTCGATTTGAATCTTCGAGTTCGTGGCGTCGAGGGATTGCGGGTTATCGATGCATCCATCATGCCAACCTTGATAGGAGGCAACACCAATGCGCCGACCATCATGATTGCCGAGAAAGCGGCTGATTTGATTCGTCAGACTTTGTCTTAATTTGATTGGGAGAAACTGCTTGTCTACCGTTGTTAATGTCACATTCGTCTCCTTTCAAGGCGTAGCCACGACTGTTGAGGTACCCGTTGGAATTAACCTTATGCGCGCAGCTACTGAGTATGGTGTATCGGGGATTGATGGCGACTGCGGCGGTAGCTGTGCCTGCGGGACTTGCCATGTTTTTGTTGACCCTAAATGGTTGAATCAATTGGATGCGGCAAATGTGATGGAGCAAGACATGTTGGGATTTGCCCCCGAGGTCAAAGACAACTCTCGGCTCGCATGCCAAATCGTTTTGAACGAAGCGCTGGATGGCCTAACCGTTTCTATTCCTGAATCGCAGTTTTAACTCAAAAGTGTGCAGACTATGAATGTGCAAGACCTAGAAAAAGTAAGAGCCCAAATTGCTGCTATGCCGCTGGATCAACTCAACCCTGCTGACCCACAAGGCTTCAAGGATGATACGGTAGGGCTGGTATTTGACCGTTTGCGCAAGGAAGATCCTGTGCATAAGTCTTTTAGTCCTTTTGAAGGATTCGGTCATTACTGGTCGGTCACGCGATTTGCAGACATCATGCATGTGGACACCAACCACGGCATTTTTTCTTCTGAGCCTGCCATTACTTTACTTGATTTGCCTCCTGGTGATGAGCAACGACTGCCCATGTTTATCGCCATGGATCAGCCAAAGCATGATGTGCAGCGTAAGACGGTGGCACCCATTGTGGCTCCCAAGAACTTGGTGAATTGGGAAAGCCTGATACGAGAGCGCACGTGTAAAGTGCTGGATAGTTTGCCTCGCAACGAAACTTTCAATTGGGTTGACCGCGTTTCCATCGAACTCACTGCCTATATGCTGGCAACGCTGTTTGATTTCCCGCTAGAAGATCGCAAGTTACTACCGTATTGGTCAGACATAGCAACGACGCTCAAGTCTTCAAACCCCGACGCTCTAGAGCCCGAAGAGCGTATGGCTGAGTTGAAAAAGATGCTGATGTACTTCACGCGTCTGTGGAATGAAAGGGTGAATGAGCCTCCAAAAACTGACCTCATTTCGATGTTAGCCCACGGTGCTGAGACGAGAGACATGGGGCCTATGGAGTTGATGGGGAATTTGGTGCTCCTCATTGTTGGCGGAAATGACACGACACGCAATTCAATGACCAGCGGCATACTTGCGCTGCACAACAACCCTGCTGAGATGGCTAAACTGCGTGCTAACCCAGCTTTGATTGACAGCATGGTGCCAGAAATCATCCGCTGGCAAACTCCGCTGGCTTATATGCGCCGCACGGCGCTCCAAGACACGGAACTGGGCGGCAAGCAGATTAAAAAAGGCGACAAATTGGCGATGTGGTATTTGTCGGGTAACCGCGATGAGACGTCCATTTCAGAGCCTGATCGCTTCATCATCGACAGAAAAAATGCCAGACAACACCTGTCATTTGGCTTTGGCATACACCGCTGCGTTGGTAATCGGTTGGCTGAATTGCAACTTAAAATTTTATGGGAAGAAATTTTGAAACGTTTTCCCGTCATAAACGTTATAGGGGAGCCGCAACGGGTTTACTCGTCTTTTGTGCGGGGATTCACGAGGCTAGATGTGCAATTGCCACTTTAATTTTGATTTGATTTTTTGTGTTTGTTATTTAAAAAGGAGACTTCCATGTTCGCTCAATCACTGTTTCGTAAATTTATGCTGGGCACAGCCGCTCTAGGATTGGCCGGCGCTGCTGTTGCGCAAAGCTATCCAGCTAAAACCATCAGCGTTATCGTTCCTTACCCAGCCGGGGGAGCGTTGGACGCTTCAGGACGCGTGTTGATTAAAGAGATGTCTGCAATTCTCAAACAGCCAATGCCAATTGAGAATATTGTTGGCGCAGGTGGCACGATTGGGTTGCTCAAAGGATTGGGCGCAGCGCCTGATGGCTACACCCTGATGATGACAGACATCGCATCAACCATCCTGAGCCCCATGATCAACAAGCCCGCAAAATACAAAGCGGAAGACTTCAAAACCGTCGCTATGGTTGCCCATGCAGACATCATGCTGGTGGTGCGCAAAGAATTGGGTGTCAACAGCGTTGCTGAGTTGATCGCCCTTGGCAAGAAAAATTCAGCCACCAAGCCACTTTCTTACTGCACGGCTGGTGTAGGCTCAAATTACCATGTGATGGCGGAGCGGTTTAACGATTTGGCTGGCATGAAAGGTCTGCACGTGCCATACAGCGGCTTCCCGCAATGCGCAACTAATCTGGTTGGTCAAGAAATCGATTACGCGTTTTTGCCGATTGCAGGCCCATTTCCAGCATTTTTTGACAATGGCAGTATCAAAGCATTGGCAACTGCTGGCTCAAAAGCACATGTAAGATTCACCAAAGCACCTTTGCTGAAATCCACCAAAGGCTTTGAAGACTTCGTGTTCAACGCGTGGTCTGCCTTGCATGTGAGCAACAAAACGCCAGACGATGTTGTCGCAGCGTTGAACAAAGCTGCAAAAACCGCCATTGATTCTGACGCTTTCAAAGCATTGGTTGCAGGCTCAGGTTCAACCAGTTTTGATGCCATGGCACCTGCAGAGGCTAATGCGTATTACCTCAAGGAAGCAGTGACTTACCGCGCTTTGGCGAAAAAGGTCGACATCACAGACTAAGCAGCGTCTTTAGCTTTGGTTTTGCAGCGCCATACTCAGCTCAAACAGGCGGGGTATGGCGTTTTTATTTAACTTGGCTGTTAAATTGACGATGTCCAGAGGAAAGGGGTTGACCGCTTTAAAAGGAGCCAAGCTGTGATCTGCAGCCAAAATCATCCTCTCCAGCGTTTCAACACGCGGTAAAACCGTACCGAAAAAGGGTAATCCCCCCCCAAACAGCCGGCCCACTCTAAAGTAGAAAATACCCCGTGAAGCGGGAGAAGGTAGTTTTTACATAAGGACCAGCAAATACGGCGATAGCGTCTACAGCATCACCCATGATTTCAGAGACTTTGCGGCCTGACTTTTTGGCCTGACTGGTCAGCGCTTTTTGTGTTGGCTTTAGGTAAACTTGGGTTAAAACCATGGAACTGATAGATGCACTCCTTGAAGTACGGAGGACATGTGCCCGCGAAGGTATGTCAGCTTGCAAACCATGTCAAATCAGGCCAGTTTTGGAGCAGCGTTGCTTTTTGCAAGCAGAGCGGGTAAGTACGTATTTTTACGGGATTGACTGCCCGTAAAATAAGCGGGTACTTATATACAAATTTACGCCATTTCTAAAATCCGGAGGTCCGCTATGCACCGTATGTCAAAGCCCCGCACAGCAATAGCTTTGCTGGCGGCTGTTAGTTTGTGGGGGGGCGTTGGCGCTGTATCCGCACAGTCCAGCCAAGCGCTTAATGTTCGCTCGCTGGCTGCTACATGCGCAAACTGCCATGGCACCAATGGCAAGGCCGTAGAAGGTTCCGCAGTAGTCAGCTTGGCTGGCATGCCAAAAGACACCATCGTCGCGCAAATGGCGGCGTTCAAGTCTGGCGCACGCTCTGCCACGATCATGCACCAGATCAGCAAGGGCTACAGCGACGCGCAGGTCGAGCAAATTGCCAGCTACTTTGCTGCGCAGAAAAAATAAGGCAGAAGAACCATGACCATTGCACGCAGAAGCTTTCTCCAGTCCTCCGCTGCGCTTAGCCTGCTGGGCCTGTCGGCTTGCGCCACCACCAGTATCCCCGCCAAAGCCAAAGTAGTCGTTATTGGCGGCGGCTACGGCGGTGCTACGGCGGCCAAGTATGTGCGCCTGCTGTCCGACTACAAAATTGACGTGGTGCTGATCGAGCCCAACGACAGCTTTGTCTCTTGCCCTTTGTCCAACCTGGTGGTGGGCGGCAGCAAACAGCTGGGCGATGTGACCAGCTCGTATGCAGGTTTGTCCAAGAACCACGGCGTGACTGTGGTGAAAGACATGGCCACAGCGGTAGACGCTGGAAAAAAGACGGTGACCCTGGCACGCGGTGCCACCATCGCCTATGACAAGCTGGTGGTTTCCCCCGGCATTGAGCTGATGATGGGCAGTATCGAAGGCCTGGCCCAAGCCCAGGCCAGCGGCCAGATTTTGCAAGCCTGGAAGGCGGGCGCAGAGACGGTAGCCCTGCGCAAACAGCTGCAAGACATGCCCGACGGCGGCGTGTACGCCATTACCATTCCGGTAGCGCCTTACCGCTGCCCACCGGGCCCTTATGAGCGGGCATGCCAAGTGGCTTGGTACTTCAAACAAGCCAAGCCCAAGAGCAAAGTACTCATTTTGGATGGCAACCCCGACGTGACCTCCAAAGGCGCGTTGTTCAAAAAGGTATGGGCCAACCAGTACGCCGGCATGATCGAGTACCGTGGTGACCACAAAGTCACCGGCGTGGACGCCAAGACCGGTACCATCAAGTTTGAAGTGCAAGACGACGTGAAAGCTGCAGTGCTGAACGTGCTACCCAGCATGCGCGCAGGCACCATCGCCCAGCAAGCGGGATTGGCAAACCTGGCCAGCAACCGCTGGTGCGGTGTGAACTACCAAACGTTTGAGTCCACTGCCGCCAAAGACGTGCATGTTCTGGGCGACGCTATCCAAGTGGCCCCGGCCATGCCCAAGAGCGGCCACATGGCCAACAGCCACGCCAAGGTCGCGGCGGCGGCGATCGTGGCCGAACTGAGCGGGCTGCAAGTCAACCCGGCGCCGATGCTCAACAAAGATCG
>JAYWHJ010000111.1:0-11131 GCA_043777795.1 Polaromonas sp. | reverse complement strand
GCTGCGGGTCTATTGCGTGAGCCATTGGCCAGTGTGGAGGAGGCGCTTGAGCGTTGTCTGCGCGCGCCTGAGCAGGCGACCGAATACCACAGCCTCACCGCAGTGTCGGCTGAGTCTGGGTTTATAAATTTAGATGATGTTGCGCCGCACTCAGTTTCAGCGCCGTTGGCTGCAATGCCAATGCATTCCGGTTTTGTATCCTTGTCCGATACCACCAGTGTCACCGTAATAGCTGCTTCAACCGTGGCCATAGCGGTCACCGCAGTTGAAAAAATGGATGAAAAGGGAAGCCTGGCTGACGCAGACAACGCGCCAGACAGTAGTCTGGTGCTCGGGCAAGATGCTGCGCCAGCGACGCATCCCGAAGTCATTGCGTTTAATAAAACTGAAATCGTAGAGCCCGTTGGGATTGAGGCTGGCATCGACCAATCAGCGATACCCCGCCCTGCGACCAACGGGCCAACGCTGGTAAAATTTGATGACGCATCTATCGCCGCCGCTGCGGTGTATGAAGCTGTTGTTGTGACACCTGTTGTTGTGACACCTGTTGTTGCGCCTGCACCCCATTTCCCGATTTTGGGCGTTTCGGCAGCAGGCCTGGCGGGCGCAGCGGTGCTGAGTGTCGTGCCGCGTAGTTTGACGGAGCAGGAAGCTGAAGATGAGATTGATCTGATCGACGTTTTGGATCCTGACTTGTTTCCCATATTTGAAGAAGAGGCGCTGGAGCTGTTTCCCCAGATGGGCGGTGCTTTGCGGCAATGGACTTCTCATCCCAGCAATACCAGCGCGCGTTCCGAGGTATTGCGAGGGCTGCACACATTGAAAGGCAGCGCCCGTCTCGCCGGTGCCCTGCGTTTGGGTGAGCTAGCACACCGGATGGAGTCTGCAATTGAGCAAACGCCAGAGGACGAGGCAACAACGGCCAAGTTAGAACCTTTGACGGGCCTGATAGATGGTTTGCAGGCTAACTTTGATCGCCTGCGGCATCCACAAGAAGCGATAGAGGCACCTGCGCGCGTACCTGCTGAGCCTGCAATCAGTGTACAAACCTCATCGAATGATGAAAGCGCCAGTCGGGGCCCAGTCCTTGGTGCGCCAGCGCTCACCGCGATGGCGCCGCTGCGATCCGTCGGTGCCAATGCCGGGGCTATGGCGGCACCTGTTCTGCGTAGCAGCGGTAACCAAACCGTGCGCGTACGCTCTCAGTTGCTGGATCGCTTGGTTAACCAGGCTGGTGAGGTAATGATCACCCGTTCGCGCCTGGAGGCTGAGCTCGGTCAATTGCGCGGGTCCCTAGGAGACTTGACTGCCAACTTGGATAAGCTGCGCGTGCAGTTGCGCGATATCGAGGTCCAGTCTGAGTCGCAAATGCAGTCACGGATGGCACTGGCGAAAGAAAACAACGCTGACTTTGACCCGTTGGAGTTTGACCGATTTACCCGTGTCCAAGAGCTCACCCGCATGATGGCCGAGTCGGTGAACGACGTGGCTACCGTGCAGCGCAGTATTCAGCGCACCGTTGAGTTGACCGAAGATGATTTGGTGGCCCAAGCACGTCAGACCCGAGAGTTGCAACGTGATTTGCTACGTACCCGTATGGTGGAGTTTGAAGGTATATCCGAGCGGCTGTACCGTGTGGTGCGCCAGGCTGGTAAAGACTCCGGTAAGCAGGTCAAACTCGATATCATTGGTGGATCTATCGAGATGGATCGTGGCGTGCTAGATCGCATGACCCCGGCGTTTGAGCATTTGCTGCGTAATTGCGTAGCCCATGGTATTGAAACAGCGCAGGTTAGAGAAGCTGCAGGTAAGGATGCCAGCGGTCAAATCATCATCAGCTTGCACCAAGAAGGCAACGACATCTCGGTGGAGTTCCGCGACGATGGTGCGGGCTTGGATCTCACCCGCATTCGTTAGCGAGCATCTGCGCAAGGGCTACTCAGCCACGGCCAGCAAGTAGATGACAGCGAAGCTGCCAATCTGATTTTTACGCCCGGTTTTACAACCGCTACGCAAGTGACTGAGTTATCAGGTCGCGGTATTGGAATGGACGTCGTGCGTTCTGAAGTGCTGGCCTTGGGCGGCAGAATCGAGACCAGTACATCTGCCGGACAAGGCGCAAACTTTAAATTGGTGCTGCCCTTAACCACTGCTGTGACGCAAGTGGTGATGCTGCGTATTGGTAATTTGTCTATCGGTGTGCCCGCTAACTTGGTGGAAACCGTACGCCGCGCAACACCTAAAGAGCTGCAAGCCGCCTACAACACCGGCACCTTTGATGTAGCTGGTGAAGCTTTGCCATTCTTCTGGTCTGGTGCATTGCTGCAGCACTCGCGGGCTAGCGATTCTGTACAGGGCAAAACCATTCCTGTGTTGGTGTTCCGCAGTGCTGCGCAGCGCATTGTCGCCCACGTAGACGAGGTACTGGGTAACCAAGAAGTGGTGGTGAAGAATCTGGGACCTCAGCTCTCGCGCTTGCCAGGCTTGGCTGGTATGTCGGTGCTGGCGTCAGGTGCTGTCGCTTTGATCTATAACCCGGTAGCTTTGGCTGCAGTGTACGGTGAGCAAGCGCGGGCCATGAGCTTTGACAAGGCCGAGCCGCATGCCATGGCGCTGGCCGTGACCGATGTGGACCACCGCGATTTATCGGGTGATGCCAGCCCGGTTGTGCCTTTGGTACCTGCTAATCCCAGCTCAGTGTCTGCGCTCCAGATACCGTTGATCTTGGTGGTGGATGACTCGATTACTGTGCGCCGTGTGACGCAGCGCTTGCTGCAGCGCGAAGGCTATCGCGTGGCGTTGGCAGCAGACGGGTTGCATGCCTTGGAGCGTTTGGCAGAAGAGCTACCCAGTGTGGTGCTCTCTGATATCGAGATGCCACGTATGGACGGGTTTGACTTGGTTCGCAACATCAAAGCCGATCCGCGCTTGGCCAGCTTGCCAATTATCACTATCACCTCGCGTATTGCAGAGAAGCACCGTGAACACGCCATTGCGCTGGGTGTTGACCATTACTTGGGCAAACCATACTCTGAAGAAGAGCTGCTCAGCTTGATTCGCCGCTACACCGCGATGGATATGCCAGTTTAAATACGTTATCGGCCTCTAGCCCTTGAAAAAATTGCGAGGGCAGCTATTAAAATAGTAGCTATTAGCTTGAAGATTGAATGCCGCAGCGGTCAAGCGTTGCGGCATTTTTTATCCGGAAGCACTTTTTTTAACGACTGCATAACGCGCTAAAGTTTGGTTCCGCGCCAAATCATGTTGCACGATGGGGAGTGGATAGTTTTTCCCCAGCTCTACTCCAGCAGCTTGTAAGTCGATGGGCTTGGCTTCCCAAGGCGCATGCAGGGCGGTATCGGGCAACTTGGCCAGTTGCGGCAAATAGCGCCGGATGAATTTGCCTTGGGTATCAAAGCGCTCGCTCTGTCTGCACGGGTTGAAGATGCGAAAGTAAGGCTGCGCATCGCAGCCGCTGCTCGACGCCCATTGCCAGCCGCCGTTGTTGGCTGATAAATCGAAGTCATTGAGATGCTGTGCAAAATACCGCTCGCCCCAGCGCCAGTCCAGCCCCAGATCTTTGGTGAGAAAACTCGCTACCACCATCCGCAGGCGGTTGTGCATATAGCCAGTTTGGTTGATTTGCAGCATCGCTGCATCGACGATGGGGTAGCCCGTGCGGCCCTCACACCAGGCGCTGAACAGGGCTTGCGCATGGTCACCTTGCTCCCAGGCAATCGCATCGTATTCGGGCTTAAAGCTATCCCTCGCCACACGCGGAAAATTAGCCAGTATCTGAGCGTAAAAGTCGCGCCAAATCAACTCGCTTAGCCACACGCGCGCACCTTCGCTGCCTGCAATCACGCGCTGGTGCGCCGTGGCGCAGAGTTTGCGGATAGACACCGTGCCAAAGCGCAGGTGCACGCCCAAATAGCTTGGCCCTTTGATGGCTGGAAAATCGCGCGTCTCGTGGTAACTGTCCATGCGATCAAAAAACTCGGCAAATAGCTGGCGGCCGCCGCCACTGCCTGTGGGTATTTTCAGCGTGGACAAATTGGTTTTTTGAAAGCCGATGGATTCAAGGCTGGGTACACCCTGCGCAAGACCGTTTGGCGCCGCGCTGATCGATGCCGCATACTTGTCACACTGATAAGACTTCAAAAAATAGCCGTTGAGTTTTTTAAGCCACGCATTTTTGTAAGGCGTGAAGACGCCGTAGGGTTTACCGCTTTGGGTGAGAAGCTCTTCGCGCTCAAAAATCACATGGTCTTTGAAGGTGTGCAAAACCGCGCCCTGTGCAGCCAAGGCTTTTCCCACCGCGGCATCACGTTGCATAGCCTGCGGTTCGTAGTCGTGGTTGGTAAAAACTGCTTGTGCGTGCAGGCGTTTGGCTAACTCGGGTATCTCTGAGCTAGCCCATCCGTGCTGCACGATCAAAGTGGCCTGCCGCTGCGTGGCGTGGGCCGTGGCGGGCTCTCGCAGCGTGCCAAGCTGCGTCTCCAGATCTACCAGCGACTCTCGGATGAACTCCACCCGCCGGTCAGTCCGTGGTAACTTGTCCAAAATTTCGGTGTCGAACATGAAAACGCAGTACACCACTTTACAACTTTTCAGCGCATGAAAAAGCGCCGCATTATCGTCGGCACGCAGATCGCGGCGAAACCACATAAGACCGGTATCGTAGGACATTTGCATAGGTTTGCTTGAGGGTTGCAAAAAGATGTTCAAGCGGTGATTGTGCAGGATACGGCCACCATCTAGCTAGAACAGGGGGATTGATTGCGGTGCAGGGAACATCCCTAGGCTACTAGGCATCGCAGGCGACTTATGATCAGTGATGGACTCTTTTTACGCCTGTGTAGGACACGCATCCGTCGATCACCATTTTGAAATTGATGCCTTTGCAAGCCAACCCACCAAAACCCCCGCCAAGAGCTACAGGATGATTGCGGGCGGTATGGCCGCCAATGCTGCCGTGGCGATGGCCCGTCTGGGTGCAAACGTCAAGCTCCTGGGCCGCATAGGGGACGACGCCTCGGGGGCTTTTGTACGCCAAGCGCTGCAAATCACTGGCGTGCAAACCTTGTTGGAGACAGTGGCGCACAGTTACACATCGGTGTCCAGCGTGGTAGTCGACGCACGTGGTGAGCGGCAGATATTTAACCACCGTGGTAACGCTCTATACAAAGCCCATACGCTGGATTTGGGCCAGCTGCAAGGTGCCCGTGCGGTGCTGGTCGATCCGCGCTGGTGCGAAGGTGCGCTGGCCGCACTGCGTTGGGCCAAGGCACACCAAGTGCTCTGCGTACTGGACGCAGATGTCGCCGCGCAAGCCGATTTGCGCCTGCTGGTGCCTGCTGCGCAATGGGCCGTGTTCTCAGAGCCAGGCCTAACCTGCTATGCACCGCACGCCACCAGCCACGCCGATGCTTTGGCCAGCGCGTTGGCAGCGGGAGCTCAGGTGGCCATGGTTACGCTAGGCGAGCGCGGCGTGCTGTGGACCCGCGGGCAGGGCATGCACAGCATGCCGGCGTTTCGCGTCAATGCGGTGGACACCACCGGCGCGGGAGACGTGTTTCACGCTGCGCTGGTCTTGGCTTTGAGTGAGTCTCGCGATGAAACCAGTGCCATACGCTTTGCCAGCGCCGCAGCCGCGCTCAAGTGCACCCAGCGTTATGGCGTACTGGGCACGCCGTCTCGGCCACAGGTAGAAGAATATTTACTACAAAATAAATAGCTGCTCCCGCAATCATTTAATGCGCTAGAGGCCTATTTTCCTTAAAACTGATGGTTTCGGGCTGTTTGCGTCAAGCCCGCACTGCGCTCGAATAAAATAGCACTGTTCCAGCCCTTCCTCGTCTATCCACGCGCAGCGACTGCGCCCTAATTCAACTGCGTCGTCTGAGGTGCAGTTCTCCATTGCTATGACCGACAAAATCGCCCAACCTTCGCTTGACTCCCTGGCCAAGTCCTTTGAACCCCAAGCCCTGGAAGCCCATTGGGGCCCAGAGTGGGAGCGCCGTGGTTATGGCGTGGCAGGTAGCCGCGGCACAGGCCTGCCCAGCGCCGAAGCCCATGCACAGGGCAAAAACTTCGCCATTCAGTTGCCACCGCCCAACGTGACGGGCACGCTGCATATGGGCCATGCCTTTAACCAAACCATTATGGACAGCCTGACGCGCTACCACCGCATGCGCGGCTTTAACACCGTTTGGATTCCCGGCACTGACCATGCGGGCATCGCCACGCAAATCGTCGTAGAGCGCCAACTCCAGGACCAGGGCCAGTCGCGCTACGACTTGGGCCGCAAAAACTTTGTGAGCAAAGTGTGGGAGTGGAAAGAGAAAAGCGGTAACACGATTACCAGCCAAATGCGCCGTATGGGCGACAGTGTGGACTGGAGCCGTGAATACTTCACCATGGACGAAAAGCTGTCTACGGTGGTCACCGAAACCTTTGTGCGCCTGTATGAGCAGGGCTTGATCTACCGTGGCAAACGCCTGGTTAACTGGGATCCGGTGCTCAAGTCTGCCGTGAGCGACCTGGAAGTGGAAAGCACCGAGGCCGAGGGCAAGATGCACTACATCTTGTACCCGTTTAGCGCGGGGCCGCAAGAGATCGGTGCGGTCGAAGGTCACCCAGCGCACACAGCTTCGGGCCTACAAATCGCCACCACCCGCCCAGAAACCATGATGGCCGACGGCGCGCTGTGCGTGCACCCACAGGACGAGCGCTACAAACACCTGGTGGGCAAGATGGTAGACCTGCCGCTGTGTGATCGCCAAATCCCCATCATTGCGGACGACTTTGTAGACCGTAACTTCGGCTCGGGCTGCGTCAAGATCACTGGTGCGCACGACTTTAACGACTACGCCTGCTCGCAGCGGCACCAGCTGCCGCTCATCACCATCTTTACTTTGGATGCCAAGATCAATGAAAACGGTCCATCGCCTTACCAAGGCATGGACAGATTTGTGGCGCGCAAGGCCTTGCTCAAAGACTTGGAAGCACAAGGCTTTTTGATCGACATCAAACCGCACAGGCTGATGCTGCCAATCTGCGCCCGTACTGGGCAGGTGGTAGAGCCCATGCTCACAGACCAGTGGTTTGTAGCGATGACCAAGAAGGAAGACGCAGACAGAAATGGTGCCAACGCCGTAGGCAAATCCATCACTCAAAAAGCTGTAGACGTGGTGCAAAGTGGTGAGGTGAAGTTTGTTCCCGAGAACTGGGTCAACACCTACAACCAGTGGATGAACAACATCCAGGACTGGTGCATTTCACGTCAGCTGTGGTGGGGTCATCAGATACCTGCGTGGTACGACGAAGATGGCAAGTTTTATGTGGCCCGCAATGAGGCGGATGCGCAAAAACAAGCGCCGGGCAAGACGCTGCGTAGGGATGAAGATGTATTGGACACCTGGTACTCTTCCGCACTGGTACCGTTTAGTACCATGGGTTGGCCCAAACAGGGGGATGCGGCCACCAGCGACTACAACCTGTACCTTCCCAGCAGCGTGCTGGTCACCGGCTACGACATCATTTTCTTCTGGGTCGCCCGCATGATCATGATGACCAAGCACTTCACCGGTCAGGTGCCGTTCAAACATGTCTATATCCACGGCCTGGTGCGCGATAGCCAGGGCCGCAAGATGAGCAAATCAGAGGGCAACGTGCTTGACCCGGTAGATTTGATCGACGGCATAGCCTTGGCCCCCTTGCTGGACAAGCGCAGCACTGGCCTGCGTAAGCCCGAGACCGCGCCGCGTGTGCGCAAAGACACTGAAAAAGAATTCCCCGATGGCATCCCAGGCTACGGTGCCGACGCACTGCGCTTTACCTTCGCGGCTTTGGCCAGCTTGGGACGAAACATCAACTTCGACAGCAAGCGCTGCGAGGGATATCGCAACTTTTGCAACAAGCTGTGGAATGCCACCCGCTTTACGCTGATGAACTGCGAAGGCAATGACTGCGGCCTTAAAGATCACACCAAGGCCGAATGCGCAGCACCCCTGCTCGACGCAGCAGGCAGCGTGGTGCAAGCCGCAGGGCCGTTCCATGGCTACATGCGCTTTAGCCAGGCCGACCGTTGGATTGCCTCCAAGCTGCAAATGGCCGAGGCTGAGGTAGCCAAAGGCTTTGCCGAGTACCGTTTGGACAACGTGGCCAACACGATTTACGACTTTGTGTGGAACGAGTTCTGCGACTGGTACTTGGAAATCGCCAAGGTGCAAATCCAAACCGGTGGCGAGGCCGAGCAGCGCGCTACGCGCCGCACCCTGATTCGCACGCTGGAGGCGATTTTGCGCCTTGCACACCCCATCATTCCGTTCATTACCGAAGAGCTGTGGCAAAAAGTGGCGCCAGTTGCGGGTATTGCAGGCGATTCCGTCAGCATTGCTCGTTATCCCGAGGCGCAGATCGAGAAGATTGACCCCGCAGCCATTGCCCACGTTGCCAAGCTCAAGTCTTTGGTCGACGCTTGCCGCAACCTGCGCGGCGAGATGCAAGTGTCTCCCGCTACCAAGCTGCCGCTCTATGTCGTGGGGGATGCTCCATTTATCACGCAGATTGCTCCCGTGCTGAAGGCATTGGCCAAGCTCAACGAAGTCAAAGTGTTTGACAACGAGGCCGCTTGGCAAACGGCTGCCGATGCATCGCCCACCGCGGTGGTGGGCGATGCGCGACTGTGCTTGCATATGGAAGTAGACAAGGCCGCTGAAAAAATCCGCTTAGGCAAAGAGGCGGCACGCTTGGAGAGTGAAATTGCCAAGGCCCATACCAAGCTGGGTAACGAAGCTTTTGTGGCTAAGGCACCAGCACAGGTGCTGGAGCTAGAACGGAAGCGCGTGGCCGATTTTTCCGCTGCGCTGGCCAAGCTGCAAGAGCAACTCAAGCGCATGGGCTAGGCCTACCTGATTACTTCGCTGGTGGTGCACCCGTATGGACGGGTGGCGCTGACTCAATCCAGCTAGAAGGGCTGGTTTCGCCAGGCAAGCTGAGCGACATGGATCTGCTGCCAGAGGCGTCCTTATGGGCATCTTGCGGGCTGAGGACGTCATGCAAGCGGTGCGCAACGTACCAGCTGGCTCGCTGGCGGGATTCTCGGGTCGAAGAGCCAATGCGTTGCGTGGCATAAAAAGTAGGTAGTGCGCGAAGCAGCTGGTAGTCTCGGCTGCCACCGTCGTCTGCGCTGTCAGTCAGCCAAGCGCCAATTCGCCCGTCTTGCATGGCTTGTGCCATCGCTGCAGCGTCAAACAGGGCGCTGCGGGAGATGCTCACCCATAACTGCTGCGGCTTGCAAGAGGCCAGTACCCGTGCATTGACAAAACCTTTAAAACGCGAGGCGTACAACATCTGCACCGACACTGCATCGGCAGTGCTCATCATGTCCACCAAGCTCACGGGCTGCACGCGCAACTGCTGCCAAATCGGTGAACTGTGGTGTAAAGCCGGATCGTAGCCAATCAATCTGGCTCCCATGCTGGTCAGCAACGCTGCCAGTACACCGGCGCCCGGAACAATGCCTAGCAGCCCAATGGTAGAGCCGTTGATCTCTCGGCCTGCCAACAAAGCGGGCGCATGAATTTTGTGAATCGGTGCGTTTGGGGCATTGATGGGTGGAGGTGCTGGCCTTAGCGCCTCCAAAATACCTTGACGGTAGAGCAGCAGTAGCGAGCCTAACAAAAACTCTGCATTGGCCCGCACGTTGGCGTTTCGTGCTTGCAGTACTTTGATGTTTCGATCTTGGCACGCTTCCAGGTCAATATTGTCCGTGCCCACCTGCATCCGCACGATGACTTCGAGGCAAGGCGCAAACTCTAAAAATTCTTGGTTGACGCGCACCTGATTGGGCAACACCATTGCGCGCACCTTGTCGGTCGAGTGCCGCAACCCCCGCTCGTCATGGGCAAGCTTGGGTCGGTACAGCAAGCTGTGCCGCGCCTCTAACCATGCCATGGCTTCGGGTATCAATGATTCAAGCAGTAAAATGTCCAAAGTGAGCTACTATGGGGTTGTTGGCCACTAAATGCAATCCGGATGTGGCATCCATTTACTGCAAGTGTACTTTAGCGCTACACCACTTTTTGTCTATGCCCCATCATTTACCTGCGGTTCCCCGTATTACTAAAGCCGTGTTTCCCGTAGCAGGTCTAGGTACCCGTTTTTTGCCCGCTACCAAAGCCCAACCTAAGGAAATGCTGCCGGTGGTGGACAAACCCCTGATCCAATACGCCGTAGAAGAGGCATATGCCGCCGGTATTCGGCACATGATTTTCGTTACTGGGCGCAATAAGCGTGCGATTGAGGACCATTTCGATACCGCCTACGAGCTCGAAGCCGAGCTGCAAGCCGTTGGCAAGCACGAGTTACTCAGGCTGGTGCGCTCGGTGCAACCCAGCGATATGGACTGCTCCTACGTGCGCCAGCCTCGTTCACTGGGCCTGGGCCATGCGGTGCTATGCGCTGAGCATTTGGTGGGTGATAGCCCATTTGCTGTTCTGTTGGCCGACGATTTGATGGTCGGGCCCAGCGCCGAGCAGGGGGTGCTGGGTCAAATGGTGCGCCAGTTTGAGGCAATGCCCGTAGCCCAGCGCGGCTGTTTGGTGGCCGTCCAAGAAGTACCGTCAGAACATACTCGTCGATATGGCATGGTGGGTGGGCAGATGGTGGGTGAGCGCCTGATGCAGCTGGACCGGTTTATCGAAAAACCGGCCCCCGAGGCAGCTCCGTCCAGTTGGGGCGTGGCCGGCCGCTATGTACTCACGCCAGAGGTGTTTGCCTCTATTCGCGCACAACCCACGGGTGTAGGTGGGGAGATTCAGCTTACCGATGGTATTGCTGCCCTGATCGGGCAAAAAGCGGTTTACGCATACCAGTACGAAGGTAAACGGTACGATTGCGGAAGCAAACAAGGCTTTCTGCAGGCCACGGTGGAGCTAGCATTACAGCACCCCGAGGTGGGAGTAGAGTTTGCGCAGTATTGGGCTAAGCGCTAAGCGCTGCGCGTTTCATATTGCTCGCTGGTGCTTCAGCGGCGGCGCAAAATGTGGATGAAATCTGCACCGATGGTTTGCTGCTCCAGCAGATCGTTACCCGTCTGCTTGGCAAAAGCCTGAAAGTCACGCAC
>JAYWHJ010000110.1:0-3935 GCA_043777795.1 Polaromonas sp. | reverse complement strand
TGTATTGATCGTAAATTGGCGGGCTGTGGCGATGGCGCTAGGTACGCCGCGAGCGGTGAAAGTAATTCTGCGAATGTTAGTGCCCACCGTAGTTAGTTGTGGACCTGTGGGTGCGCCCTCATATACCTGCAGCAAAACATCCCGGTCATCTAGCGCACTGTCATTGCAGTTGGGGTTGGCAAAAATAATCCAGCCATTGTTCCAGTCATTCAGCGCTGTCGTGCAGGTTGGGCTTTCCGCATTGGGGTTGTTAGTAATGCACATCGTGACGCACATATTTCTATTCACAGCCTCACCCCGTGTATAGGACAAACCGGATGTGAACTCGTTGGCCAAGGTGCTTACACGGTTGTTGACCACCAGCGTTTGCATCCCCGGAATGGCAAAGCTGGTGACAATAGCCAAGAGTGCTACGGTCACTATCAATTCTGTGAGAGTGAAGCCCGCATGGCGAGAAGCCAATCCTGCCAGAGAGCTATCACTCTGTTGATGTTTAAACTGAGAAAAGCGTATGTGTTTCATTTTGTTGGAATCATACGATTTCGGCAGTGCATGCACACTACCACCGGTCTGGCATGGGTTACCGCTGGTCAAGAATCAGCAAGTCTCTAGCGCTTTTGGCAAATCCCTAGCGCTTGACCTCATCCACCAGAGCCCGAAACTCGTCAATGTCTTCAAAATTCCGGTATACGCTGGCAAAGCGCACGTAGGCGACTTTGTCGAGCTTTTTTAGCTCGCGCATGACGAGCTCGCCTATGCGGGGGCTTAGGACCTCGCGCAGGCCCAGGTTGAGGAGTTTTTCTTCTATTCGTTCTAGTGCGCTGTCTACCTGCTCGGTGCTGACGGGGCGTTTGCGCAGGGCCAGGTTGAAGCTGGCTTGCAGTTTGCTGCGGTCATACTCGATACGGCGGCCGTCTTTTTTGACTATGGCGGGGAAGTTGACCTCAGGGCGCTCGTAGGTGGTGAAGCGCTTTTCACAGGCGCCGCACTGGCGGCGGCGGCGGATAAAGTTGGCATCTTCAGAGATGCGGGTGTCGACGACTTGGGTGTCCAGATGGTTGCAAAAAGGGCATTTCATGCCTCTATTTTAAGCCTTTTCGTGCTCTAGACCAATAGAATATTGCGGGAGCAGCTACTTTTTTAGTAGCTGCTGCGCAGCGCATAATTCTTGGTTCAAGCGCTGGACTTAACCATACACCGGGAAGCGGCTGGTCAGCGCAGTGACCTTGGCACGCACCGCGGTGATGGTGGCAGGGTCGCGCGGGTTGTCCAGCACGTCGGCGATCAGGTTGGCGGTGGCACGGGCCTCTTCTTCTTTAAAGCCGCGCGTGGTCATGGCGGGGGTGCCTACGCGCACGCCGCTGGTCACCATGGGCTTTTCGGGGTCGTTGGGAATGCCGTTTTTGTTGATGGTCATGTAGGCATCGCCCAGCACGGCTTCGGCTTCTTTACCGGTGATGTTTTTGTTGCGCAAATCAACCAGCATCACATGGCTCTCTGTCCTGCCACTGACGATGCGCAGGCCGCGCTCTACCAGGGTCTCGGCGACCACCACGGCGTTTTTTACGACTTGCTGTTGGTACAGCTTGAAGCTGGGTTCCAGCGCTTCTTTGAAGGCGATAGCTTTGGCAGCAATCACATGCATCAACGGGCCGCCTTGCAGGCCGGGGAAGACGGCGCTGTTAATGGCTTTTTCGTGTTCGGCCTTCATGAGGATAATGCCGCCGCGCGGGCCGCGCAGGCTTTTGTGGGTGGTGCTGGTGACGATGTCGGCATGCGGCACGGGGTTGGGGTACACGCCAGCGGCAATGAGCCCAGCGTAGTGCGCCATATCGACCATAAAGATAGCGCCGACGGCCTTGGCTACCTTGGAGAAACGCTCAAAGTCAATACGCAAGGAATAGGCCGACGCGCCGGCAATGATGAGTTTTGGCTTTTTCTCGTGCGCCAGGCGTTCCATTTGGTCGTAGTCGATTTCTTCTTTGGCGTCTAGGCCATAGGACACCACGTTAAACCACTTGCCGCTCATGTTCAGTGGCATACCATGGGTGAGGTGGCCGCCTTCGGCCAGGCTCATGCCCATGATAGTGTCGCCGGGCTTGAGAAATGCCAAAAAAACCGCCTGATTGGCCGAGGCGCCGCAATGCGGTTGTACGTTGGCGCAGTCGGCACCAAAGAGCTGCTTCACACGGTTAATGGCCAAAGTTTCTGCCACGTCTACGTTGACACAGCCGCCGTAGTAGCGCTTACCGGGGTAGCCTTCAGCGTATTTGTTGGTCAGCTGGGTGCCCTGCGCGGCCATGACGGCGGGGGAAGCGTAGTTCTCGCTGGCGATCAGTTCGATATGGTGCTCCTGGCGGGCGTTTTCGGCCACGATAGAGGCGTACAGCTCGGGGTCGGCTTGTTCAATAAGGATATTGCGGTCAAACATGGCAGGCAGTCCTGGGGTAGGTCAAAAAGGATGTCCCTGCGGGCCCATCTGCGCGGTCAAGCGCATCGGTACAGGGTGGCCCAGGCGAACGGCTAATCGCATCCTTGGGGGGTGCGGTACGCTTCCTAGTGGTGGCCCACGTCAGCGCTTGGGGCCCTGTGAAAAGGGCCAGCGCCTATCGCCAGTTGCGTACAGGGTGAAGTGTACCCGAAGGGGTGCTGCGCGCAGTGGCTAGCCAAGCTCGATCAGGAACTCACCAAGGCGGCAATTTTGTCGTCAAGTTCTGTTTTGGTAGCCTCTGGCTCGACGACCGGGGCGCGGCGGGTGTTCGGTGCTATTACCGGGATCACGTTGGGGGATGGTGGCACAAAAGTCGGCACCGCATCGCCGCCGGCTACAGCACGCAGGCGTGCATGCTCTGCGATCACCTTGAGGGTGTAGCCGCCCTCGGTGGCATCGCTGGTAGCACCCACGTAGCGTCGCAAGCCGCCCTCGACGGATCCAGCGCGGGTAATGCATTCGCGCAGCACTGTAGCGCCTACGCGCAAATTGGTGACCGGGTCAAAAGCGGCCAATTTACCGCCAAAATCATCGTATTTTTCTCGGTGCACAGTGGTCATCACCTGCATGAGGCCTTGTGCGCCTACGGGGCTTTGCGCAAATGGGTTAAAACCTGATTCAATCGCCATCACCGCCAGAAGCAACGTGGGCTCGATTTTGACTTTGGCGCCTACTTCATAAGCGGCCACCACTAAAGCCGACACGGGCTCTGGTGCAACACGGTATTTTTTGCTCAGCCAGTAGGCTACGGCAGCCTGCTGTTTGGGCAGGTCTCTGGGGTTGGCGGCGGTGGCGCGGTCAATCGCACCGGGTTCCGCCTCTATCACGTCAGCCACCTCTACGATAGGTTGGCGCGCTTGCAGCCAGCCTATCAGGGCGGTTTCGCTTTGCTGGCGTAGCTCGGGTTTGGCCAGCAGGGTGACCGTCAAAAATGCCAGCACCAAACCCACCACAGCAAAACCGTTGTGGACAATTTCAAAAAATCCTTGCGCTACATCGCTTGCAAAGGTTCGCAGCGAGGCTGCACATTTAGCTATCATTTGATTCATAAAACGCCTTTCTACACGGAGGCACTGCAGACAAGCAATTTGCTTCAGAGGCAAATACTTGGGTGGTGTGGCCCTTCGTTTGGATTGGATACACAGGTCTTTTGTTGGCTGCGCACATATGTATAACGAGTGTGCACTTGATCCTTCCAACAACGCCTTTGCCGAATTCGGCTGCGTAGATCAGGGCATGAATGATTTGGTCATCCAAGGGTTTCCCCGATACTTTGAGTCAGGCCGGATTGTAGGAGGCATCTAAATACCAAGTCAAGTATATTAAAGTAATAAATCATAATTAAATGATATATTCAGGGCATATTTCACGGAATTTTCCGGTTTTAGAGCCCTAACGATCGAAATCTAGCGGACTTAGACTAAAAAGCTTAGATGCGCATGGC
>JAYWHJ010000109.1:0-3943 GCA_043777795.1 Polaromonas sp. | reverse complement strand
TCGCGGTTAAACGCACCGGCACGGATCTTCATGCCCAGCTTGGTTTTGGAAATCAGCAGGTACAAACCCACAGCCAGAGCTATGCACAGGCCGCTCATGAACAGGCGGTAGACGGGGTAAGACAGGTTGTCGGTCAGAGGAATGGAGGCCGACAGCGCAGCGGGGATCGTCACACCATGCACATCATCGCCCCACAGGATGGAGCGGGTTTCTTCAAAGATATAGATCAGGCCGAATGTGAGCAGCACTTGGTCTAAATGGCTGCGCTTGTAGAAGTGGCGGAACAACAAGCGCTCTAAAGCCAAGCCAAACAGCACGGATAAAACTACACCCAAAAGAATGGCCAGCGTCAAGCTGCCCGTGAGGCTGGACAACCACCACGCCAGGTACGCGCCCAGCATGTAGAAGCTGCCGTGCGCCAGATTGACCACGCCCATGATGCCAAAGATGAGCGTAAGGCCGGCAGCCAGCATGAACAACAGCAGGCCGTACTGCACGCTGTTGAGCAACTGGATCAAAAAACTGGCCAGGCTCATGCCAGCTTACTCGGACAAATAGGATTTTGCATGCTGATGTGTGAGGTGAGGAATTTTTCCAGGCTTGTCATCAAGCCTTGCGCTCGCTCTCGCGTAGCCTGAACCGCTGGATTTTACCTGTGGCAGTTTTAGGCAGCTCGTCAATAAACTCTATAAAGCGCGGGTATTTGTACGGCGCTAACCGGTCTTTGACAAAGGCCTTGAGTGTCGCTTCGTCTACCTGCTGGCCACGCTTGAGCACCACAAACGCTTTGGTCTTGGTCAGACCGTCCACGTCTTCTTTGCCAATCACCGCGCACTCCAGCACCGCCGGGTGCTGCGCCAAAGTGGCCTCGACCTCAAACGGCGACACGTAGATGCCGCTGACTTTGAGCATATCGTCACCCCGGCCCGAGTAGGTGTAGCTGCCGTCTGCATTGCGTACGTATTTGTCGCCGCTCTTGGTCCATGCGCCTTGAAAAGTGTCGCGCGACTTTTCGCGGTTGCCCCAGTACATCAGCGCGGCGCTGGGCCCCTGCACATACAGGTCGCCCGGCTCGCCGTCTGGCACGGCCAGGCCGTCTTCGCCGCGCAGCTCAATGGTGTAGCCCGGGACCGGCCAGCCGGTGGTGCCGTAGCGCACTTTGCCCGGCGCGTTGGATAAATACACATGCAGCATCTCAGTGGAGCCTATGCCGTCAATAATCTCCACACCGAAGTGCGCGGTAAAACGCTCGCCCAGTGCCTTAGGCAGCGCCTCGCCCGCGGACGATGCCATGCGCAGGGCGACATCGCTTTTGGCGGGCAAATTGGGCGCCGCCAGCATGCCGGCAAAGCCCGTGGGCGCACCGAAGAAGATGGTGGGCTTGGTAGCGCCCACTTGCCCCAGCCAGCGTTTGAAGACCGCATCGGGCGTAGGCCGCTCGGCCATCAATAGGGTGGTGGCCCCAGCGCTTAAAGGGAAGGTGAGGGCGTTACCAAGGCCGTAGGCAAAAAACAGTTTGGCTGCAGAAAAGCACACGTCTTGTTCGCGCATGCCTAAAATTTGTTTGCCGTAAAGCTCTGCCGTCCAGTACAGGTTGGCGTGGCTGTGCAGGGTGCCTTTGGGTTTGCCTGTGGATCCGGAGGAGTAGAGCCAAAAGCCGGGGTCGTCGGCTTTGGTGGGCGCGGCTGCGGGCAGTGGCGCGTGCTGCGCCAGCAGGGTGTCCATGGCCAGCATGCCTGCGGGCACAGCAGCTTTGGGGCGCGAGACGATGACGCTATTCACTTCATGCCCGCCTTGCGCCATCGCGGTTTGCAAAGCGGGCAGCAGGGCCTCTGACACAAAAGCAGCTTGCGCGCGGCTGTGCTGCAGCATGTAGGCGTAGTCTTCCGGCGTGAGCAAAGTGTTCACCGCCACGGGCACGATGCCTGCGTACATGGCTCCCAGGAAGGCCACGGGCCAGTCGTTGCAGTCGTGCATCAGCAGCAGCACGCGCTCTTCGCGGCGAATGCCCAGGGCTAGCAGTGCGGCGGCCATTGCGCCGATGCGCTGGGCCAGGTCGCGGTAACTTAAGCTGCCTTGGTCGTCAATGTAGGCGGCTTTGCTGGCGCGCTGCTGGTTCAGCGCCATCAAGTGCTGGGCAAAATTGAACACGCTGCCGGGCGCTGCGGTTGGTGTGCTGGGGCTGGTCAAAGGGCTGTCTCCAAAGGGGTGCCGTGCGCCCATCGCCGTGGGTTACTTGCATGGCCAAACTAAAAAGTGCTTGCCAGTTAAAAAATGAGCGTCAGAAAATCAACTTCTATTTGCATCTTTGTAAAATATGAAGTATTGTGCATTTCACTACGATAATCGATTAGGAAAATGAAGTCAAGCACTATATTGCATAAATCGGCTGCACCCAAAACCAAAAAACCGCCCAAGGCGGTGGTCACCGCCAGCGCCCGGGTGCCAACGCCCAGCCAGACCGACGACCCAGAGCGTCACCCCTATCTGGTGGCCCTGGGCCAGCGCATGGCCGTGCTGCGCGCCCGCCGGGGCATGACACGCAAGGCTGTAGCACTGGCGGCGGGCGTGTCAGAGCGGCATTTGGCGAATATGGAGTACGGCGTGGGCAATGCATCGCTGCTGGTGCTGCTGCAAGTCTCAGGCGCGTTGCAATGCGCCGTGAGTGAGCTGATTGGCGACATCACCACCTCGTCGCCCGAATGGCTGATGATCCGCGAGCTGCTGAGCGGTCAAGACGATGCCAGCTTGCAGCGCGTGCGCATAGCGCTGGGCGACATGCTGGGCAACACCCAGGCGGGCGACGGCTCGGCCAGTAAACGCATTGCCCTGATCGGCCTGCGCGGTGCGGGCAAGTCCACCCTGGGTGCAAAACTAGCGCAAGACTTGGGTTACCCCTTTGTAGAGCTGAGCCGCGAGATTGAAAAGCTCGCTGGCGGCAGCGTGGCCGAGATCCAGGCGCTGTATGGCGCAAGCGCTTATCGCCGGTACGAGCGGCGCGCGCTGCAAGAGCTGGTAAAAAACTATGCCGAGGTAGTGATAGCCACGCCGGGTGGCTTGGTATCCGAGGCAGCGACCTTCACCCAATTGCTCTCTCAATGCACTACGGTGTGGCTGCAAGCCAACCCCGAGGACCACCTCAAGCGCGTGGCCGCACAGGGCGACTTGCGGCCCATGGCAGCGAGCAAAGAGGCGATGGAAGACCTCAAAGGTATTCTGGCTGGACGTGCCGCGTTTTACTCCAAAGCGCAGTTGCGGGTAGACACCAGTGCGCAGGATTTGGCGGCTACGTTTGCGGCACTGCGCCAGGTGGTGCGGCAGAAGTTACAGTTGCCTGAATGAGCTTCTTTTTAATGCGCTATATTGCTGTAGCCCTTTAAAATAAATCGGGAGAAGCTACTGAATATGTAGCGTTGAAAATGGATATTGCAGCTTTAAAGTGGTTCAATATCGGAGGAGTGCAAGTTGCGCTCGCCATGCTTTTGGACTTCGTGGGCGGTTGGGTCTATGCAAATGGTAACGCGCTACCCGTAGTCCCCGCAACATCTATCAGGAAACTACCGGTAGCGCGCCACTTTGGTCGCACAGGATTAAATGTGTATCAGCCGACCGATTTCTGGTACCCCAGTATGAGGGCGGCTGATAAACACCTAACCGTGCAAACAGTGACAGCGGCTGATCCGTTTCTCTAGCCCGGTACATGACGATCGGGCAAGGGACACGTAAAACCCAACTTACTGCGTCAACAAGTTAATCGACTTAGCCATGGCCGCACCAGTCACGGCTTCTTTCTTGTAGAAGCCGGCCATGGTGGCATAGCCGTCTGGCGCAGCGTTAGCGGCTTTGAGCCCGCCCAGCGAACCGCGCACGCCCGCCACGTTTTCCACAATGACGGGTTGGCCCAGCGTGTCTTGCATGCCCTTGGCCATCACGCAGCCCAGCA
>JAYWHJ010000108.1:0-11150 GCA_043777795.1 Polaromonas sp. | reverse complement strand
CTGCCACTTTCCACCCCTTCATCACCGGCATGGAGGCGCGCAAAACTGGGCGCTTGGTGGGCATAGCCAGGCCGATATTGTTAGTGGCAAAGGTTTGGGCAATGACGTCGATGTCCTCGCGCACCGCGGTGTCGATGCCCACGCTGATACCGGCGTTGGCGATCACTACATCGGGCAAGCCCTGGCTGGCGATACAGGCGCCGCCTGCGGCCACGATGCTGTTGGTGTCGGCCACATCTGCGCTATAGACAGCATAGCGCTCGGCGCTGATACTGTGTGCGACAGCCCACTTTTCCACCTCGGCGGTGCGCCGCGCTACCAGTGCCAAACGATACCCGGCTTGGTGAAAGCGCAAGGCCATGGCCTGGCCCAGGCCGCTGGAGGCACCGGTGATAAAAACGAGGGGTGAAATGTTCATGGTGCAGCGTTCTCTAAAAAATGAAAGCCTATTTGGGAGGGGTGAGCACGCCTCTGACCCGGCCCTGCAAAACCGCCACGCGCGACAGATTGTCATATTGCAACGAGTCGGCTACAAACTGGTCTTGGTCACGGATCAGCGTGACGGGCTTGTGCGATTTGATCTGCTCGGTGTTCAGAAAGGTATGCAAAAACTCACCGCGAAACTCCAAGCGCGGGAGCACTGCACCCGACGCATCTTTGCTTGCCTCCCGCACTACCACCGCGTTGCCCACCAGCTGCACCTCAGAGCCGTCGCCGTTGCTGTAGGCGCGGTTGGCAGTGGCGGTGGTCAGGCGTCCGTCTTTGAAAGACCGAATGCGCGCTGCGTCGATCTCCAGCACATCGGTATCGGGAAAGTGCCGCGCCTCTGTGCCAGCGACTTCACTTTTGAGCAGACCGGCTGCGTCAAAATTTTTCACCGCAAAATTGCGCATGAAGTAATCTGGCTCGTGCTTGGGCGCAGCCTCTGGGGCTGAGGGCGAAAACGCGGGCGTGTTGCGTGCCAGCCACCAGGTGCCCAAGGCCAGCAGGACGATCATGGCAATCGGCAGGTACATCGACACGTGGAACCAAAAGGCTTTGAGCCACAGCACAGCTTGGCGCATCAACCCACCGCCTGCGCTAAAAACCGCGCGTAGTGGCCCTGCGCCGTCAACACGATGTCGCACAATTCGCGCGCGGCGCCGTGGCCGCCAGCGCGTTGGGTGACGTAGTGGGCGAGCGCCCTGTTTTCGGGATGGGCATTGGCGGGTGCGCAGGCCAGTGCGCAGCGGGCCAGGAGCGGCAGGTCGGGCCAATCGTCACCCATGGCGGCGGCATGTGACCAATCCAGACCCAGGGTTTGAAGAATCGCCTCAGCGGCGGGGCGTTTGTCTTCGGTGCCGTACACCGCATGCTGCACACCCAGCGCCTTCAGGCGGGTGCGCAGGGGCGCGGAGTCGCGCCCAGTGATGACGGCGATGTGGATGCCCGCACGCTGCAAGAGCTTGAAACCCTGGCCATCCAGCACGTTAAAACGTTTGATGGTTTCGCCCGCCTCGGTAAAGTCCAGCCCGCCATCGGTGAGCACGCCGTCGACATCAAAAAACACCACGCGTACGCTCTGCGCACGCAGCAGCAGCTCGGGGGGGAATGTTTGCACGGCGGGCATGGCGTGGGATTTAAATGACTTTAGCGCGCATCAAGTCGTTGGTGTTCAGCGCGCCAATTAGCACCCCCAGGGCATCGGTTACCAGCACACTGGTAATGCGGCGCTGTTCCATCAGCTCTACGGCATTGACTGCCAGCGCATCGGCCTGGGCGATAGCGGGGCTGGCGTGCATGACGTCTTGCGCTGTGAGACCGCGCAGGTCCGCCCCGCGTTCAATTAATCGGCGCAGATCACCGTCGGTAAATATGCCGATGGGTTTGCCAGCGACGTCGACCACGGCCGATGCCCCCAAACCCTTGGCGCTCATCTCGCGCATCAGCTCGGTAAACGGGGTGCTGGCCAGCACGCGGGGCACTGCCTCGCCGGTGCGCATCACGTCGCGCACATGGGTGAGCAGCTTGCGCCCCAAGCTACCGCCAGGGTGCGAGCGGGCAAAGTCTTCGGCTTTGAAGCCGCGTGCGTCCAGCAAGGCTACGGCCAGAGCGTCGCCCATGGCCAGTTGGGCGGTGGTGCTGGCAGTGGGGGCGAGGTTGAGCGGGCAGGCTTCTTTGGCCACGCTAGTGTCTAGCACCGCGTCGGCATGTTGCGCCAAGGTCGAGCGCATGCCGCCAGTGATCGCCACTAGCGGGGCACCCATGCGCTTGATCATGGGCAAAATGGCGGTCAGCTCGTCCACCTCACCCGAGTTGGATACGCCCAGCACACAGTCAATCGGCTTGATCATGCCCAGATCGCCATGGCTTGCCTCGGCCGGGTGCACAAACATGGCTGCGGTGCCGGTGGACGCCAGCGTGGCCGCGATTTTGCGTCCCACATGCCCACTTTTGCCCATGCCAATCACCACCACGCGGCCCTGCGTGGCCAAGACCAGTTCTACGGCCTTCACAAAGGCCGCTTGCCCCTGATGGGCCAAGCGAGACCGCATCTCCTGGATGGCAGCGGCTTCAATGTCTAAGGTGTCGAGTGCCAAAGCAATGGCTTGGCTGGCGTTCAGTGTCATAGCTGCATTTTAGAGGGTTGTTGGAGTTTGCCACTATGTTGGCTGTACGCTATATTATTTATAGCTTTTCCCGCAGTGTTTTATTGCGCCAGAGGCCTATTGGGTATGTTAATGTGACTGCTCAGTTCGTTTTGCAGTCCGTCAAGTTGTAGCTTTCACCTGGTGCAGCGCCCGTTGTGAAATACCAGTGGCTATTTCTTGTTGACCAACACGATTCCCACACCCACCAAGGCCAAAGCCAGCAGCAAGCCTGGTGTCACTGGCTCCTGCAGCCACAGCGCCCCAAACAGCAGCGCAAACACCGGCGTGAGGAACACAAAGGCGCTCAACTTACCAGCAGGGTAGCGCCCCAGCAGCCACATCCATGTCAGGTAGGTGGCAAATGCGCCCACCACGGTTTGTACAAGCAGTGAGGTCAGCGCAAAACCCGTCCACGCAAAGTGCCAACGCTCGCCCAGCGCCATGGACAGCAGCGGCAGAGCCAGCGCGCTGAAGCCAATTTGATAAAACAGCAACTGCTCCGCTGACGTGCGCGCCAGGCCGCTGGAGCGAATGACCACCGTGGTCAGCCCCCAAAACATGCCAGCGGCCAGCGCCAGTGCATCACCCCACCACGGCGCGCTGCTGTTGCGCAGACCGTCGCTAAACGCAAAAACCACTGCAGCGAATGCACAGGCCAAGCCCAGCCACTGCACGGGCCGCAGGCGTTCGCTGGCCACAAAAAAGGGTAGCAAGGCAGCTACCCAAAACGGCGAGGTGTACAAAAACACGGTGAGGCGGGATGCGCCGGTGTACTGCAAGCCTATGTAGATGCAGGCAAACTCGGCGGTAAACAAGGCCCCTGCTAGCAGCCCCGGGCCTAGCGCGCCGTCACGCGGCAGCAAGGGCACCTTGCGCCAGCGGCACCACAGCCACAGCACCAGCGTGGCACCGGCAAAACGCAGTGCGGCCTGGAACACTGGCGCCACCTCAGGCACGGTGGCCTTGATCAATACCTGTTGAAAGCCCCAAAACACGCAGCAGGCCAGCAGCAGTGTGTAGGCCAATGTGTCCAGTTGAGTTTTGCGCTGCGTCATGAGCGAGAAGTTCCGTAAATGCGTGCCGTATGGGTACTGCATGGTAAACCCAGCGCGGGGCGTTACCATGTCACCCATGTCCAGCATCGATCATAAATGGCTTGAAGACTTTGTCGCGCTGGCGCGTGAGCGCAGCTTTAGCAAGGCGGCTTTCACGCGCCACGTGACGCAGCCGCAGTTCAGCCGCCGCATCCGCGCGCTGGAGTTATGGCTGGGCGCGGACGTGGTCAATCGCGCCAACGTGCCGCTGTCCCTGACCGATGCAGGCGAGCAACTGCTGCCGATTGCGCGCAACACCGTCGCTGCCCTTACCGATGTGCAGGCGCGTGTGCGTAGCACGCAACGCGGCGGCGACTGGGTGGTGCTGGCTACTGGTCGCACCCTGTCGCGCACCTGGGTGCCCCTGTGGGTGCAAAGCCTGCGCCGCGTCATGGGCGCGCAAATCAAGCTACGCCTGATTACCGGCTCCATCAACGATGCGGTGGTGGCGCTGGAGCAGGGCCATGCCGACTTCATGCTCAGCTACAGCCACCCGCGTTTGCAACTGAGCCTGGACAGCGGCGCGTTTGACTGCATCACGGTAGCGCAGGAGGAGCTGGTGGCGGTGTCTGCCCCCAGCGCCCCGGGCGTGGCGATGCACCAGTTACCCGGCACGGCCCAAAGCCCCGTGCCCGTGCTGCGCTATGCACCTGGCTTGGCCCTGCATTTGATCCTGCAGGACGCACTGGCTAGAGACCAGCGCGCACTGGTCCTGCAAGACGTGATGGAGTCCGACTTTGCCGAGTCGCTGCACGAGCAGGCGTTGAATGGCCAGGGACTGGCGTGGCTACCCCGTTCGCTCGTGCGGGCTGACTTGCAAAGTGGCCGCTTGGTACTGGCCGACCCTGGTGGTGCCCCCACCCGCTTTGATGTGCAGTTGTTCCACCCACGTCAGTCGCGCAATGCGCTGGCACAGGCGGTGTGGAGGGCTTCGGTGGAGGCGCGTTGATCTTGCTGCGTGGTGTACGTTGAGGTTTTTCGCTAGCGCTTTCACTATGTATTTAGGAGCTTCTCCCGCAATATTTCAATGGGCTAAAGCACTAATGCACGTAAAAAACGCCAAGCACCGCAGCCCATAGTGCACCCTGCTGCGCATTCCACATTGCCTGGATGGAGTGCATCCCCGTCCACCCTTCCAATCCCACCAGCTCTGACGCAGGGTGACCCAATTTGTAATGCGACGAACGGACACAGGCACGCTGTTGGCGAAAGTTGACCAAAAGCACTGGTCTGCGCTATGAAAGCGCCGCCAGCCGCGCCAACAACTGCTTCAAAGCATCCACATCCTGAGCCCCCAACGTACGCAGCACCTGCGCCTCGTGCTTTTGTGCGGCAGCTACCAAAGACCGTACCTGCTTCTTGCCAGCGGCAGTAATGACCACCAACGTGCGCCGCTGGTCTGCTGCATCGGCCAGCAGCTCCACCCAACCAGTGTGCGCCATGCGCTGCACCAGCTTGGTGACGGTGGGTTGCTTGGACAGTATCTGCGCGGTCAACTCGCTTATGGTGAATGGCGCGCCGTCATACAAAGTGGCCAGTACGCGCCATTCGATGCTGGACAGACCCGCTTGGCGTACCTGCGCGTCAAAGCCTTTGTACAACGCATGGTTGGCCTGGCCAAGCAAATAGCCCAGGTAGCCGTAGACGAAGGGCGCTTTCATAGCGGATGCTCGGTGTAAAACTTGCCTCCGTGAAACAACAACGGCGTGGTGCCGGGCTGCGTGGTGCAGCGCTCCACTTCGCCCACAAAAATCACATGGTCGCCTTCTTCGTAGCGGCTGCGGTTAAAGCACTCAAAGCTGGCCGCGCAACCGCTGAGCAAGGGCACGCCGCTGGCGGACAGCTGGTAGTCCACTGCATGCCAGCGGTCTACGCCTTTGGAGGCAAACTGCTGGGCTAAACTCTTTTGTCCAGCCGCCAAAATATGCACGGCATAGTGCGACCCGGTGCTAAAGGCCTCCAGCGAGCTGGCGGCACGGGCCAGGCTCCACAGCACCAAGGGTGGGGACAGCGACACTGAATTGAAGGAATTGGCTGTGAGCCCCACCAAGTCACCGCCGGGCGTGCGCGCGGTAACGATGGTCACACCGGTGGCAAACATGCCCAGTGCTACGCGAAAATCGCTGGTGCTAAAGCTGGGTGGCGCTGCGCTCACGGTTGCAGCGCGCGATAAAGTTGATGGGATCATGCAGTGGAAAATATATGAAATTTCATGTATTATGCCACCAACCCGTTCACCTTGCAAACCCTATGCACACCGTTTTAGAACCCCATTGGATCGACGCTTTTGAGTCCATCATTCGCCGCTGCGGCGTGCAGGCCACCGATACGGTCGCGATACTGTGCGAGACGCAGTCACGCGCGGCGTTGCCCACTTTAGCCCGTTTGGCTGCTGCGCGTGCGGGCGCCAAGGCTTTCACCCTCACACTGCCCACCGTCCCATCGCCCGGTACACCGCTGATTCGCTCTACCGGTGCCAGCACGGCCATTAGTGGCATCTCGGCCGTGGTGCAGGCGCTGGGCGCCTCGACCTTGGTGTTGGACTGCACCTTGGAAGGCCTCATGCACGCACCCGAGCTGAGCACCATTCTCAAAGCCGGGGCGCGCGTGGTGTATGTGAGCAACGAACACCCTGAGGCGCTGTGCCGCCTGCTGCCTACTGACGACTTGGAGCCGTTGGTGAAAGAGCAGACCAAGCGCCTGCGCGCAGCCAAGCTGATGACCGTGCAGTCGGACGCAGGGACCGACCTGCGCATCAGCCTGGAGGGCGCGGTGGTGGGTGGCAACTGGGGCTATTCCACCCGCCCCGGCACCATGACGCACTGGCCCGGTGGCCTGGTGCTGGCCTTCCCCGCAGCGGGCAGCGTGAGTGGGCGCTTGGTGCTGAATACGGGCGATGTGAACCTGACTTTCAAACGCTACATTGCGCAGCCCATCAGCTTGACTGTCGAAAACGACTACGTCACCCACATCGAAGGTACCGGTGTGGACGCCCAACTGATGCGCGACTATATCGCCGCTTGGGGCGACAAAGATGCTTACGCCGTCAGCCACATAGGCTACGGCCTGAACAAACAGGCGCGCTGGGACAGCATGGCCATGTTTGACAAAAGCGACTTCAATGGCACCGAGCTGCGCGCCGTGGCAGGCAATTTTTTGTACAGCACCGGAGCTAATGAGATAGCCAAGCGCCATACCCTCGGGCACTTCGATTTGCCGCTCAAAGCCTGCACCATCGCGCTGGACGGTGCGGTGGTGGTAGAGCGCGGCCAGGTGCTTTAACTTTTAGCGTTTTTAGCCTCTAGCCCAATAAAATATTGCGGAAGCAGCTATGAATAAAAGAGCAATTTTGAACTTTACGCCAGCAGTAGGCGATATGCCACTGACAGATTTACAAGCCCAGCTGCTGCAAACAGCGCACAGTTTGGGGAGGGGGAAGTTTGCCGCACGTGCCCACCAGTGGGACGACACTGCTACGTTCCCGCTGGCTAATTACGCCGACCTGCGCGAGGCAGGCATCCTTAAAATGTGTGTGCCCCAGGCCTATGGCGGCATGGGCGCCGACTACGCCACTTACATGATGACCAGCGCCGAACTGGGCCGCTTTTGCGGGGCCACGGCACTCACGTTGAACATGCACATCAGCTCCACCATGTGGACGGGCGTGCTGCTCGACAGCATGGCGTTAACAGCCAACCAACTCGCTGAACACCACGAGCGGCGCACGCTGCACTTTGCACGCGTAGTGGGCGACGGCGCGCTGTATGCCCAGCCCTTCAGCGAAGGCACCGCCGCAGCCGCAGGCCGCGCGCCCTTTGGCACCAGTGCCAAAAAGAGCGTGCAAGGGGGCGTGAGTGGCTGGGTCATCAACGGCAAAAAAATCTGGGCCTCGCTCTCCGGCGCAGCTAACTACTACGGCATCTTGTGCACCGAAGACATTGAGGGGCAAACACCCAACCCTAAAGACACTCTGTACATCGCCGTGCCCGCCAGCGCAGAGGGCCTTGCCATCAGCGGTGACTGGAACCCCATGGGCATGCGCGGCACCGTCAGCCGCAATCTGACTTTCAAAGACGTGTTTGTGGCCGACCAAGAGCAGCTGATGCCGCGCGGGGTGTATTTTCAGGCTGCGCAAACCTGGCCGGCCATGTTCTTTACCCTCGCACCCACCTACCTGGGGATCGCCAATGCAGCCTACGACTTCACCGTCCAATACCTGCGCGGGGAGGTAGAGGGTGAGCCGCCCACCCGCCGCCGCATGTACCCGACCAAGCAAATCGCAGTGGCGCAAATACGTATTCAGCTAGAGAACATGAAGAGCATTTTTAGCCGGGCCATTCTGGAGGCCAAGCCCAATCCATCGAAAGACGAGAAAATGCGTCTCTACGCTGCGCACTACAGCGTGATGGAAGGTGCCAACGACATCGCCCGCCTGGCCATTCGCACTTGCGGCGGCCAAAGCATGATGAAGCACCTGCCGCTTGAGCGCCTGTACCGCGACAGCCGCTGCGGCTCGCTCATGCTGCCCTGGACAGCGGAACTGCTGCTGGACCGCATGGGACGCGAGACTTTGTACGAAAGCGGCGAGCGCGACGAGTAGGCTGGGTCGCACAAATGTGACGTCGTAAATCGTTCGCTCCATCGCGCGCTCAAAGGGGCACTGCTTGTCGCAGCGGCGAGGCCTGCAATGGCATGGATAATTGGGCCCATGCCCAAGAGTATTTTGATAAAAGCGTGCGTTCTAGTTGCTAGTTATTTAGTATTAACCAGCCTCACGCACGCATCCAACTGCGAAGAATTTAGCCGCAAACTGCCCAACGTGCCTCTTGCCTTGTGCCAAAGCGCTCAGTTGCAAGATAGCCAAGCCCGCTCCGTCAAAGGACAATCCCTGTTGGTGCGGGATTTGCCCGTGCCCAACGCCAAATTGCGCGTGCTGGTGGTGGGCGGTATCCATGGTGACGAGCTGTCTTCTGCCTCGCTGGCCTTGCATTGGATTGCCCTGGCCCAAGAAATTCCCGCGCAAACCCACTGGCGTTTCGTGCCCTTGCTCAATCCCGACGGCTTGCTGACCAGCCCCGCGCGCCGCACCAACGCCAACGGCGTGGACCTGAACCGCAACTTTCCCACCCCGCAATGGGACAAAGAAGCGCCGATTTACTGGGAAAAAAAAGTCAGGCGTGATCCGCGGCGATGGCCAGGCCCCAGGCCACTGAGCGAGCCCGAGTCCAAATACCTGCACGACGAGATGGAGCGCTTCAAGCCCGACATGATCGTCAGCATCCACGCACCCTATGGCGTGCTCGATTTCGATGGCCCAACCAAACCCCCGGCCAAACTGGGTCGGCTGTACCTCGACCAGGTCGGCATCTTCCCCGGGAGCCTGGGTAACTATGGCGGCATACATAAGCGTATGCCCGTGGTGACTATCGAGCTGCCCAGCGCCTTTCGCACCCCATTGGCCGCAGAGATGCGCCAGATGTGGCTCGATTTACTGCGCTGGCAAAACGAGCGTTTGCTGCAAGGTGGCCTGCAATCTGGCGCTCCAAAGCCCTGACGGTTAGCTGACAGAGTGGGCGCAACTGGGTAACAACCCGAGTACGCACTGGGGCAAGAAGCGTCTACATTGCAATAATTGAATGCGTCGTATTGGAGACAACATCATGATCGCACTTCGTACTTTGGCTGCATTGTCATGCAGCTTTGCCCTTTCTGGCGCCTATGCCCAGGCGAATACCTTGCGCATTGGGGTAGTCGGCCCCTTCACGGGCCCGTCGGCCGACTTTGGCGTTCCGATGTTGAACGGCATTCAATTGGCGGTGCAAGAAATCAATGCCGTGGGCGGCTATTTGGGTCGTCAGCTGGAGTTGGTAGTCAAGGACGACAAGGCCAATCCTGACGAGGGCCTCAAGCAAAGCCAAGCCTTGGTGGCAGAGAAAGTCACTGCGGTGATCGGTTTTTGCAACACGGGCGTGGCAGCCAAATCGATCGAGGTGTTCCAGGCCGCCAAGCTGCCGTTGATCATTCCGTGCGCGACTGGCACACCGCTCACGTCCAAGTTTCCCGGACCAGAGAGCTACATCTTTCGCACCTCGGCACGCGATGCCATTCAGGCACCGTTTGTGGTGGATGACATCGTGAAACGTGGCTGGACCAAGGTCGCCATTTTTGCCGACACCACCGGTTACGGCGAGGCGGGGTTGAAGGATGTGGAAAAAGCGCTGGAGGCCAAAAATCTCAAGGCAGTCCATGTGGCGCGCTTTGCAACCGGCGTGAAAGACTTGTCTACCGAGCTCAAAGCTGCACGCGAGGCCGGAGCCGATGTAGTGTTTAGCTACACCGTAGGCCCAGAAAACGCGGTGATCGCCAATGGCCGCAAGCAAGTGGGCTGGAAGGTGCCGCAAGTAGGTGCGTGGCCGCTGTCGTTTCCGTTCTTCATTGACGGCGCGAAAGACGCCGCCGACGGCGCACTGATGGCGCAGACCTTCATTGCCGAGCCCAGCAACGAGCGGCGCGCGGCGTTTTTATCCGCCTACGCGCGCAAGTTCAAATCGCAGCGCATCACCGTGCCCATGGCCGCAGCGCAAGGCTATGACACCGCCTATTTGCTGATGTATTCGCTGTTTGGCATACGCGACGGCAATGCCAATGGCCCGGCCCTGAAAACTGCCCTAGAGAATATGGCCCGCACCTATTACGGCGTGGTGGCCACTTACGAAAAACCTTTTAGCCTGAACGACAAAGACGCGATCAGCCAAAACATGCTGGTCATGGGTATGGTGAAAAATGGCCTGGTGACCTTTGCCTATCCAGAGGACGCCAAACGCAATTTGTTTGTGCAGCGCAAGCAGTAGCTATCCGCGCGCTACACCGTTGTGGACTGCGCTAGCGATGCGGCGTGCCTAACCATATGCACGGCCATAGGCCTCCAGGCCAAAGCCCACCACACGCGCCACATCCTCGCCCACCTCGCGGGTAAACTCCTCAGAGGCCTGCGCCACCGCGTCTTCAAACGCCTTGAGCCAGAGCAGCCCGGCTTCGGTAAAGCAGACCAAGCGCGCGCGCGCATCGCGGTGGTCTGGCATGCGCGCCACAATGCCCCATGCTTCGCATTGGCCCACCAGATCGCCCATGGCCTGCTTGCTCATGCCTGCGGCATCGGCCAAATCCGTCAAACGTGATCCCTGTAGCGCCACATGCCGCGTGATGTGCACATGCGCCGCGCTCACTTGTCCGCGCGCGGCCAAGTTGCACAGGGCCAAAGGCACCTCAATGTTGTGCGCCATCAGGGTCAGCACACGCGCATCAAAGCGGCGCAAAGACTCGCCCAGTAAGCGGCCCAAATGCGACTGCCGCCAGCGGTCGTCTGGTGCGGCGCTTATCCCTGCTGGCGTAACGGAAGGTGTTGAATGCATGCGCCCATTTTAGT
>JAYWHJ010000107.1:0-11177 GCA_043777795.1 Polaromonas sp. | reverse complement strand
AACACCAAACGCCCAATTGCCAAAATTGACGATTTGAACGGCCTGAAGTTTCGCATCGGCGGCGGCATGGTCAATGAGATCAGCAAAACCTTGGGCATGAACGTCACCCTCAAGCCTGCGCCCGACTCGTATGAGCTGCTCTCGGGCGGCGTGATGGACGGCACCCTCTTCCCGGCCGAGTCCACCGAGTCGTTCAAGATCGACAAAATCATCCGCCACGCCACCACCTTCCCCGGTGGCCTGTACAACACCAGCTTTGCGTTTGTGATGAGCCAAAGCAAGTACGACAGCCTCAAGCCCGAGGAAAAGAGTGCGGTGGACGCCATCAGTGGTGAAACTGTGGCCCGCATCTTTGGCCGTAGCTGGGACAAAGTAGACCGCCGCGCTACCGGCTTGATGCAAGCCAACGGCGTGGTGATTACCAAGGCCGACGCCAAGTTTGTGGCTGATGTGAAAGGCAAAACCTCGGGCTTGGAAGCCAAGTGGGTGGCTGATTCTGAAGCCAAGGGTTTGAAGAACGCTGCCCGCGTGCTGGCCGAGTTCCGCGCCGAGATTGCCAAGGCTGAAAAGTAACTTACTTCGTTCGGTCCCATTGACGCGGCCTCATGCACCATGAGCGCCGCGTTTTTTTATGCTTTACGGTTTATGCTTCATGCTCTTCACCCCAATGTCGCCTGTGCTTCCCATGCGTAAATATTTAGAAATTTTTTGCAGCCTGCTGTGCGCCAGCGCGCTGTTTGCCATCATGGCGCTCACCTTCTTTGATGTTGGCGGACGCAAGCTGTTGTCGCAGTCTATCCCTGGCTCGCTGGAGTTGACCGAGCTGCTCATGGTAGTGGTGATTTTTGCAGGTGTGCCGCTGGTGTCGCAGCGCGGCGAGCATGTGGTGTTTGACTCGCTGGACAGCGTATGGCCTGCTTGGGTGCTCAAGCTGCAGCGCGTGCTGGTCCATCTGCTGTGCGCCAGCCTGATGCTGGGCTTGGCCTACTTGATGTGGCGAACCGGCAACCAGTTTGCCGAGAATGGCGAGACCACCGCGCAACTCAAATTTGCCAAAGCCCCCTTCATCTACGGCATGGCGCTGCTGTGCGGCATTACCGGTCTGGTGCATTTAAGTTTGATCGCCAAGCCCGCAGCGGCGCGGCAAGAAGGCGAAGGGGCCGCGCTGTGATTGAATCCTTACTCGGTTTCGCAGCCATCTTCGCATTGGCGCTGCTGCGCGTGCCCTTGGCCTTTGCCATGGGCATGGTGGGCGTTGCAGGCATTGGCCTCACACGCGGCTGGATGCCAGCCCTGGCCAGCACGGCGCAGGTGGTGCACGAGACCGGCTTTGCCTACACGCTGTCGGTCATACCACTGTTTATTTTGATGGGCAATTTTGTCGCGCGCGCGGGCCTGGCGCACGAGCTGTTTGCCGCGGCCTACGCCTTTATCGGCCACTTTCGCGGCGGCTTGGCGCACGCCACCGTGGCTGCGTGTGCGGGCTTTGGTGCCATTTGCGGCTCGTCCATCGCCACGGCAGCCACCATGAGCAAGGTGGCCTACCCCAGCATGAAGAAAATGGGCTACAGCGACAGCTTAGCCACCGGCGTAATGGCCGCCGGAGGCACCTTGGGCATCATGATTCCGCCCTCCACCATCATGGTGATCTACGGCATCATCACCGAGACCAATATCGGCAAGCTGTTTGCAGCAGGCGTGATCCCCGGCATATTGACCGCCCTGCTCATGATGTGCGGTATTGCGGTGATGACCGCGCGCGACCCTCTGCACGCCCCAGCGGGAGAGCGCACCAGTTGGCCCAATCGCTGGAAGGCCTTGCGCGGCATTTGGGGCGTGATTGTGCTGGTGATTGTGGTGCTGGGCGGCATCTATGGCGGCATCTTCACCGCCACGGAGGGCGCAGGGTTTGGCGCAGCGGGTGCCTTCTTGTTTGCATTGGCGCGTGGGCGTTTAACCTGGGCTATCCTCTACCAAGTGCTGGTCGAATCCGCCCGCACCACGGCCATGCTGTTCACGCTGTTGATTGCCGCCACCATCTTTGCCAACTTTGTGAACTTCACCAGCATGCCAGGCGATTTGAAGGCCTGGATCACGGGTATGGGCCTGTCGCCCATCTTGATCATCACCGCCATGATGTTCATCTACATCGTGCTGGGCACCGTGATGGAAGAGCTCACCATGGTGCTGCTGACCATCCCGCTGTTTTTCCCTATCGTCACCGCGTTGGGCTTTGACCCGGTGTGGTTTGGCGTGTTGATCGTGATGATTGTGCAGATCGGACTCATCTCGCCCCCTGTGGGCATGAACCTGTTTGTACTCAACGCCCTGCTGCCCGGCGTAGGCCTGGGCGCGATTTTCCGTGGCTGCTGGCCGTTTGTCTTAGTGATGATTTTTGTACTCGGGCTGCTGATTGCCTTCCCGCAACTGAGCTTGTGGCTACCTAGTTTAATGAAGTAAATTGACCTCCAGCGCAATAAAATATTGCGGGAGCAGCTATTAATTTTGCAGTGAAGTATTCGCAGTAGCTGATGGGCTAGACTATGCAGCAGGCTCAGGACGCATGTGCATTACCCGCTGCGGATAGGGAATCTCAATGCCTGTGGCCCGCAGCTCTCGCAAAATCTCTACGTTGATTTGGCTTTTGACGTTCATCTGCCCGTTGTCTGGGTCGCTGATCCAGAACAGCAGCGTGAACTCCAGGCCATCGGTGGCAAACTGCGTCAAGTGCGCGACGGGTGCCGGGTCAGCAAGCACCCGCACGTTGCCCATAGCCGCCTTGCACAGTATGCTTTGCACCTGCGCCACATCGCTGTCGTAGCCCACCGTGATCACGCTGGACACAAGCACCTTCGAGTCGGCGAGCGACAGGTTTTCTACGCGCTCGGTGATCATTTTCTCGTTGGGAATAATCGCCTCACGGCCATTGAGCGCGCGTATCAGCGTATAGCGGGTTTTGATGTCGCTCACCCGGCCTTCAAAACCATCCACCTTGACGCTGTCGCCAATGCGTACCGAGCGTTCAAACAAGATCACAAAGCCGCTCACATAGTTGGCCGCCAGCTTTTGCAGGCCAAAACCCAAGCCCACACCCAGCGCGCCACCCAGCACTGACAAGGCGGTCAAGTCCACCCCCACGGCGGACAGCGCAAACAGCATGCCAAACAAAATTAGCAGCGCACGGATACCATTGGCCATGATTTTGCGCATGGACAGGTCTTCTACCGCATCGCGCAGCACATGGCGCTCCAGCGCCGACGATATCCACAGGGTCACAATCAACACCAGCCCGGCAGACAGCAAGCCCTCCAGGATGGTGCGCAGGCTGACTTTGCCTTTGCCAAACGCCAGCTTGATGGCGTCCAACTCTTCCAGCACACCCGGCAGCAGCCCGATGATCCAAAAAATCGCCAGCGCCCAGGCCATCCACGAAAACAGCCGCTCAGTCAGCCGCGCCCAGCCTGAGGCCGGGAAGCTCAGCGTCAGCGTGCGCGCAATCAAACGGATCGCCACCAGCGACACCAGCACGGGCACGGCCACCTTCAACACCGACAGATGCTGGTAGCGCCCCACGACATAGTTGGCTGCATACGTCAAGGTCAGCGCCAGCACTGGGAACATCAAGCCATCAAAAATATTACGCCCAAACCAGACTGAATTTTGTGGTTTTTTCAAGCCTGCGTTCAGCACGCGGCAAAGCACATAGGTCAGCACCAGGCACGCCACCAGACTGAGCACTTCTACCCAGCTATCGGGCCGTGCGATGTCTTGCAGTAAATCACTCACTTCGTTCATAGATTCCAATCAGGTTGCCGTTTTTGCACAAACGCCTGTACGCCCTCTTGCGCGCACGCGTCCATCATATTTGCTGCCATGGTTTGGCCTGCCAGCTGGTACGCCGCTTCCAAGCCTAAGCCTTGCTGACGGTAAAACAATTCTTTGCCCATTTGCAGCGCCAGGCGTGGTTTTTTGCAAATATGTGCAACCAGCTTGTGCACCTCAGCGTCCAGCGCAGCAGCACTGTCGTCCGGTGCCACCGCGTTGACCAGGCCGTAGCGCAGCGCCGTAGCCGCGTCAATAAACTCGCCAGTCACCAGCATATGCATAGCGTGCTTGGCTTGCAGGTTGCGCACCAATGGCACCGAAGGCGTGGCACAAAACAAGCCATAGTTGATACCACTGGTGGCAAAACGCGCCGCAGGCGAGGCTACGGCCAAATCGCACTGCGCCACCAGCTGGCAGCCCGCCGCTGTGGCCAGCCCATGCACCCGCGCCACCACAGGCACTGGCAGCCGGGCGATGGAGACCATCATCTTGGAGCACTGCGCAAACAGAGTTTGGTAAAACGCCAGTGACGGGTTGGCCGCCATGTCTTTGAGGTTATGGCCTGGGCAAAAGGCTTTGCCTGTGGCTGCAATGACCACCGCGCGCGACGCAGTGTCGGCTGCCACGGTGTCCAGTGCAGCCTGCACAGCACCTATCATGTCCGCAGACAATGCGTTAAAGTTGTCTGGGCGGTTTAAGGTAAGGTTGTAGACGCCTGCACCATCTTTGTGCAGCAAAACAAGCTCGTTTTTCATATGATTTAAGCCTCCAGCGCTTTAAAATATTGCGGGAGCAGCTACTATTTGTATAGCGCTCTACATTTGCAGAATAGCCCCGTACTGTACCAAGAGATTCCAAGGTTGAGGGCGCCGTGTGCGACGCAGCTTTGTTGACTTGTCGATTTTTCTTGAAAACGATGTGCTGAGCGGTCCGCCACTGTTTGCACCCAAGATTGAGTACTTGACGCACGAAAACACCGACGCGCAAATTAAGCCCCTTTTTTTCGGGCCTGAAAAAAGAAGACCTGTCCGGCGGCTATGTGGCGCAAGCAGCCGGTGTAGAGGCCGAGCTCAAACGCATTAACCACACCCCAAGCGTCTGAAGACTGTACCCCACCGTCAATGCCGCTACGACCTTGCCCCAGCGGTGGGCGTACCACCAAAAACATGGGGGGTACAAACACCCAGCGCCGTGCCTACGAAGCACTAGACCTAACGCTACCGTGGGCCCAAACCCGCTCAAGCAAAGAAAAAGCCACCGCCCAATCACTGGTTACAAGCAAAATAAGCCTCCAGCGTAATGAAATATTGCGGGAGCAGCTATAAAATACATAGTACTAAATATTCTCGAAGCCAGCAAATTCTAGGTGTATAACCTAGGCTCTCTCGATACCTCTAAAACCAGCCAAGCGCGTCAACGCGCGGCAACATCAAGGAACACGCAACATGGGCGCGCAGTGGAAAGCAAAAGGCAAGGAACTGGCAGCTAACGCCAGAGGCAAACTGTTTGGTCGCCTGGCCAAAGACATCATGGTGGCTGCGCGTAGCGGGGCCGACCCAGCTTCCAACTCGCGCCTGCGCCTAGTGGTCGAGCAGGCCCGCAAAGTCTCTATGCCCAAAGACACGCTAGACCGCGCCATCAAAAAAGGCGCTGGCTTGACGGGCGAGGCGGTGAGCTTTGAGCATGTGATATACGAAGGCTTTGCGCCACACCAAGTGGCCGTGATGGTCGAATGCCTGACCGACAACGTCAAGCGCACCGCCCCCGAGATGCGGGTGCTGTTCCGTAAAGGGCAGCTCGGCGCGTCCGGCTCCGTGTCGTGGGATTTTGACCACTTGGGGTTCATTGAGGCCGAGCCCACTGCGCCGGCTGCCGATGCGGATACAGCCGCGATCGAGGCCGGTGCCCAAGACCTGGAAGCCGTCGAAAGCAGCGACGAAGACAACCCGGTCAAACCAGGCACCACCCTGTTCTACACTGACCCGGCCGAACTCGATTTAGTCAGCCGCGCTCTGCCCGCCCACGGCTTTACGGTGTTGACGGCCAAGCTGGGCTACAAGTCTAAAAACCCGGTCAACCCGGCCAACTTAAGCGCCGAGCAGTTGGAAGAGGTAGAAGCATTTTTAGCCGCCATTGACGGCAATGACGATGTGCAGAACGTGTATGTGGGCTTGTCAGGGTAATTGACCGGCTGGCATCAGCTTGGTAACCCGCTCGCGATGACTGCTCTGGTTCACCCCCGAACCCCACTGCGGGTTGATTACCTGACTGTTGATGCAAGTCAAACACAACTGCTATCCCTGCCGGTTATATTTCAAACATGATGAAATGGCAGGCACGCAAACGGCTCATTACGCGGCGAGGGTTGATCTACTCGCTATTGCTATGCCTTGCTATTTTGGGGTTGGGAGGGCTGGGCTTTTGGGCCTTGGAGCCACGCGCCATCACCTTAGCGGACGGATTGTGGCTGGCGTTCACCACTGCAGCCACGGTGGGCTATGGCGACATCGTTCCCAGCACCCACGCATCCAGAGCGTTTTCGGTGCTGGTGGTGCTGCTTGGCCTGGCGGTGCTGTCACTGGTCACTGCCTCGCTGGCAGCCATGTTTGTGGAGACTGAGGAGCGGCAGATTGAACGTGACCTGATGCACGAAATCGGCGCATTGCGATCCGAGGTGCGTGTTCTGCATAACCAGCTACAAGAGCTTAGGAGCCGGCTCTAGGCTGATGCCTTAGGCATCCACGCTGCAATACCTTAGCCCGGCTGGTGCGCCTTGGCCCAGCGCACGATGTCTGCGGCCCCCATGGCACCAGCTTGGCGCGCCACCTCGCGCCCGCCTGCAAAGAGTGCCAGCGTGGGAATGCTGCGAATGTTAAACCGCGCACCCAGATTGGGCACGGCTTCGGTGTCCACCTTGGCCAAGCGCATCTGCGGCTCCAATTGCGCGGCCGCCTGCTCAAAGGCCGGTGCCATACCGCGGCAGGGGCCGCACCACGGTGCCCAGAAATCCACCAGTACTGGGATTTGGCTGCGCGCTACATGCTTGTCAAACGCGGCCTCGTCCAGCGCCACGGAGTGCGCGTTGAAAAGCGCCAGTTTGCACTGACCGCAGGTAGGCGCACTGCCCAACTGGTCAGTGCGTACGCGGTTGGTGGTGTGGCAATGCGGGCAGACAATGTGCAGGGATTCACTCATGAATAGGATGTAAGGGCAAACCGCAAAACTTCAAGATACCCGTGTTTATTTCAAAAACTGCTGCACTGCAGCGACTGTTTGCGCCGCATCCTCTTCATGCGGCACATGCCCCAGCTGGGCAAACACTACACGTTTTGAACCTGCAATAGCCCGCTCAAAGCGTTCGCCATGGCTGGGCGGGATCAAACGGTCTTGCCCACCCCAGAGAATCAGCGTGGGGGTTTTGATATCGGCCAGGCGCGAGGTATCAGACAAGTAACCGCGCTGCATGCGCGCATTCAGTGCCTCACGGTTGCCCTCGCGACGCGCCATACCGTAGAACAGGTCGACCAGTTCGGGCGTGACTTTTTCGGGCTGCCCGTACACGTTGCGCAGGCTGCTTTCAATCAAAGAGCGTGGCAGCACATTGCGCATTAAAGGAGCCAGTGCCGCAATGCGGGCTATCTGAAAAGCCAGCGGCACCGAAGTGGACTCTTTCGGAAAACCACCTGAGTCCACCAAAATGAGCTTGCCCACCCGCTGCGGCGCCACCAATGCCGTGTGCCATGCAATCTGCCCACCCAGCGAATTGCCTGCCAATACAAAGCGCTGCACCTTGAGCTGGCCCAGCACAGCCAAAACGAATTGGGGATAGTCTTGATCAATCCCGTAGGCCTTGCGCGGGTGCGGGCCGGTCAGGCCGTAACCAGGCAGGTCAAAGCGGATCACCCGCCGCTGCCCGCGCAAAGCCTGCGCCCAGCCCTCCCACGTGTGCAGACTGGCGGAGGTGCCGTGCAGCAGCACGATGGGGTTGGGGTCGTCACGCGGCCCCTCGTCACGCAGATGCACTTGCATGCCGTCCACAGCGACGAACTGCGACGGCGCATCCGCCCAACGCGCCTTGAGCGACTCCACTGGCACATCAGGTGCCCACGAGGCCGCAACGCCCGCCGCGAGCAGCGCTACGACCACCAGCAGCGCAATGGCCAGATAGCGAAAAATGTGGGAGGTTTTCATCGTGTTGTGGTCTCTGTGAGTGGGCTATGTTAAATTAACCGGCAGTATGTATCCCCGCCACCCAGCATCACGCTGACATATTCTTTCTGGATAACCACGCCATGGCCCACCTGTCCACCGCTGAGCTTAGCCACTACCAGACCCAGGGCTGGGTGGTGCCGCAGTTTCAACTCTCGCCGTCACATACCGAGACGATGCTCTCAGCCTTGAACGAGCTGATCCGCCGCAACCCCGGTGTGCGGCCCGAAAAGCTGGTGTCGGCCCATATTGATCGGGCGGGCAACCAGGACAATGGCGAAGGCGTGCGCGGCGTGGCCGATTTTTTGCAGCTCGCCAAGGACCCAGATATTGTGGAACTGGTCAGCGATGTGATTGGCGAGGACGTGATCCTCTGGGGTGCGCATGTGTTTTGCAAACCCGCAGGCGACGGCTATGAAACCCCCTGGCACCAAGACGGCCACTACTGGCCCATTCGCCCCCTGGCCACCTGCACCGTGTGGGTGGCGCTGGAAGAATCGGTGGTGGAAAACGGTTGCTTGCGCGTTATTCCCCAGTCGCACCAGTCCAAACAGCTGTACGAACACTTGCACGAAGACCGCACTGACCTGACTTTGCAGCAGCGCATGGTGGCAGGCTCGTTTGATGAAGCCAGCGCAGTGAACATCGAACTGCAACCCGGGCAAATGTCGCTGCACGACATCTACATGATTCATGGCGCGGCGGCCAATACCTCGGCCAAGCGCAGAACCGGCATTGCCTTGCGCTACATGCCCGCTACCTCATTGTTTGACCGCGCCCTCAAACCAGTCGATGGCAAAACCGGTGTGGCTGTGAATTTTGCCCAGCGCCCCATTTGGTTGCTGCGCGGCGTGGACCGCACAGGGCAAAACGATTTTGCGGTGGGGCACTAGGGCTGGGATCAGCTTAAAATATTGCCAATTTAGCCTGTAGCCCTTTAAAATATTGCGGGGGCAGCTAGTAAATACGTAGCGTCTAGACCCCTGCAAGTACCCGCAGATGCGCCTCTACACTACGCCCCAACGCGCTCAGGTTGTAACCGCCTTCCAGGCTGCTGACTATGCGGCCCTGCGCATGCTTGTTGGCCACAGCGCAGATCTGTTGGGTGATCCAGGTGTAGTCGGCCTCAACCAAGCCTAGCTGGCCCAGGTCGTCCTCTCGGTGGGCGTCAAAACCTGCGCTGATGAAGATCATTTGCGGCTTGAATGCCTCCAGGCGCGGCAGCCAGTGGGTTTTGATCAGCTCGCGGACCACGTCGCCTTTGGTGTAGGCGGGCACGGGCAGGTTCAGCATGTTCTCAGCCGGGCTGTTGGCACCGCTACCAGGATAGAAAGGGTGCTGGAAAATGCCCACCATCAAGGTGCGCGGGTCACTGCTCAAAATGTCTTCGGTGCCGTTGCCGTGGTGTACATCAAAGTCTACGATGGCCACGCGCTCCAGGCCGTGGCGCTCCAGCGCGTGCTTGGCTGCAATGGCGATGGTGTTGAACACACAAAACCCCATGGCCCGGCTGTAGGTGGCGTGGTGGCCGGGCGGGCGCACGGCGCAAAAGGCGTTTTGCAGCTGGCCGGACATCACCGCGTTGGTAGCGGCAATAGCAGCGCCCGCAGCGCGGCGCACGGCGTCCAAAGTGTGGCGGTTCATCGAGGTGTCGGGGTCAATCTGCGCATAGCGGGCCGTGGCCGAGGCTTGCAGGCGCGCGTTGAGCTCACCCACGCTGTCAATCAAATCAGGGTCATGCGCCAGCGCAATGTCTTCCAACTCGGCCAGGGGGGCCTGATGGCTTTCCAGCATGTCCATCATGCCGGTGCCAATCAAGCGGTCGTTGATGGCGTCCAGCCGCTCTGGGCATTCTGGGTGGCCGGGGCCCATTTCATGTTGACGGCAATCTGTGTGGGTGAAATAGCCTGTAGTCATAAAAAACAAGAGTTTTGAGTTATCGTTAGCGTATGGATACCAATCATATTAACCAGTTACTTCAAACGCTTCTAAAGCAGCTTAACACGGTGATTGTAGGCAAAGCCTCACAGGTGCAAGACTGCGTGGCCTGCCTGTTGGCAGGCGGGCACTTGCTGATTGAGGATGTGCCCGGCGTGGGCAAGACCACGCTGGCCCATGCGCTGTCGCGCAGCTTTGGCCTGCAGTTCTCTCGGGTGCAATTCACGGCGGATTTGATGCCCAGCGACCTGTCTGGGGTGTCGATCTACGAGCGCGGTAAAGAAGCCTTTGTCTTTCACCCCGGCCCCATGTTTGCCCAAGTACTGCTGGCCGACGAAATTAACCGGGCCAGCCCCAAAACCCAGTCGGCCCTGCTGGAAGCCATGGAAGAAAAGCAAGTGACGGTCGAGGGTGAAACCCGCGCCCTGCCCCAGCCGTTTTTCGTCATCGCCACGCAAAACCCGCACGACCAGCTGGGTACCTACGCACTGCCAGAGAGCCAGCTAGACCGCTTTCTCATGCGCATATCGCTAGGCTACCCCGACCGGGCCGCCGAGCGCACTTTGCTAGCAGGTAACGACCGGAGAGACTTGGTAGACGCCCTGCCCGCCGTGCTCACCCCAGCAGACCTCAAAGCCGTGCAAGCCGCTGTGCTGGCCGTGCATGCCGCTGACCCGTTGCTGAACTACGTACAAGACCTGATCGCTGCCACCCGCTCGGGCCGCTGGTTTTTGCAGGGCCTGAGCCCACGCGCGGGCATCGCCTTGGTGCGCGCCGCCAAGGCGCAGGCCCTATTGGCTGGGCGCAACTACGTGGCCCCCGACGACGTGCAAGCCATCCTGCCCCAAACCATCGCCCACCGCATGATTCCGGTGGCCGATGCTGGGCGCGGCGCGGTGGAGCAAGTGCGCGCCATGGTGCAGTCGGTCGCCTTGCCTTGATAGGCGGGTTGGCTATTTTTCTCAAAAATGTAGGCGAGCTCTGCATTTTTGAAATACCCATTGAATTTATTGCTGCGACGAGAGTCACAACCTGATCGGGCAGTTTAGCCACCATACGGTGGTGATTTAAAATACACACTGCACCCAGTCCAACTTAAGCGACATTGTGACCCTATGAATCTTGTTCAACCTTCTCCTGCACTTCTTCAGCTTATGTGCAGCCTTGAGACCCGTTTGCATGCGCTCAAAGTGCGGGCCGACAAG
>JAYWHJ010000106.1:0-11179 GCA_043777795.1 Polaromonas sp. | reverse complement strand
AGCTATGGTATGCGACGACAGTTAAAGAGCCTGTTTGCGCTGCCCCTCCTTCTGGAAGCCGTGCTTTTGCTAGTGTTTGGCTTGGTGGGTGCCCAGCTTTCTACTTTTCAGGGCTTCTTCGTTCCGTTCACCGTCGTGCTCTTGTGTTACACGATGGGTTTACAGAATGCGGTCATCACAAAAATATCAAATTCTGAGATTCGCACCACCCACGTTACCGGGCTGGTTACCGATCTAGGCATAGAAATGGGCAAGCTGGTGTACTGGAACCGAATGCACAGTGATGTTGCGCACCGCGTCTTGGCCGATAGGGAGCGCATGCTGGTTCTATCGCTCTTGATCTTCGCATTCTTTCTGGGCGGCGTGATTGGCGCACTTGGTTTTCAACACCTTGGATACCTGACGACTGTTCCACTGTCTTTCATTTTGGCGGTCTTGGCAATCGTTCCATTGACGGACGACATCAGGTACTACCTGGCGCGCACTGACGCCTGAGGCCCACGCATCGGCGCAAGCGTTGCGTAACCGAGGTATGAAGTGATGACCAAGCAAAAAATACAAAATGCTGCATCCACCTTTGAGCGCGAGCTTGTACACTCGCGGCTGATCGATGCGCCGCGCAAGCGATTGTTCCGCGCGTTTGCACAGCGTGAGCACTTGGCTACATGGTGGGGGCCAGACGGGTTTAGCAGCACGTTTGCCAAAGAAGCAGGCCAAACGCGGGTCGGTTGGCGCCAGGTGTTTGCCACAGCGCAGGAGAAAGAGGCTATTGCCCAGTCTGTCATTCCGGCAAATGGACAAGACCTTGCCCGCTTGCAAATTGAAGTGCAAAACGTGCTATAGGCCAATAAAATATTGCGGGAGAAGCTCTTATACTGATAGCAGTTTGAATTGCGTAGAGCTTTGCCAAGAATCTGCCGCAGGCTCTTTACAACGACCAGGCCTTATAAACCGTCCAAGCGCCGATCAACAAAAACCCCGCGCCTGCCACCAACTGCAAAGTACGCGGCGACACCAAGCTGCCCAGCCAGCTACCCGCTACCACGCCGATCCCTGCGCTCAATGTGAGCGCTGCGCTGGCGGCAAAAAACACCGTCCACTTGCTCACGGGGGCGCTGCTGTCCGAGGCAAACAGCATGGTGGCTAGCTGGGTTTTGTCGCCCAGCTCGGCCAGGAAAACCGCCGTGAAGATGGTAAAGAAGGTTTGCAGGGCGGTGGTGGTCATGGTGGTGGTGGTCTAGGTGATTTCGTTTGAATTTACTTCGCAACCACCTGCGGGTTCAGCGGGGTTTTGGCTTTGCCTTGCAGCAGGTAGCCAATCAAGTTGTCCGCCGCCAAGTTGGACATAGCCAAGCGTGTCGGTCGGGAGGCGCTTCCTATGTGCGGGGTGAGAACGACGTTTTTCAGAGCAGTGAGCTTGGGGTTCACCTTGGGTTCGCCCTCAAACACGTCCAGGCCTGCCCCTGCAATCTTGCCTGCGGCCAAAGCTGCGGCCAGCGCGTCTTCGTCAATCAGGCCGCCACGGCCGATGTTGATGATATTGGCAGTGGGCTTCATACGCGCGATTTCGGCAGCGCCTACCGTGTGGTGGGCCTCTGCGCTGTAGGGCAGCACCAAGACAATGTGATCGGCTGTTGCAAAAAGCTCATCCTTAGTGACGTATCGGCCTTTCACGCTGGCTTCGCTAGCGGCATCGAGGCGCGAGCGGTTGTGGTAGATCACGTTCATGCCAAAGCCGTGCGCACCACGCTTGGCGATGGCCTGGCCGATGCGGCCCATGCCCAAAATGCCCAGGGTAGCGCCGTGGATGTCGCTGCCCATAAACATGTCGTAGCTCCATTTGGTCCACTGGCCTGCACGCAGATACGCCTCGCTCTCGCTCACGCGGCGGGCAGTAGCCATCAGCAAGGTAAAGCCCAGGTCTGCGGTGGTCTCGGTCAGCACGTCGGGGGCGTTGGTGCCCAGCACGCCTGCGGCGGTCATGGCGGGCAAATCGAAGTTGTTGTAGCCCACGGCCATGTTGGCGCAGATTTTGAGGCCTGGGCATGCGGCCAGCAGCTCGGCATCGATGCGCTCGCCGCCAGTGGTGAACACGCCGACTTTGCCTTGCAGCTTGGCAATCATCTCGGCTTTGGTCCACAGCACGTCGGCTTGGTTACTCTCCACATCAAAGTGTTCTGACAAACGGGCGACGACATCGGGAAAATTGGCGCGGGTAATCAGGATGGCTGGTTTTTTCATAGGAAATGGCTTTTAGCGCATAAAAACATTGCGGGATTAGCTATAAAGTAAATAGCAAAAAGGGGCTTGGATGGTTTAGCGAAACCAAATAAAAGTCATGATGATAAACAACGGAATTAGCACACCCATAGACCAAGCCATATAGCCAAAGAAGCTGGGCATTTTTAAACCACGGTCCTCGGCGATGGCTTTAACCATCAGGTTAGGTGCGTTGCCAATGTAGGTGTTGGCGCCCATAAAGACCGCACCAGCCGATATCGCGGCCAGTGTAGGGGCCAATGTAGTCATCAGCACTTTGGCATCGCCCCCAGCGGTATTGAAGAACACCAGATAGGTTGGCGCATTGTCCAAGAAGGAACTTAGAATCCCCGCCGCCCAAAAATAAGCTGCGGGATCGGGGGTACCATCCGGGCGTGTTACTGCGGCGATGACCGCAGAAAAAGGGCCATCCAGACCGGCCTTGAGCATGGCAATGACCGGAATAATAGTGAGAAAAATGCCTGCAAAAAGCTTGGCGACTTCCAGCATGGGCCCCCAGGAAAACTGGTTGTCGGCATGTACCGCCTGCGCGGTGAATTTGAACGACACCCAGGCAATCAGCACCAGGCCTGCATCGCGCACCATACCGGGCAGGCCCACCTCGGTGCCCAACACGTTAAATGCAATGCCCGACTTCCAAAAACCGCTCATCAACACCAAGCCCGCGATGGCGGCGAGCAGGCCAAAATTGGCTGCGCCGTCAAAACCCAGGCGCTGTGTATCGGGAGTAGGGTCAACAGGCAACACCTCTTCCCGGCGATGGTAAAACCAACAATCCAGCGCATAAAAAATAGCCAGTAGCGAGCCGATGAGGAACAGTGTTTCCGGGAAAATATGCCGTACCGTCCAGAAAAAGTCTACGCCCTTTAGGAAGCCCAAAAACAAAGGCGGGTCACCCAGTGGTGTAAGCGAGCCCCCTGCGTTAGATACGATGAAAATAAAAAACACCACCACATGCGCTTTGTGCCGTCGGTTGTCATTTGCGCGGATGAGCGGACGAATGAGCAGCATCGAAGCACCTGTGGTGCCCATAAAGCTGGCCAACACGGCCCCAATGGCCAAGATAGCTGTGTTGAGCCCTGGCGCGCCATGCAAGTTACCGCGAATATAGATTCCCCCAGACACCGTGTACAGCGCAGTGAGCAAGACGATGAATGGGATGTACTCGGCCAGTAGCGCATGCAGCACGCCGGAGGCTGCCAAACCGGGGCCAAATGTCGCCGCAAAAGGCAGCAAAAAAGCCAGCGTCCAAGCCGCAGTGACTTTGCCAAAATGGTGGTGCCAAAAGCTGGGCACGAGCAAGGGCATGAGGGCAATCGACAGCAAAAGCCCTGCAAAAGGGATACCCCATACCGCCGCTAACTGGCTACCGCTCAACTCAGCGGCCAGAGCCCATTGCGGAGCGCACCCCAACAAGGCTACACATATCGCTTTACATACACCACGCATTAGTTAACTCCTTTTTTGTGCACGGCAGTCACGCAGACTGTTCAATCTCAAACACCTGGCGCAGATAGGCCAGGTATTTCTCGTCTTCACACATATTTTTAGACGGTGTGTCAGAAAGCTTGGCCACTGGTTGCCCATTGCATTTGACCAGCTTCATCACGATTTGTAGGGGGACATGGTCGGGCGCGTCCCCTAGGTCGTTAGTCAGGTTGGTGCCGATGCCAAAGGCCAGCATACAGCGGCCGCGAAAGCGCTGGTACAGCTCGATGGTGCGTGGCACCGTCAGGCCGTCGCTGAAGATCAAAATCTTGGTTTTTGGGTCGACCCGGTTACCGGCATAGTGCGCAATCATGCGCTCGCCCCACTCAAATGGGTCGCCGCTGTCGTGGCGCGCGCCGTCAAACAACTTGCAAAAATACATGTCAAAGTCGCGCAGAAAGGCGCTCATGCCGTACACGTCAGACAGGGCAATACCCAGGTCACCCCGGTACTCGCGCGCCCACGACTCGAAGGCGAATATCTGGCTGTCGCGAAGCCGGGGGCCAATGGCTTGGGCCGCCTGCAAATACTCATGCGCCATCGTGCCCAAGGGTGTCAGGCCCAATTTCATGGCAAACAATACATTGCTGGTGCCCGCAAACTGTCCCACGGGTATCCTGGCCGGGTCGGTACCCAGCTTGGCGCTGAGCACACGCAGCACTTCTTCGTGCCAAGCTTTGGAGAAGCGCCTGCGGGTGCCGTAGTCGGCAATTTTCAGCTCACTCAAACCGGGTGCATGCAGCAGCTCAATTTTGGCGTCCAGGCGCTTGCGGCCATCCTGCAGGTGCGGCATTTTTTGGGTATTGCGAAAGTACACCTCATTGACAATAGCCAGCACCGGGATTTCAAACAGGATGGTGTGCAGCCAAGGCCCTTTGACCGAGATGTCTAGCTCGCCGCTGGGCTGGGGGGTGATGGTGATGTATTTGTCGTTCAGGCGAAACAGCCCCAAAAAATCTACGAAATCGCTTTTGATAAAACGCATACCGCGCAGGTAGGTAAGCTCGGCATCCGAGAAATGCAGTTGGCAAAGAGAGCGTATTTCTTCACGAATCTCAGCGGCATAGGGCGCCAGGTTAATACCCGGGTTGCGGCACTTGAACTTGTACTCCACCTGTGCACCGGGAAACTGGTGCAGCACCACTTGCATCATGGTGAACTTGTACAGATCGGTGTCGAGCAGGCTGGTGATGATCATTTGGATGAAGGCAGCTGGGTTGAAAGGCGGCGCAAGGCTAAGGCGAGGCGAAAAGCTTGCCTTGCATAGTACCAAACTTGCTGGCTGGTCTTTCAGGCCACGTGTCCTTAGCCGCCTTAGCGGCCCAGCCAGCGCGCACTGTAACTGACCAGCAGCAAATGCGGCAAGGTAACGGCCGCCAGCGCCACTACCAACCACTGCAGCAGTTGGCCCGGGTCAGTGGCCACGCTGCCCACCGCGCCACCCCATGGCACCGCCGGCAAAAACCACCACAGCAGCGCCAGCAGCGCGGCGGTAGCCAAAGCGCTGGCAACAAAGGCCAGCGTGTAGCGCGCCAAGAACGGCGCTCTTTGTGCCAGCACCGCCCGCCGCACTCTGGCCACATGGGCCAGGCAGTGGTACAGGCCAAAATACAGCGTAAACGCCAGCAATGGCGACAACACAAAGTAAGCACACAGCACTGCCGTGATCTCCAACCCGGCCCACAGCGCACTGCCCAGACGCGAGCTTTCCAGGACTTGGCGGGCCGAGGCAAATTTCTCACGGTGGGCAACGCACCACACCATGCCGCCCAGCGCACAGGCCGCCAGCAATACAAGCCAGCCGTAGGCCAACACCTGCCAGCCACGCCACGCCAGCGCAAAGCCGCTACCCAAAGCGCCCTGCAGCAGCCGCGCCATCTCGTCTGGCGCCACCAGCATGGGCCACATCACGCTGGCCCCGCCCACGCACAGCCGCGCCCACAGCGCGTATCTGTGTAGCTCGCCAAAATGCCACACCGACATGAGCACCAGCAGCAGCAAAGCCACTGGCACCGACCATGACAGCAGCCAGCCTGCCTGCAGCACGCACAGCAGGTACGCCGCGCTCACCGCCAGCGCCTTTCTGCGGGGCGCAAACTGCCCCAGCAGTAGCACAGCGTCCAGCGCGCCATGGCCAAAGCCCAAGGTGAGCGACAGCAGCACAAAGGCCCACAGCGCCAGCGGCGGCCACTGCGCCTCCAGTGCGCGCAAAACCAGCAGCGCCAGCACCATGCCAATGCACACGGCTACGGCCACAAAAGCGGTGCGACTGGGAACGTTGGTCATGTGCAGCACGCCTCAGGCCACCAGCCGACGCAGCGCCGCGCTGGCAAAGGGCGCTACTGGCAAGGCCCGCATGATGGCAACGCGCTGGGCCAGGCTGGCTCCGCCCGACAAGAATGCCACCACGCCGTCAGCGCCCACACGCTCAAACAGTTGCATAAAGTACTCTGGGGCCTGCAGCCAGTCTTGGCCCAAAGCATTTAAAAATACTGCATCCATCCAATGGTCAGTAACGGGGCGGGTAAAGGCTTGCGGTTGCCAGTGGCTTCGCGCCGCGCCCACACCACCTTCACTGAGCACAGCCCGCAAAGAATCTGCCAAGCGCTTGGCATGGGCCACGGTGTCTAAAAATGCATAGCCGGTCGACGGCCGCAAGGTGCCGCCGCCTCGGCCAAGCGGCACCGCTTGGTTTGCAGGTGGGGGTTTGACAGCGTCCAGCGGCAGCACCCCCTGTTCTTGGTACACCGCGGTGTATGGCTTGCCCTGTAGATGCTGAGCCAGGTACTGGCGCAACTCTTGGGCGGTGTCGGGCTGCCAACTGGCAGGCGATATCCAAGTGCTCTCTACCAAGGCGCTGCGCACACCGTAGGGCAGCACATACCAAAAATGCAGGCCCCTCTCATGCGGCTCAAAAGCCATGAGCTGTACGGCGCTGGTATCAAAAGCATCGTGTTCGGTGTGCACTTCCCAGCCGGCAAACTGCTGCACCAAGGTGCCGTGGGCCACGTGCTGGGGCGGTCTTGCGTCAAACACCCAACGCGCTGGCACCACATCGCCCAGCTCGGTGGTGACGCTCATGCTCTGTTTGGCGCTTTTTGCTACCGATGCCACACCAGTCCCCAAGCGCAGCACCACATGGGTTGACGACCCAATGGCGTGCACCGCCGCTGCGTAAAACGCATCGGCGTCCAAAGTAGCGTAAACAAGTTGCTGCGAGGTGTGCAGGCAGGTGCGGCCATTCAAGCTGACCGCCCACTGGCCCCAGCGTGCCCGCTCTAGCGCGCTGTAGCGATGCGGCGTGCCCGCAGTGGATGTCCAGTAGCTCCAGGTGCGGTCACGCAGGTAGCTGGGCCGCTTTTCCAGCACCAGCACCGACAGTTGGGCAAACTCTGGCGCAGCCAGCTCAGCAGCCAGCGCCAGGCCACTGAGCCCGCCACCCACAATCACAATGTCCCACTGCTTTTCCATAGTGGCTGAGCATAAACGCATTGCATTGAAAATTGGGTGGGCTAGATTAGGTGGGAAAACCGGGTGTGTCGGCTAGGTGCGACAGCTCGCTGCGCCAAACATCGCGCGCTGGCGGCGCAGCGCCCGGGATGCTTAGTAAGGTGCGCACGATCAACCAAATTTTGTCGGCAGCGCCCAGAGAAGTGCGGCCTTGCCAGTACTTGTCTGACCCGCCTCGCACTATCTTGTGGCCGATGGCCTGGTACAGCGCTGCAGCGATGCGAATAGCCCGGCGGTTCGGTGCAGGTATGGCCTGCATCCCCGACTGGGCATAGGCATAAAAATCATCGGCCAGTGCCAACAACCTGCGCAGTGCGGCGAAAGCCTGGACGCGCTCGCCACCGTCTTGGGGCGCGGCCAGCACTTGGGCGGGTACGCCCCACTGCGCCGGTATGTAGCAACGCCCGCGCTGCGCGTCTTCCACCACATCTCGGGCGATGTTGGTCAACTGCATGGCGACACCTAAAGCAACAGCGTAGGTATCCGCCGAACCCGGCGCGCCCAACAGCGGCCGCATCATTTGCCCCACCGTGCCAGCCACGCCATAGGCAAAACTTAGTAACTCTCGTTGGTTAGCTAAAGTACGGGGAAAAGCGTCGGTTTGCAGGCTATCCATAAAGCACTCTATCACTGCTTGCGGTACCGCGTGGTGGCGCAGCATCTTGCCTGTGGCGCTGGCCAATGGGGTGGCGGCCGGCGCAGTGTTTGGCACCCTTGCCAGTGCCTGCACGCGCATATCAGTCAAGCACTGCACGCGCTCAGGCACCGTGCCCAGACGCTCTTCATCGGCGTAGTCGTCCGCTGTGCGGGCAAAAGCGTACAGCAAGGCCGCGTCTTTGCGAGCAGCGGCAGACAAAAACCGCGCCGCCCATGAAAAAGACTTGGCGTGGTGGTCCATCACCGCTTGCGTAGACATGTCGCGCCCCGCTTGCGCGCTCGTGCTATCGGGCAACGGCATCGGTTGGCTCATTGCACACCGCCAAACATCAAGCGCTCTACTACTTTGGCCGATGTCACTACACCGGGCACACCCGCACCAGGGTGGGTGCCTGCACCTACAAAATACAGGTTCGGTAAATCTGGCGAGCGGTTGGGAAAGCGAAAACCGGCCGACTGGGTGAACTTGGGCGTAATGGAAAAACCCGAACCCTGAGGTGACAGCAACTCGTGGGCAAAGTAGCGGGGCGTCACGCAATGCTCTTGGACAATACAATCTGCCAAACCGGGAAGCAACCTGCGCGCAAGCTCGGCTTGCAGCAACGCCTTAAATGGCGCTTCTTGTGTGGCCCAGTCAATGCCTGCAGCCAAGTTAGGTACCGGCACCAAGGCGTAAAAGCTATCGTGCCCAGCGGGTGCAAGCTGCGCATCGGTTGCAGTGGGTCGGTGCAGATAAATACTCAAATCGTCTGTCAACTCTTGACTTTCAAATATCTTGTGCAGCACCTCTCGGTAGCTGGTGCCAAACAAAATGGTGTGGTGGGGCACACCCGCATACACGCGCTTGGTGCTGAAGTACCAAACAAACAGCCCCATCGAATATTGTTTACTGGCAACAAGACGCTGGCGCTGCAATGCTGGCGGCAACAGCTTGGCAATAGTGTGCCCCGCATCGGCGTTGCTGACCACCACGTCGGCGTTAAACTCCCTCCCATCCTGCAGCAATACGCCCGTAGCTAGCCCGCTGCTGGCCACAATTCTCTGCACATCGGCATTCCACACAAACTCGACGCCATGGCGCTCGCCCAGTGCCACCAAAGCATCTACCAAGCGTGCCATACCGCCACGAGGAAACCACACACCCCACTTACGCTCCAGGTAATGAATGAGGCTGTAAATGCTAGTGGTGTCAAACGGATTGCCGCCCACCAGCAAGGGCTGGATACTGAAAGCACGGCGCACCCGCTCGTCCTTGAAGTAGCGGGCCGTTACGTCATACACGGAGCGATCAGCGCGCAGGCGCACCATGGCGGGCAGTGCCTTGAGCATCGAGGCCCAGCCTAAAAACGGCTGGCTGCCCAGCTCTTCATAGCCTTTTTCAAACAGCTTTTGCGAGTGGGCCAAAAAGGCGGGATAGGCCAACGCATCCGCCTTGGAAAACTTGGCAATTTCAGCCTGAATTTGCTCGGTACTGCCGCCGTAATCCAACTGCGTGCCATCGGCAAAGCGCATTTGGTACCACGGGGTAACGGGCATCAGCTCTACGTGGTCGGCCAGGCGCTCACCAAAAAGGGCAAACAGCTCTTCAAACAAAATGGGGGCTGTCAGCACAGTGGGCCCCGCGTCGTAGCGAAACTGCAGACCCTGTTTCTCGCGCACAAACTCGCGCCCTCGCCCACCCGGGCCTGCCAGGCGGTCCAGTACGGTCACCTGGTGCCCTCTGGCAGCTGTGCGCAAAGCGGCTGCCAACCCTCCAAAACCTGCGCCGATAACTACTGTGTGCATCAATCGTTTTTAACCAAGAGTAAGAGACGAAGTCTAAGTGACAAATCAATGAGTAAAGCACCCGATTCGCAGGGAAGTTCACTCGCCAGCGCAATAGCGCGATCTAGGTGCTCAAGTCCAAACTGCCGAGCCGTTGAGCACGCGCCAGCGCGCGAGCCTGTAGACTGCAAAACACAAAAAATATTGAGCGCTCCTGACTGGCTATCGCGCTCAGTATCGGCCAAATCATCCACCACCTGGTAGCCCACAGAAAACGCTTCGGCCGCATCTCGCGCATGTGCGGCCCACACACCGCGACCGCTCGCCAGCAAAGCCAGCTCCAGCGGCAGGCTCAGCAAGGCACCAGACTTGGCCAGCGCAATGCGCTTGTAAGCCGCCAAATCACCCACTGCACCAGTCGCGTTACCCAGGTCAGCGCATTGACCCGCAATCGCACTGGACACACGTTCATGCAATAAAGCCAGCAATGCAGGCAGCTTATGCAACTTCGTCACGCCGCACAGCCCAGCGTAGGCCGCTGAAAGCAGCAAATCCCCGGTGCAAACAGCCACATTGGCACCAAATTTAACCCACACTGCTGGTTGACCGTGACGTAATGTGTCACCGTCTTGCAGGTCGTCGTGTACCAAGGAGGCGTTGTGCAGCAGCTCGGCCGTCGCCGCAATGCATAAGGCATCGGTATTAAGCAGCCCAAGCGCCAAGCCAGCGCTCAGAGCCAACCGACCTCTTACGCGCTGGCCACCGCCGCCTAAGTGGTAGGCTGCAGCCAGTGCAGCGTCCGACCCATTCGTACCCACCAGCTTAAGCATGGTGCGCTCAAGCTGGGCAGGCAGGTCTGCGTAGGCGTCAAACTCATGTAGCCGCAGCCCAGCGTGCCCTGCCTGTTCTAGAGCACTATCGTTTGGCACTGGCCTCTGACTCGCTTACCGCCACGCTCCAGATAATCAGTCCAAAGGCGATCTTGTTCAGCACATCAGCCAAGTTATAAATCAGATTTAACGCGTTTGCGCTTGCTTCTGGCCCACTGCCGGTGAGGTAACCGAAGAAGTAGCCAATGGGGTAGATCGCCCAGCCGATCGTCACTATCAAGCGCATTGTGCTAATGGCAGACTGCACAGCCGGTGGCGCGCTTTGGGCGTTAATCTTGCTGGCCTCACCAATAAATATTTCGTACAAGATATACGCCCAACCTGCCATGCCGACAATAAATGCAGGCCACGCAGCGACATAGCCCGCCTCACCCAAATAACCCCCAATCAGCATCACAAAGGTGCCAATCATCAACCGCCAAAACACGCCTGAAGGCACTTTGGTGATCGCAGACAAGATAAGAAAGAACTCGACCATCAACAACGGGACGGTAATCAGCCAGTCGATGTAACGAAACACCGTTGGCGATGTACCTGTGCTCACCCACACCTCGCGCATGTACAAATAGTGGACAGCAGCCACCAAAGTG
>JAYWHJ010000105.1:0-29303 GCA_043777795.1 Polaromonas sp. | reverse complement strand
GTCCTACGACCATGAGCGAGTCGACACCCCACCTTCCGGTCACTTTGGGTTCCAGACTCAGACGGCTCATCCCGTATTGCAGCGGTAATGGGGCGTATTTTTCAGTCATGACGGTTGCAGTCGTCACTGCAGCATTAACAGAGCCGCTTATTCCAGCTTTGATGCAACCCTTACTAGACCGCGGCTTTCAGGCAGGCAAACTAGCGCTATGGACCGTGCCTGTCGCACTGCTGGGCTTGTTTGCCATTCGCGGTATCGCAGGCTTTTGCGCGCAGTATTCACTTGCTGCCATGAGTAACCGCACTATGCTGTCCTTGCGCAAGCAGTTATTTGAAGTTTTGCAAACTGCTCATCCGTCTCTATTCGCAGGCACCACCGCCAGTGCATTGGTCAATACTGTCGTCTATGAAGTGCAGATTGGCGCCACTTTGCTTGTCAATGCTCTGCTGTCACTACTCAAAGATTCCCTTACGCTGATGGCCTTGATGGGCTACTTGCTTTATTTGAACTGGAAACTCACCATCATTGTCTTGGCCGTATTTCCAGCAGTGGCCCTCGTCATGAAGCTGCTGTCCAAGCGCCTGCATCGCATTACCAAAGCCAGCCAAGCTGCCACGGATGAGCTGGCTTACGTGGTGGAGGAAAACGTGCTTGCCTATCGCACGGTAAGGCTACACCACGCGCAGGCTTCGCAAGCGCAGCGGTTTGACACGCTCAACCAGCGGCTGCGCAGCCTGGCGATGAAATCTACCATCGCCAACTCTGCCATGACACCGCTGACGCAGATGCTCGCAGCCATTGCACTTTCAGGTGTGATTTGCGTGGCCCTTTGGCAAAGCTCTAGCAGCGGCACGACGGTTGGCGGTTTTGTGGCATTCACAACAGCGATGCTGATGTTAATTGCCCCCATCAAACATCTGTCCGAAGTAGCCGGTCCGATCACGCGCGGGCTGGCAGCTGTCGAACGCGGCTTGGACTTAATGGAGCACACCCGCACAGAGCAAGGAGGCACCTTTGTGCCCCAGGCGCTTGCGTCTAAAGGTGACATCAAGTTTGAGAACGTGCAGGTTCGCTATGCCAACAGCGAGACCGACGCCCTCAAAGGGCTTAGCCTGCATATCGCTCCAGGCGAGACCGTCGCACTGGTTGGCAGCTCGGGCTCTGGTAAAACCACTTTGGTTAATTTGTTGGCCCGTTTTGTCGACATCACTCAAGGCCAGATTAACGTCGACGGTACTGACATTCGTCAATGGAATCTGGATGCCTTGCGCCAGCAGTTGGCCTTCGTCAGCCAAGACGTGATTATGCTGAACGATACGGTTGCCGCCAACATTGCGCTGGGCCAAGCACAAGTGCCTGAGCGCATACAGGAGGCACTGATTGCTGCCAATCTGGCAGAGTATGTGGCCGCGTTACCCTTGGGAATTCAGTCAGTAGTAGGTCACAACGCCAGTCAGTTGTCTGGCGGCCAACGCCAACGCTTGGCCATTGCCCGCGCTATCTACAAAAACGCACCTATCCTGGTTTTGGATGAAGCCACATCTGCTTTGGACACTGAGTCAGAACAGGCCGTTAAATCCGCCATGCAACGCCTCGCAGTTGGGCGTACTACCATCATCATCGCGCACCGTTTTTCGACCATCGAGCACGCAGACCGTATTGTGGTGATGGGTCATGGCGCTATTGTGGAAACTGGCACGCACGCCCAATTGATTGCTCGGCGAGGTGCCTATGCCAAACTCTACCGCATGGGTTCGCAGACAGACGCCATCACGCCAGAACTCACTGATCTATGACACTCCAACACAACGCTACCTCAATACAAGCCTCTATCAGTGGATTTACCTTTATCCGCAATGGAAGCTCTCTGGGGTTTCCTTTCGTCGAGTCCATTCGCTCCCTGCTACCGTTGGTAGATGAATTTGTGATTGCCGTCGGTGCTGGCGATGACGATACGCGCGAGCGCATCCTAGCGATAGGTGATCCAAAAATCAAGATCATTGATACTGTCTGGAATGACCGCATGGGTGATCGCGGCTTTGTCTACGCGCAGCAAAAAATGATTGCACAATACGCCTGCACGGGTGACTGGGCCTTTTATCTGGAGGGCGATGAGGTGGTGCACGAGGATGATGTGCCTAAAATTCGCGCCACGGTCAATCAACACCATGCGAACCCCGCAGTGGAAGCGTTGGTGTTTGACTACGTGCATTTTTATGGTACCCCAGACTATGTGTCAATCAGCCCGGGCTGGTACCGCCGGGAGTGCAGGTTGATCCGCAATACGATTCGCTCTTATGCGCCCGATGGCCAGTATTGGCTGGTGATGCACCAACATAAACGCCCACGCTTTGCCCATTGTGCGTTAGCCAACGCACGTATCTTTCACTACGGCTGGGTGCGCAAGCAAGAACAAATGCAGGCAAAACTTGACCAAGTTGCCAAATACTGGAAGGGCTCAACCCCGATGCAGATCAGTTACGCCAACTTTGACCCACAAGCTGTTAAAAAATTTGAGCACACACACCCCGCCGTGATGGCACATTGGATTGCCCATGAGGCAGAAACCAGCTTGGTGTTCAATCCCGACTACAAGCTCACGCCCAAAGAGAAGAAATACCGTTTTTCCAAAAAAGTAGAAGGATTGACGGGATTGGATTTCAGTAAAAAGCACTTCAAACTGGTGGCATGAGGCTACGGCTCCACCAGCTTTGCGTACAACCGCTCGTAGGCTTGGGCTGCGTGTTGCCATGAATGCCGATGGGCAAATACTTCCCCTGCACGACTAAGTTTTTTTGCCAATACCGCATCGTTCAAAACTCTCAGAATGGTTGAACGAACCTCATCCACATTCTCAGGTTGCTCCAAAATCAGCGCGTCTACTTCGTTCGTCAGCAATGATGAAATACCGCAGTAAGTGCAGCTGCTCACCACCACAGGTACGCCATGCGCCATCGCCTCCAGTACCACCATGGCAAAGCTGTCTTCCAAAGTAGGGTGCACGAGAACATCGGCAGCAAAGTATGCGGTACTCATTTCTTGTAAAGAGCCAAGAAAATGTACTCGGTCCTGCAAATTCAGCGCAGCCACAACGTCCGTATAGCGCGCAATCTGGCCTGAATGGCCCACCACCAGCAAATGCACGTCTGGCATACCTTGCATCGCTTCCAGTAAAGTGGGCAGTCCTTTTCGGGTGTAATCATTTGCGACAAACAGCGCCTGCACTCCATCGGTCGGTACGCCTAATTGGCCTCGCGCTTGCTGTTGGCCCATCGCGTGCTGTGGCGGCGCAACTCCGGGTGTTATGACGCTCAGACACGATGCGCCCTGGGGATACTGCGCCAATATTTCATCTTGCAAATTTTGCGAAACTGCCACTATCGCCACCATCTGTCGAGCAGATAGGCGTCGGCGCTCCAAGGTCATGTAAGTAATAAGCCTTGGGCTGAGCACAACCTTGAGCCAGCGCAACACTTTTCGGTGCCCGGCGCGACCTTCCAGCAAGCCGCGTTTCACAGTTTTGACGTGGATGGTTTGCACTTGCCCATGCCACACATTTTCATGCGAATGGACAATATCAAAACCCTGCCGCGTCACACTCCAAGTGGCATACGCATACCAAAGCTGGTTGAGCCAGCGCGGTTTCCTAAACCACCCACTGACTGCATGGTAGGTCACTCCGGGCCACTGGTGGTCAATCTCCTGGGCAAACACATGGATTTCATGGCGTGCAGCCAATTGTTCCACTAAGGCAACAGAGTAACGCTCTGCACCACCACCAGAAGTTGAAAAAATCCGATTGAGTACCGCGATCTTCAACTGGCGAATGGGCTGATCCGGTTGCGGCTCACTGTCCACCGCGCTGATCCTCATAAGCTGTAGCCACTTTGCGCCAGAACTGCGGCAGCCACACCGAGCCCATCACAGGCACCCTAGGCAACTCCCATACGGAACTTTGCACCGTGGCGCGCGAGCGAGCTGTGGTGGTGGCTGCGGCATAACCCGCTCGGCGCACCTGATCCACCAAAGCCGCGTTGTAGAAACCATAGGGGTAGCAAAATTGGCTCACCACGGCGCCAGAGGCCTCCTCAAGATCCTGTTTGCAGCCTTGTATTTCATCCACGGCCTGCACCGCATCCAACTGGGTCAGATTCGCATGGCTGCGGGTGTGTGCGCCCACCTCTTGCCCACCCTGTGCCCACGCGCGCACATCGCGGGCCTGCATGAGAGGTTTGGATTCGATCCCTTTGCTGTGATCCCACACATTGGAGCCGCCAAGTTGCCCACTGACCACATAACAAGTGGAGGAAAATCCGTAGCGTTGCAGCACCGGCATGGCGTGCTGCAGGTTGTTTAAATAACCATCGTCAAACGTAATGCCGCACACTTTGCCCTGCTTCTCGCCGCGCAAATAGGGCATCAAGGCAGACATGCTGAGTCCCTGGTAACCCAAGGCATGCAACAGTACCATCTGCCGAGCAAACGCCTGCGGCGACACCACCAGGCCGCGCATCGGCGTGCCACGCGCCGGGCGGGCATCGATCTGGTGGTACATCAGTATGGGAATATGCGCACTGGCCATCGCTCACATCAACACAATATCGTATTGCTCTTGGCTCACGCCGCCCTCAGCCTGCAAGGAAATCGGCTTGCCGATAAAGTCCGACAGGCCCGCGAGGTGTTGGCTTTCCTCGTCCAGAAAAAGTTCGATCACCTGCGGCGCGGCCACCACACGGAACTCTTTGGGGTTGAATTGGCGCGCCTCACGCAAAATCTCTCTCAAGATGTCGTAGGCTACGCTGCGTGGCGTTTTCACACTGCCTTTGCCAGCGCATACTGCGCAGGGCTCGCACAGCAAATGCGCCAAAGACTCGCGGGTGCGTTTGCGGGTCATTTCCACCAAACCCAACTGCGAAAAATCACCCGCCATGGTTTTCACACGGTCACGCTGTAATTGCTTGCGAAACTCTGCCAACACTTGGGTTCGATGGTCTTCACGGGTCATATCGATAAAGTCCACGATGACAATGCCGCCCAAATTGCGCAGCCGTAGCTGGCGGGCAATGGCCAGGGCGGCTTCCAGGTTGGTTTTAAAAATCGTATCGTCGAAATTGCGAGCGCCCACAAAGCCGCCAGTGTTCACGTCCACCGTGGTGAGCGCTTCGGTCTGGTCGATGATCAGGTAGCCGCCTGATTTAAGCTCGACCCGGCGGCCCAAGGCTTTGGCCACTTCTTCGTCGATGCTGTACAGGTCAAATATCGGGCGCTCGCCTTTGTAGAGTTGCAATTTGTCAGCAGCAGCGGGCATGTAATCGCGTGCAAAGGCGGCCAATAACTCAAACTGCTCGCGCGAATCGATCCGAATACTTTGTGTCTCATCGCTTACCATGTCGCGCAGCACACGCTGCAGCAAATTCAGGTCTGTGTGCAGCACGGATTTTGCGGGCAATTTGACGGACCCCTCTTTGATGCACGTCCAGGCTTTGCGCAAATAGGCAATATCGTCCCCGAGCTCGCTATCGTTGGCCTCTTCGGCATTGGTACGCAAGATAAAGCCGCCACCACCGTCGCCCGCCAGTTGCACCACGCGGGCACGCAAGGCATCGCGCTGGGCGACCGGGATTTTTTGCGACACGCCGACATGATCGTCTTGTGGCAAAAAAACCAATTGCCTGCCCGCGACGCTGATTTGCGTGGACAGCCGAGCGCCTTTGGTGCCAATCGGGTCTTTGATCACCTGCACCATCAAAGACTGGCCTTCAAAGACTTGTTTTTCGATCGGTACCGCCGGGGTGGTTGGTCTACTTGTGTCGTGATCCGACCCCCTAGAACCACTGTGATGCGCAAACGCGGTCATCAAATCGGCCACGTGCAAGAAGGCCGCGCGCTCCAAACCAATATCGATAAATGCCGATTGCATGCCCGGCAGCACCCGCGCTACCTTGCCCAGATACACATTGCCTACCAGGCCGCGCTCCAGTGTGCGTTCAATATGCAGCTCTTGCACAGCACCGTTTTCGACCACGGCCACGCGGGTTTCCTGTGGGCTCCAGTTAATCAAGATGTCTTGCTGCATAGATGGGCTTTGGGTCTGGTTTTTTCAGGTCGTCTTAAGCCCGAGTGTACGCAGCATTTGCGCTGTTTCAAACATCGGCAGGCCCATGATGCCGCTGTAGCTGCCGCTAATGTGCTCGATATGCGCCGCTGCCCTGCCCTGTATCGCGTAGGCACCGGCTTTACCCATAGGCTCGCCCGTGGCCACATAGCTGCGGATTTGTGCGGTGGTCATTGCGGCAAAGCGCACTTGCGAAGTAGAGACCGCTTGCGTGCGCGTTTTGCCTTTTTGTATCGCCACCGCGGTGAGCACCCGGTGGGTTTTGCCGGACAGCTCACGCAGCATGCGGGCGGCGTCTACCGGACTCTCGGGTTTACCGTAGATTGTGCGCCCCAGAGCCACCGTAGTATCAGAGCACAATACGGGCGCTGAGGGCAAGCCACGGCTGCGCAACCGCGCGACAGCAGCATCCAGCTTCAGGGCCGTCACCCTGGCCACGTAAGCGGCTGGGGTCTCGTTGGTAGCAACCGCTTCCAGACTTTCCACGTCTTCACTGGCATCGGGTAGCAGCAATTCAAAGCGCATACCAAGTTGCTCCAGCAGTTGCGCGCGGCGCGGGCTTTGGGATGCTAGGTAGATGAAATTGGCCATAGTAGTGGTTGGCAAATGACTCAGCGAGTGCCAGCGCACAGCGGGTGTGCGCACAGCCTTCGTGGTTACTCTCTGTGGTAGGGGTGACCCGCGTTAACAGACCATGCACGGTACAACTGCTCGATCAACAGCACGCGCGCCATGGCATGCGGCAAAGTGAGGTCAGACAAACGAATACGCTCATGCGCTGCTTGCCGAAAAGCTGGCTGCAGACCATCGGGCCCGCCAATGATCAAGGCCACATCGTCGCCCCCCAGTTGCCAGTCAGTGAGGCGCTGGGCCAGTGCTTTGGTGGTCAGGGTGGTGCCGCGTTCGTCAAGCGCTACGATACGCGCGTTTTTGGGTAAAGCGGCCTCAATACGTTCACGCTCAGCGGCCAGTAGGGTGTCCAGTGTCTTTGATCCACGTGGCTCGGTTTTTACGGCTTTCAGCTCTACTTTGAGCTCAGATGGAAAGCGTTTGGCGTAGTCGTCCCACGCGGTTTGCGCCCAGTCGGGCACGCGTTGGCCGACTGCGACGATCACCAGCTTCATGCACGGGGGCGTTTGGCCGGAGCGGGTTTAGCGCTGGTTTTAGCAGCCGCCTTTTTAACCGGGACTTTGCCCACCACTGTCACGGGGAGCTTGGCGCTGGCCGCTTTTTTGGCTGGGGCTTTGGCGGCAGGTGTGCCGGCGGCTGGCGATTTGAAGGCAGGGGCTTTTTTTATGGCTGCTTTTTTGGCTGGTGTCAGCGGCAGCGCCTCTGGCCGTGGGCCTGCAATCGGGCGCTCTGGTTTTTTGGCCTTTTTTGCGGGCGCTGACTTTTTAGCCGCCGCCTTTTTGACAGGTGCCGCAACCGGGGCAGGTGTGGCCTGCGCAGGCTTGGCCGCGCCCAGCTTGAGGCGCACGGGTTTGTCGCCCCAAATTTCTTCCAGATGGTAGTAGGTACGGATAGCGGGCTGCATGATGTGCACCACGCACTGCAAACAGTCCACAATAATCCACTCACCGTTTTCTTCACCTTCAATACGCGGTTTGGCAAAGCCTGCATCGCGCACGGCATCGCGCACGCTGGAGGCCAAGCCTTTGGTCTGCCGGTTGGACGTACCACTGGCGATGATAACGCGCTCAAACAGGGAGGACAGGTGCTCGGTGTCAAACACTACGATGTCTTGGCCTTTCACATCCTCCAGGCCATCGATGATGGCGCGTTGGAGTTTGGCGGTGTCTTTTTTGGCGGCGGTATCAAGCATGGGTGGACTACGATGGATGTTAAATTCAGGTGGAATACAAATGATGTTGTGCAATATAACGCGCAACGCCCGCGCTGACTAGATGGTCATATCTCAAACCTTGGCGCGCGCGCGCGCGCAGATCTGTGGCGCTGGTGCTCATGGCAGGCATATCGATTATCTCTATTTTACACGCTGTTTGGACTGTATTTTGCACACTATTTTGGCATTGCACGCTTGCAGATGTTGCGCGAGCAGCTATACAAATAGTAGCTATTTTCGCAATATCCTGCCACCGGTGCCAGCTGCTAAAGGCCTGGAACTGGTCTGCGCCCATCAGTAAAAACAGCTCAGCACTGGGGTTTTCGGCTTGTAGCTCGGTCAATGTGTCAATGGTGTAGGTAGCCCCCGGGCGCAGCGTTTCTCTCGCATCGACCTGCACTTTGGCCAAATCAGCAAAAGCCATTTTCGCCATGGCTAAGCGATGCTGCGCAGGGCTAGGTTGGCGCGTTTTATGCCACGCCTGTCCGGTAGGGAGAATACGCAATTCGTCCAGCGCCAGTTGGCGGATGGCGGCTTGCGCCAAGGCATGGTGCGCGATGTGGGGCGGGTCAAACGCGCCGCCGTACACGCCCAGTCTGAGACGCTGGGCATTCACACCCAGTCCTTGCGCACCAAAAACTTCTTGTACAAATCGTCTTCGGGCGAACCCGTGCGGCTTTTACGGCTGTAGGCCCAACTCACCAGGGGCGGCATGCTCATCAAAATCGACTCTACCCTGCCACCCGACTGCAGGCCAAAATGTGTACCCCGATCCCACACCAAATTGAACTCCACATAGCGCCCACGCCGGTAGAGCTGAAAACCGCGTTGACGCTGGCTGTACGGCATCTCACTGCGCATACTCAGTATGGGCAAATACGCGTCCAAGAAACTATCGCCCACAGCGCTGATTAACGCGAAGCCGTTATCAAACCCGCCTTCCGTAAAGTCATCGAAAAATATGCCGCCAATTCCGCGCGGCTCGTTGCGGTGCTTTAGGTAAAAGTAGTCGTCACACCAAGCTTTAAATTTGGGGTACTTGTCTGATCCAAACGGGCTGAGCGCATTTTTACAAACGGAATGGAAATGCACGGCGTCTTCTTCAAACCCGTAGTACGGTGTCAGATCCATGCCTCCACCAAACCAAAACACCGCCGGCTTGCCTTCTGGCTTTGCCACTAGCATGCGGACATTCATGTGTACTGTGGGGGCGTACGGGTTAAGCGGGTGGAACACCAGCGACAAGCCCAAGGCTTCAAACGGCGCACCGGTGAGCTCGGGCCGGTTTTGTGTGGCGGAAGGCGGCAGACTGCGCCCGCGCACATGGCTAAAGCCACAACCCGCACGCTCAAATACCAAACCGTTTTCTAAAATCTGCGTGATGCCTTGGCCTTGCAAAGGTTCATCTGCTGATTTTTTCCATTTATCCACTACAAACGCGCTGCCATCCACTACGCTGATGGTGGAAGTAATACGCTCTTGCAAAGCGAGCAGATAGGCTTTGACGGTGGGGATACTCATAGTTTGATGGCTGTATTAATGGACTATAGTCTGTTCGCGTGGCACAGCCGCATCTAACAGTTGGATCGGCGCGGCGTTACAGGACACCAAGCCACGTACCTTTCGGTACACTTGGGCGATGCGAGACATATCTTGTGCACAGTCTCCATTCAACATCATAAAGTCACGCACCGATACCGCGCGCAATCCATAGTCGAGCTTGACCAAACACACAGGCACTTGTGCCTTGAAGGCGGTTTGGTAAAAACCACTGCGCCAGCCCGGGTTGTATTTGCGTGAGCCCTCGGGGGCAAGGGCGAGCCAAAAATATGAGCGATTGGCTTTGTGCTGCTCAAACAATGCTGCGGCCTGCCCCACCACACCGCCCGCTATCGTGCGTTGCACCGGCACGCCACCGATCCAGCGCAGCCAACGGCCGAGCAAAGGGATGCGAAACAAGCTGTCTTTGCCCCAAAACATCATTGGCACACCGCACGCCCATTTAGCCAAAAACATCACCGGGGCATCCCAGTTGCTGGTGTGTGGGTACACCACGGCGATGCCTTGCAAAGTGGGAAATCCCTCAAAATACACCTGCCACCCCATGCAGCGCAGCAGGCCACGTGCCAAGGGGCTGCCCTTAAACTGGTACGCATAGGGTTTTGCAAAACCAATGATCTCAATACCTGCTTGACCAAGGCTTGGGCTATCACCAGGTATCGGCACAAGAGGTTGCATAGATCGGCTTTAGGCGTTGCCGCGCCATCAAGGCTTGATGGCGCGATAGCCGATATCGCGGCGGTACTGCGCTCCGTCAAAGTGGATGGTTTGCGCAATGTCGTGCGCTCTTTGCTGCGCTTTTTTGACCGTCTCGGCCAATACCGTTACACACAGTACCCTGCCACCACTGGTCAGCGTAGCGCCGTCTTGGGCCAAGGTGCCCGCATGGAAAACCATGCCGTCATCGCCCACGGAGGAGTCTTTGCCCGGCAGTCCGCTGATCAAATCGCCTTTGCGTGGCGACATCGGGTAGCCATGCGCCGCCATCACCACACCCAAGGCAGCGCGCCGGTCCCATTGCATTTCAATGGTGTCGAGTTTTTGCTCGGTGGCGGCCATCAGCACATCCACCAAATCGGTTTTCAGGCGCATCATGATCGGCTGGGTCTCAGGGTCACCCATGCGGCAGTTAAATTCCAGCGTTTTCACTTTGCCGTCCGGCGTGATCATCAAGCCTGCGTACAAAAACCCGGTGTAGTTGATCCCGTCTTTGTCCATGCCCCTAATGGTGGGCAAAATCACTTCGCGCATCGCGCGGGCGTGCACATCGGGTGTGACTACCGGTGCGGGCGAATACGCGCCCATGCCGCCGGTATTGGGCCCTTCGTCGTTGTCCAGCAAGCGTTTGTGGTCTTGGCTGGTGGCCAAAGCGGCCACGTTTTTGCCGTCGCACAGCACAATAAAACTGGCCTCTTCGCCTTGCAAAAACTCCTCAATCACCACCCTGGCTTCGCCGTTGTGCACCACGCCTAGCGTGTTATCCAGCAGCATGAAGTCAATCGCAGCGTGTGCCTCTTGCGCGGTCGTGGCTACCACCACACCCTTACCGGCGGCCAGGCCGTCGGCCTTGACCACGATGGGCGCGCCTTTTTGGTCTACGTAGGCATGCGCAGCTGCAGCATCGGTAAAGGTTGCAAACTCTGCCGTGGGTATGCCGTGGCGCTGCATAAACGCTTTGCTGAAGGCTTTAGAGCTCTCCAGTTGCGCAGCGGCACGTGTCGGGCCAAAGATGCGCAAGCCGTGCTTGCGAAACTCGTCCACCACGCCTGCGGCTAGCGGGGCTTCTGGGCCCACCACGGTGAGCGCTATTTTTTCAGCAGTTGCCCAAGCACGCAGATCTTCGGGTGTAAACAAGTTGATGGTTTGAAAGCGCGCATCCAACGCGGTGCCGCCATTGCCTGGGGCTACAAAGATGGTTTGTACCTTGGGGCTTTGCGCCAGCTTCCAGGCCAGCGCGTGTTCGCGGCCACCGCCACCTATGACTAGTATTTTCATTCGGTAAGTCTCCGCCGAGCCGCCTCAAGGAGACTAGCCCCCGCGGGGGGCAGCGATGACACGTAGTGCTGAGCGTGGGGGTTCATAGTAGTTCTGCGTTGTGGAACACGGCTTGTGTGTCGTCCATATCTTCTAATATATCCAAGAGTTTTTGCATGCGCACTGACATATCCGCATCCAGCGCCACGGTGTTTTCAGGGCGCATAGTGACTTCGGCAATCTCCGGTTTGAAACCTGCTGCTTCCAAAGCGTTTTTTACGACTTCAAAGTCTGCAGCAGAGGTTAGCACCTCGATACCGCCCTCGTCGTCGGTCACCACGTCCTCAGCGCCTGCCTCTAGCGCCACTTCCATAACCTTGTCTTCATTCACACCCGGTGCCAGCAAGATTTGCCCACAGTGCTTAAATTGAAACGCCACTGAACCTTCGGCGCCCATGTTGCCGCCGTGCTTGCTGAAGGCAAAGCGCACTTCGGCCACAGTGCGCACTTTGTTGTCGGTCATGGTGTCAATAATGATCGCCGCGCCGCCAATGCCATAGCCTTCGTAGCGAATTTCTTCGTAGTGCACGCCTTCCAGGTTGCCTGTGGCTTTGTCGATGTTGCGCTTGACGGTGTCGGCAGGCATGTTAGCGGCCTTAGCTTTGTCTACCGCCAAGCGCAGGCGCGGGTTGGCACCCAAATCTGCGCCGCCCATGCGCGCCGCCACCATGATCTCGCGCACCACCCGCGTCCAGATGCGTTGGCGCTTCTCGTCTTGGCGACCCTTACGGTGCTGTATGTTTGCCCACTTGCTATGACCTGCCATGACTGTCCTTATGCACTCGCATTGCTTATCTCATACCTTGATTTTACGTTTATATACGCTGTGCAGTGACAACCATTTTGCCCACAGACAACTGGTCGTGAAAACGCCTAGAAGCAACTAATTTGGCGTTATCCTGGCACTTTACTCCGGATTCTTTGTCACGCAGAGGCGCGATGACTGCACGCGGCTTCGACTGTTCGGCCCACAGGTTAGCGGCATCAAAGAAGATATATGCTATGCATTAAGTAGCTTTCCCCGCAACATTTTATTGGTCTGCTGACCGATATCCATACTAAAAAGGGCTGGAAACCCCGAAAATTCGCAGTTTTCAGCCGCCTTTGAGGCTCCCAGAGTTGCCTAAACGCTCCAAACGGCATTTTCAGTCGGATTTTAAGATGCCAATCGGGCTGTAGCCCAATAGATTGTTGCGGGAGCAGCTATTAAAGATGTAGTGACTAAAACCAGGTACCGAAAGATATCTACTTGGCTGGGATGGCGGCGTCGACCGCAGCACCCACCACCTTGACGCCGATCTTGGTCGTGGCAATGGACACTTCTGCAGCAGTAGCAGCGGTACTCACCGCCACATTGGCCGCCACACCTACGGTACGCACTGCCACCGTGCCCACCGTGTCAGCGATGGCCAGGATAGTGCAGCCTTGCAGCGCAGCGCAGGCAGCGATGGCGGCCGTGAAGGGCAGTTTAGAAATAGGCTTCAAAGTGACTCGCATAGAAAATTTGTGCAGATTATACCCACATGCTATTTATTCCATAGCTGCTTGCGAAATTTAGGTTTGCACAAGCAGCATCTTCATCAATTTCAACAAGCCACGCTGTGTAAGCGCCTTATCGGCTACCCACACCTATCGGCCGTCTCCATCACCAAGCGCAGCTTGTTGCGCTGGCCTTCTACTGCAATGTTGTTACCGTGTACGCGGCTGTTAAAACTGCACAGGGGCGACAGAGCCAGCTAATCCATGGACACGTATTTTGCGGCCTCGTCGATGCGGCGCTGGAGGGCGTCTTTGCGCTCCATTTGGCCAAAATTTGGTGGTAACCAGGAACAGTACCATGGTTTTGCCTTTGGGCAAAAAGCGCAGAGGGCGTAAGTCGCCGCTCCGGTCATCGTCGTACTCTAGAAAGGTACGCATCAATGACCATCTCGGCCAGCAGGGCCTCGGCTACGGGCCCGCAGTCGCGACCGGAGGCGAAGGTACTTTTAACGTTGCCACGGCACAGGTGCATGGCCAGGGTCATGCCAGCGCGCCATGGCCGACGCACTCATTCTAGTCACCCACGGCAACCGCAAAGCTACCGCCACCCGCTGGATGGAAAGCGTCAACGCACTGCCGTTTTGGACCAGGCAGACTAAGCGGGCGAAGTGCCCAACACCATCACCCCGGCTACCGACAACACCCGCAATTACTTTTGAGCCTTTGCCCGCAACTACTGCCTGGGCGAGCAGCGCCTGACGCAGCATATGTGCGAAGGCGTCGCCAATATCTTGCGCGAAGACGAGCATGTGCTGCAAGCCCCGCAGATCGCGGTGGAAGAACACCCTGACCATCAGTTTTACAACCTCAACATCGACGCCGGCTAGATGTGGACGCGCAAGCTGTTTGGCCAGCTGGTACCGGACGAGCAGCTGACCCACCCACCCCGCTGGCCGTCCTTGCTTGGGCCGTGCAAGTATGGCGAATCAAGGCAATCCCGCCCCCATCGATTCAATCTTGCCTGCCAAAAAAAAGGCTTTAACACCGTCACGGTACAGCTGCTGCGACAGGTGCTGGGCGGTAACCGGTCAAGTGCGCGATCCTGCGGCAACTTCATGTTGGCTAAACAATCTTCATTCCAGCACGACGTTGCGCAATGTCGGCGAGGCATTTACTTTTGTACGGGATCAGGCCGGCGGTGCACTTAGCTCCGCGGCTGTCCCCCGTTGCGGCCTAGGGCCGCTGCCTCCTCCTTGATGCCGCTGCGCTAAGTGCACCACCGGCTTGATCTTGACAACTCGGTGAGTGCGCTACCGTCATAGAAAACAAGCGCTATATATTACGTAGCTACTCCCGCAATTTTTTATTGGGATACAGGCCAATTAGCATCTTAAAAATGGTGAAAACTACCGTTCTGACGCGTTTCAGAGCCTCTGGGAGCTTGAAAACCTGCTGGAAATGGTGAATTTGCCGGTTTGAAAGCCGTTTTTAGGTAGCTATCGGCCTGTAGACCAATAAAATTGTGCGGTAGAAGCTACGTTAATAATAGCAATTACTCAGGCGATTTTTGTCTACCGCAGCCGAACACTTACTCTGCACGCATCCACCAGCTTGGCCAGCCGTGCCAACCGCGTCTCAGGTTACCGGCAGTGCCTGCATTGGTTTGAAGCCAACTGCCGAAGGCTTGAGTGGTTTTGAAGAACTTTGGGGTGGTCATCTGACGGTATTGGACGACGTCAACTTTGAAACTGGCCAGAACGTAACGCACCGGCCGAAACGACCTACTGCCGTGGCGTATCCGTATTCATACCCGGTGACGAGTTACCTGCGCGTGTAGCGGTCAGGAACTTCATTTTTTCATCAGTGCAGACGAGTCCGAGTCGGTCACCTCAAAGGGTCGCCACCCCTTGTGCACCGGCCATGGTATGCCCACGCACCCGCCTGTAACTCGCAAAAGAAATGGCAAGACCTCTGGCCACTAAGGCTCCTACCGCTGCACGACGCAAGCTCGCTCAACTTGACCAGGAAGACACCACACGTCCCCGGCCCAACCATCCGTTGGTTCTCGGTGTTTTGGCATGAGATAGCGTTGTTCTGTGCGGACTGAAATAAATAGTGAACAGATGGTCAGTAGAAGGTTTCAAAAACTTCGCTCAGTCGGTCAAAGTACTTGCGCTTTTGCTCGGCACCGGTAAAGCTGGCCTCAAAACTGTTGCGTGCCAGCAGGTAACCATGCTGCGACGTCAGACCCGTAGCAGCAAAGGTTTGGGTGAAGTTTTCGTTGATGTAGCCACCAAAATAGGCAGGATCGTCCGAGTTGACCATCGCGCACAGGCCTGATTCCAGCAGTTCGCCCAGGTTATGGTGTGCCAAGCTGGGCACTACGCGCAGCTTGAGGTTGCTTAAAGGGCACACGGTCAGGGGCATGCGGTCTTTGGCCAGGCGCTGCATCAACAGTGCGTCTTTGCTGGATTGCACGCCGTGGTCGATGCGCTCTACCTGCAGTACGTCCAGCGCGGCCCACACATAGGCGGGCGGGCCCTCCTCGCCTGCGTGGGCTACCAAATGAAAGCCCAGGTCTTTGCATCGCTGGAACACTTTGGCAAACTTTTCGGGCGGGTTGCCCAGCTCGCTGCTGTCCAGGCCAATGCCTATGAACTTATCGCGGTACGGCAGCGCTTGCTCAAGCGTTTCAAAGGCTTCTTGTTCACTCAAATGGCGCAGAAAACACAAGATCAGAGCTGCGTCTACACCCAGCTCGGCCTTGGCATCAACGCAGGCGCGGTGCAGTCCGTTGATGACTGTCTGCATCGCCACACCACGCGCAGTGTGGGTTTGCGGGTCAAAAAATATCTCAGCATGCACTACGTTATCCATAGCTGCCCGTACAAGGTAGGCATGCGCCATGTCGTAGAAGTCTTGCTCGGTGATGAGTACCGAGGCACCGGCGTAGTAAATATCCAGGAAGCTTTGCAGATTGGAGAAGGCGTAGGCTTTGCGCAAGTCTTCCACGCTGGCATACGGAATACTGATCGCATTGCGCTGCGCTAAAGCAAAGATCAGCTCGGGCTCTAGCGAGCCTTCAATATGAATGTGCAGCTCTGCCTTGGGCATGCGGCGCAGCAAGTGGGGCAGACGATCTGGTGCGATGGGTTTCACGGTCAGCATGTCAACACACTCCAAAAGTAATGCCACTGTCTTGCAAGTAGCGGCGGTAAGCGCTGGAGGCTTTGTCGGCCGCGGTATGTAGCTCGCTGCGCAGGTCTAGCGGCAAGCACGCCGGGCTTTGGGATTCAAGCACGGGTTTGTCTTGCGCGAAAATGGTGTTTTGAAACTCTTGCAGTACAGAATCTGGGCTCTCAAAGTCGGCCACCGCGTAGCTAAACCACACGCGGCTGCTCTCGGGGGTGATGGGGCACACCCAGAGCGCAATCGACTCACGCCACTCCACCGCTTTGCCGTCTATCTCGGTGCTGCCCAAGTCTGGCACCTTGGTCAGCACCGCGCAGTAAGGCGATATCACCTCATAGGTGTATGACACCTCGGCCCCACGTTTGGCATGCACATTGCTCTGTGGCTGCCAGGCGCGGCAGCCGGTAGCTTTGATGCCCTGCAATGTGCGCTCTACTGTGTAGTCGGCCATGGCCACGGTATCGCGCGCACCCAAGTAGCCCTCGTGCACAAAACCAAAATGCGCCATGTCCAAAAAATTCTCCACCACACGCGGTGCGCTGGTGGCAACGTCATAGGGCCCGCACTGCACCGTGCGCAGGCGCTCGTCTTGGGCGGCGCTAGTCTTGGGCAGCGCCGTACGTGCGGCATCTAGCTGCACCCACACCAACCCATAGGCCTCGCGCGCAGCAAAGGTTTTGACGCAGTGGCCCGCAGGCGGCGCAAACTCTGGCAGCGCTGGTACCAGCGTGCACTGCCCTGCTCCGTCAAACCGCCAGCCATGGTACGCGCACTCCAGGGTGCTGCCACCTTGCGCCGTCGTCTGCACCCGGCCGAGCGACAGCTTGGCACCTCGGTGTGGGCACTTGTCTACCCAGGCATGCACCGCGCCCGCTGCGTCACGCCACAGCACCACCGCTTCGCCCAGCAGGCGCGCAGCCTGGGGTTTATCCGCGAGCTCAGTAGACAAAGCAACAGGGTGCCAAAGCATGCGTTCAATCATTTTTATATTATGGCCCAGCGGGGTTTACGCTAGCACACCTCTGTGCAGTATGTGAATCAGTTAAGCTTGGGGACATGAATTTTCAACCTAGGATAACCGCCGCCATTGTCCTTGGCGCTGCCATCCTGACGGGCTGCCAGCCGGTGGGCGACAGCGCGCCAACCTTGATGCCAAAGACGATCGCGCTAACCGACTGCCAAATCAAAGACTTTGACGGCATAGCGCGCTGCGCTCAAGTCGCCGTACCCGAAGATTCTGCCAAGCCTGATGGTAAAAAGATCGAGATTTTTGTGGCACTACTGCCGTCACTGTCGCCGCAGCCGGTCGCTGACCCACTGTTTCTGTTTGCCGGTGGCCCAGGCCAAGCAGCCAGTGACTTAGGCCGCTTGGTAAGCACCATGCAGTCGGTGCGCAAATCGCGCAACATCGTGCTGGTAGACCAGCGCGGCACCGGCAAGAGCAAAACCTTGACCTGCGATTTGGTAGAAAAAGGCAAAAGCAAAGACCCGGTAACTGAAGCCTTTAACCCAGACACGAGGGCCTTGGAGAAAGACTGGGCACAGTGCATTGCCGCACTGCAAGGCAACCCCGCGCTGCACCGCACCGACGACTACATTGCCGACCTGGAGCTGGTGCGCAAGGGCTTGGGTTTGGGCCAAATCAACCTGTGGGGCGGCAGCTACGGCTCGCGGGTGGCACTGCGCTACATGAAGTTGCACCCGCAAAGCATCCGCACTGCCACGCTGGACGGCGTAGCACCCACCGCCCTTCGCTTGCCTGACGACGCGCTGCAAAGCAGCCAGGCGCAGCTTGAGGCCGCGCTGGCGGCGTGTGCCGCTTCGCCTGCTTGCGCCCAAGCCTACCCTCGCATTGCCGAGTCGCTGGATGCGCTGCTGGCCAAGCTGCGCAAAGCACCGCAAACCATCACCCTGCCCCACCCCGCCACAGGCAAGGCGGTAACTGGCCTGGCCACCGAGCGTACCGTAGTCTCTTTTTTATGGCCCCTGCTGTACCAACCCGAAGCGGCGCGCCTGATTCCCTCGCTTATCAACTCTGCCATCCAAGGCGACTACGCGCCCCTGGCTGCCACCATCGCCGGGCAAGCTGTGGGTGAGTCAGACATCTCGCTCACCCAGCGCTTTGCCGTGATGTGCGCAGAAGACATGCTAGGCCGCACCGCGCCCCAGCAGCCGCGCTTTCAGGCCGTGTCGGACTTGTTCTACAGTTTGTGCAGCACCTTCCCGCATGGCAAGGTAGCGCCCGAGTTTTTTGAGCCCACCGTCAGCGCCATCCCCACGCTACTGCTGTCGGGCTCGCTTGACCCGGTGACGCCGCCTGCCTCGGGCGCGCTGGTGGCCAGCACCTTGTCGCAGAGCAAGCATATCGTCGTCAATGGGCTGGGCCACATCGTCTCGCCCCACAGCTGCATACGCCGCGTGATGGCTAAATTCATTGACAAAGGCTCCGTTGCGCAAGCGACTGACCCCTGCGAGGCCGAGTTGAGCTTGCCCAGGCCCCATTTTTATGTCACCGCACTGGAGGCACGGCCATGATAGAGGTACGTGCCCTCAGTAAGCACTACACCGTGCGTGAGCGAACCTCAGCTTTTGCGCTGCGCTCTAGCACCCGCCAGGTGATAGCCGCGGATAAGGTGAGCTTCATGGCCCAGGACGGTGAGGTCACCGGGCTGCTGGGCCCCAACGGGGCAGGCAAAACTACCACGCTGCGCATGCTGTCTACCTTGCTCACGCCCGATGCAGGCCAAGCGTGGATAGACGGGCACCACCTGGTTGAGCAAACCCATGCCATTCGCCGCAGTATGGGCGTACTGGGCGATGCCAAGGGCCTGTACTGGCGGTTGTCGGGCCGTGAGAATATCGTGTACTTTGCCAAACTGCAAGGCATGCAGCCTGCCGATGCGCAGGCCCGCGCCGACCAGTTGATTGCCGAGCTGGGGCTCGGCGCGCTGGCTGACAGGCCTACACAAGGCTACTCACAAGGCGAGCGGATGAAGGTAGCCATTGCCCGCGCCTTGGTGCACAACCCGCAAACCGTGTTACTCGATGAGCCCACCAACGGGCTGGACATCATGTCCACCCGCAGCATGCGCGAGCTGATTCGCGGGCTCAAGGCGCAGGGCAAGTGCGTGCTTTTTTCATCGCACATCATGCAAGAAGTGGCAGCGCTGTGCGACCGCATTGTCATCATGGCCCAGGGCCGCGTGGTCTTTGAAGGAACGCCCGATGAGGTGCTTGCCAGCACCGGCCTGGCCTCGCTGGAGGATGCATTTGTACAGCTGATTGGCACCGACGAAGGCTTGTTTGCATGAGCACATCACCCGCCACTACCAAAGCCTTTGCATGGTCGCTGTCCCGGTTTCTCACCGTGGCAAAGAAAGAGCTGACCGACTTGCTACGCGACCGCAAAAGCATTTTTTGGGCGATGTTTACCGTGGCCATCTCCGGGCCGCTGGTGGTGTGCGCCTTGTACTTCATCACCAAGTCGGTCAGCGAACGGGTTGACAAAACCACCGCCTCTATCGTCAACGCCCATTTAGCTCCCGATTTGGTGCGGCACTTGGAGCGGCGCGGCATCAAGATCGATGCAGAGCCCAAAAACTACCAAGCCCGCGTAAAAACCGGCGAGCTGGATGCCGTGCTGGTGGTGGAGCCTGACTTTGCCAACGCATTGGCCAAGGGACAACCTGCCAAGCTGACGCTGGTGACGGAGTCGAGCCGTGAGCGGTCATTCCCCATCGCTATGCGCTTGCAGCGCGAGGTAATGGCCTATGGCAAAACTGTGGGCAGTGAGCGGCTGATGCTGCGCGGCATCGCGCCCTCGGTGGCGCACCCGCTGCGGCTGGACGACTTGGATTTAGCCACCGCCGAACAGCGCAGCTCCGGCATGCTGAAGATCATGAGCTTCTATGCGCTGTTTGCCGGCCTGATGGGCGCAATAGCCGCTGCGCTTGACGTGACAGCCGGCGAGCGCGAGCGGCAAACGCTGGAGCCGCTGCTCACCACCCCCGTCAGCACGCTGGAGCTGGCCATGGGCAAGTGGCTAGCCGTTAGTAGCGTCAATCTGTTGGCCGTCACTACCTCGATCTTGGGGTTTTGGCTATCGCTCCAACTGGTGCCGCTGGCGGAGCTGGGGCAGCCGGTGCGCTTTGGCCTGCGTGAGTTTGCAGGCTTCATGGCGGTACTGGTGCCTTTTGCTTTTATGGTGCCTGCGGTGCTGTTGGTGTTTGGCTCAACCGGCAAAACTGCGAAAGAGGCGCAAAGTGCACTTTCTATGGGGGTGTCATTGGTGGGCCTGCTACCGCTGATGAGCCTGTTGCGCCAAACGCAAGCGCCTTGGTGGGATGTGTGGGTGCCCGTCAACGGGCAGTACGCGGTGCTGGCCAAAGTGTTGCGCGCAGAGCCCGTGCTGGGCCCGGAGTGGATCGCCATGGTCGCCGTGCCCGTGCTGGTGTCCCTGATAGCCATAGTCTTTTTTGCACGCCGGCTGGGCAACCAGAAATTGCTGGCCGGGCGTTAGTGCCCATTAGGCCTTGTGCTAGCATCGTTTTTGATTCTCTCTTCACCAAGGAAAGCATATGGCAGACGCGACAACAGATTATCTGATCATTGGCAGCGGCGCATCGGGCATGGCGTTTGCCGACACGCTGGTGCAGGAGACCGATGCGCACATCACCATCGTAGACAAGCATGCCAAGCCGGGCGGCCACTGGAACGATGCCTATCCCTTCGTGTCACTTCACCAGCCCTCGGCCTTCTACGGCGTGAACTCGCTAGACTTGGGCACCAACCGCAAGGACACCATCGGCGTGAACCAGGGTTTGTACGAGCTGGCATCGGGAGCGGAGGTAACCGGCTACTACGACAAAGTAATGCAGCAAAAGCTGCTGTCCAGCGGCCGCGTAAGCTACCACCCGATGTGCAATTACCTGGGGTTTGACGAAGACGTGGGCCGCTTTGAGTCCATCTTGTCTGGCGCGCAAACCCAAGTCACCGTGCGCAAACGGCTGGTCGATGCCGTTTATTTTGGCCCCAAAGTACCATCTACCCACACGCCGAAATTCAGTGTTGCACAGGGCGTAAGGCTCGTCACGCCCAGCGCGCTGGCCCAACTGTGGCAGAGCAAAGACCCTCGCCCCAAGCGCTACTGCATCCTCGGCGCAGGCAAAACCGCAATGGACGTAGGTATTTGGCTGCTCAATTGTGGCGCAGCGCCCGAGTCCATCACTTGGGTCATGCCGCGCGACTCCTGGTTGGTCAACCGTCTGTGCACCCAACCGGGTAATGAATTTTTCAACGAATCTATTGGCGGCCAAGCCGCACAAATGGAGTGCTTTGCCAATGCCACTGGCGTTCAGGACTTGTTTCTGCGCCTAGAGGCCGCAGACCAGATGCTGCGCATCTACCCCGAGCACACGCCCAGCATGTTCCACTTTGCAACCATGTCCAAAGGCGAAGTGGCGCTGCTGCGCCGAATTACCAACGTGGTACGCCAGGGCCGTGTGCAAACCATTGAGCCAGACGCAATGGTGCTGGACGGTGGGCGCGTGCCCATGGAGCCTGGCACCCTGTACATCGACTGCACGGCCTCTGCGGTAGAGCCCCGGCCCATGCAGCCAATATTTCAGCCCGGCAAAATAGTGCTGCAACTGGTGCGCGCGCCCTTGCCCAGTTTTAGCAGCGCGATGATTGCCTATGTAGAGGCGCGCTACGCTGATGATGCCCAAAAGAACAGACTGTGCGGCAACGTGCCCTTCCCTGAAAACATCGCCGGCTATGTGCAAACCATGGCGGCCAATATGATGAACCAGATGCAATGGAGCCAAGACAAAACCCTGCGCGAATGGATGCGCGCTAGCCGTCTGGACGGTTTTGGCAAAGTAATGGCATCAGCGGACCGCAGTGATGCTGGAAAAATGGCTATTTTGGAGAAATTGCGCAGCCAAGCTATGGCAGCGATGGGTAATATGCCTAAACTTCTGGCCGCCGCCCATAGGCCCGACCTAAGCACTTAAATATCGAAAACTGCCGATGACCGCCACGACCACCGACACCACCACCCATTTTGACTTTGACCTGTTTGTCATCGGAGGTGGCAGCGGTGGTGTGCGGGCTGCGCGCATGGCAGCGCAGCGGGGTGCCAGGGTAGCGCTGGCGGAAGCCGGCGGGCTGGACAACTTGGGCGGCACCTGCGTCAACTTGGGCTGCATTCCCAAAAAGCTTTATAGCTACGCTGCACATTACGGCGAGGCATTTGAAGAGGCGCGGGGTTTTGGCTGGGAGTACGCTGATGGCAGCTTGCCTCAACTCAATTGGCACACCCTCAAAGGTAATCGCAAGCGGGAGATTAGCAGGTTAAACGGCGTCTATGCCAAGTTGCTAGCGGGCGCAGGGGTGCACACGCTGCATGGCCACGCCCAACTAACAGGCGCAAACACTGTGGTGGTTAGTGGCACCTCACACACGGCGCGCAATATTGTGCTGGCTACGGGCGGCACACCCCATGTCCCCGACATACCGGGGCGCGAGTTGGTGATGTCGTCCAACGAAATTTTCGACCTGGAGCCTTTCCCAAAACGCTTACTGATTGTGGGCGGTGGCTATTTTGCCTGTGAGTTTGCATCCATTTTTAACGGCCTGGGAGCCAGCGTGCTGCAACTTTACCGGGGCAGCCAGGTGCTGCGCGGCTTTGACGACGAAGTGCGCCATTTTGTAGCGGCTGAGATGGTCAAAACGGGGGTGGACCTGCGCTTGGGCCAAGACGTCGCCGCGATTGCACGCTCTACTTTGCCCGAGGGTGGGCTCACGGTCACACTGGCCGACGGTTCGTCCACAGAGGTCGATGCAGTGCTGTATGCCACAGGGCGAGTGCCTCTGGTCAAAGGCTTGGGGTTAGCTACAGCGGGCGTGGTGCAGCGAAACGATGGCGCGATCGTGGTTAACGCGTGCTATCAAACCAATGTGCCTTCCATCTATGCGCTGGGCGACGTGACATCGCGCGTTCAGCTCACGCCCGTCGCACTGGGCGAAGCCATGGTGCTGGTAGACCACTTGCTTGGGCCCGCCGCTGGTAAGCAGGCCCGTAGTATGAGTTATGACTACATTCCTACCGCCGTATTTACCCACCCCAGTATTGGCACGGTGGGTTTTTCACAAGCACAGGCGCAGCAGAAGTTTGGTGCAGTGACGGTGTACCGCAGCGAATTCAAAGCGTTAAAACACACGCTCAGCGGCAGTACCGAACGCACCTTGATGAAACTGATAGTCGACGATGCCAGCGACCGCGTAGTGGGCCTGCACATGGTAGGGCCCGATGCAGGCGAGATTGTGCAGGGCTTCGCTGTGGCCCTGAAGGCAGGTGCAACCAAGGCTATGTTTGACAGCACCATCGGCATCCACCCCACTGTCGCAGAAGAGTTTGTGACGATGCGCGAGCCAGTGGCAAAGGTGTGAGCATAGGAAAAATACCACCCTATGTGGGAATCGGGCACCCATGTTCATCACACAGTCCTGTTGCCGTAGCGGGCTTACCGCCCTCATGCTTTATCGCAGCGCTTGGCTCTGGCATCTCCATCACCAGTTGGCCAATCAGCGCGCCCAGATGCATGTCGTCCATGCGCCCAAAGCGGTGCAGGCGCACGGTGCCTTTGCGGTCAATCAACACTAGGCTAGGCGTGCCCTGCATGCTGTAGGCCTGCATGGTCAGCGGTATGCCGCTGCCTGCGCTGGCTTGGTCTACGCCTACCGGAAAGCCAATGCGGTACTCGTGCACAAATGCTTTGAGCGCCTCCACGCCCATTACCGCGTGGTGCTCAAACACCGTATGCAGGCCAATCACTGCCACATCCGCCTCGGGAAAGGTCTCGCCGATCTTGGTCGCCTGCGGCAGAGCGTGCGACACGCAGCCCGGGCACAGCATTTGAAACGCATGCAGCACTACAACCCGGCCTCGCAGGCCCGCGAGGGTGATAGGGCTGTCAGTGTTAAGCCATTGCGATATCTGTAGCTCTGGCGCAGGGAAAGTGTGAAAGCTCATGGTGTGGCGATCATTCTAGGACGAAGCCGTGCGGGGATCAATGCAGGCGGTTTCCAGCTCTTAGTCGATTTGAGATGGACGAAGCTGTCAAGGCCGCTTTTAGCGGGGTTTTTACAAGAGTTTTAGGCCTGCAGGCCAATAGAATATTGCGGGAGCAGCTACTGAAAGCGTAGCGCTCTACGTTTGCTTCTACGTACTGGCACGCGCGCTACTGCGGTGCAATGCCTACGCCACCCAATAAGTGCGCCGGGCCCGAGGGACTTCGACATTTGGGATTAGAAGCGGCGTTGTCTGAGCGAAGCGAGTTTAGCCGCTTCCCCAACTTTTGAGTACCGCAGATGCCACCCGCAAAGCGGGCCGGTGCTCGGGTGGCGTGGGCATTGCGCCGTAGCAGTGCGCGTGCCAGTACATAGACAAAACCCTATGGCAGCTACGTTTTCAGTAGCTGCTCCCGCGATAGTCTATTAGGCTAGAGGCCCATAAGGCTTAAATTTTCTCAGCCAACTGCACCAAAATCGCCGGATTTTCCAACGTAGAAGTATCTTGCGTAATCTCTTCCCCCTTGGCGATAGAGCGCAGCAAGCGGCGCATGATTTTGCCGCTGCGGGTTTTGGGCAGGTTGTCGCCAAAGCGGATGTCTTTGGGCTTGGCAATGGGACCGATTTCTTTGGCTACCCAAGCGCGCAGCTCGTTGGCGATTTGCTTGGCTTCTTCGCCTGTGGGGCGGCTGCGCTTGAGGACGACGAAGGCGCTGATGGCCTCGCCCGTCAAATCGTCGGGGCGTCCGACTACGGCGGCTTCGGCTACCAGGTGGCTGCATGACACCAGGGCAGATTCAATCTCCATCGTGCCCAGGCGGTGGCCCGAGACGTTGAGCACGTCGTCAATGCGGCCGGTGATGCGGAAGTAGCCACGGTCTACGCTGCGCACTGCGCCGTCACCAGCCAAGTAGTATGTGCCGCCCATCTCGGGGGGAAAGTAGCTTTTGACAAAGCGGTCTGGGTCGCCCCAGATGGTGCGGATCATCGATGGCCAGGGGCGCTTGACGACCAGCATGCCGCCAGAGCCATTGGGCACGTCGCCGCCAACTTCGTCCACAATGGCGGCCATGATGCCGGGCAGCGGCAAAGTGCACGAACCGGGTACCAAAGGCGTGGCACCGGGCAGCGGGGTAATCATGTGGCCGCCGGTCTCGGTCTGCCAGAAGGTGTCCACAATCGGGCAACGCTCGCCGCCTACGTGCTTGTGGTACCACATCCAGGCTTCGGGGTTGATCGGCTCGCCCACGCTGCCCAGGATGCGCAAGCTGCTCAAATCGCTGCGCGCAGGATGCACTTTTTCGTCGCCCTCGGCGGCTTTGATGAGTGAACGAATGGCCGTAGGTGCGGTGTAGAAAATCGTGCACTTGTGCTTCTCGATCATCTGCCAAAAGCGCCCGGCATTGGGGAAGGTGGGGATGCCTTCAAATATGATTTGTGTAGCACCAGCAGCCAGCGGACCGTAGGCTACGTAGGTGTGACCGGTGATCCAGCCGATGTCGGCGGTGCACCAGAAGATGTCGGTGGGCTTGAGGTCAAACGTCCAGTCCATCGTGAGCTTGGCCCACAGCAGGTAGCCTGCAGTGCTGTGCTGCACGCCTTTGGGTTTGCCGGTGGAGCCTGAGGTGTACAAGATGAACAGCGGGTGCTCTGCGCCTACCATCTCGGGCGGGCATACCTCGCTTTGGCCTTTCAACGCCTCGGCAAAAGTAATGTCGCGGCCCGCCACCATATTGCAGGCGGTGGGCGTGCGCTGCATCACCAGCACGGTCTTGATGCTCTCGCAGCCGCCCAGGGCAAGGCCTTCGTCCACGATAGCTTTGAGCGGCAGCTCTTTGCCGCCGCGCATTTGGAAGTTCGATGTAATGACCGCCACTGCGCCCGCGTCGATGATGCGCTCTTGCAGGCTCTTGGCGCTAAAGCCACCAAACACCACGCTGTGGGTTGCGCCAATGCGCGCGCAGGCTTGCATGGCTACTACGCCGTCGATCGTCATGGGCATGTAGATCAACACGCGCTCGCCTTTTTGAATGCCGCGCGCTTTCAGGGCGTTGGCAAACTGGCTGACTTTAGCTAAAAGTTCTTTGTACGTCACCTTCGTCACTGCGCCGTCGTCGGCTTCAAAGATGATGGCGGTTTTGTTCTCTGTAGCCGTGCCGATGTGCTTGTCCAGGCAGTTGGCGGATGCATTCAAAGTGCCGTCGTCAAACCATTTGTAGAACGGGGCCTTGCTCTCGTCCAGCGTTTTGGTAAATGGCTTGGCCCAGTTCAGGTTGGCGCGGGCTAGCCTTTCCCAGTAGCCTTCAAAGTCATCCGCAGCTTCTTGGCACATCGCGTCGTATTGCGCCATGCTGGAGATGCGAGCGCCTGCAGTTGCGGCGGCGGAGGGGAGGAAAACGCGGTTTTCGACCAAGACGGATTCGATAGCGGTGCTCATGGGTTTGTCTCCAAGCGGGGTTTGATTTGTGGCCTAATATCAGGGTTTGCACTTACTTGGCACTGACTTACGCGCAGCCTACTAATTTATCCATTTCACAGGCCCGCCACATCAGGCAACTACAATCAATTCATCGGTAAAAACCCGATATCCCTTATTCTTTGCGCACTATGTCATCACCACACAAAAACCCCAACAGACCCAAGGGCGGCATGCCCATTTTGTCTAACTTTATTTTTGCCAGCCGTTGGCTGCAAGTGCCGCTGTATTTGGGCCTGATTGCCGCGCAAGCGGTGTACGTGTTTCACTTTGGCCTAGAGCTGTACCACCTGATCGGTGCGGCCTTTGGCAACCAGAGCGACATTGACGCGCTGGTCAAAAGCATTGGCTATGTGTCGGATGCCAAGCTCACCGGCCTGAACGAGACCGTCATCATGCTGGTAGTGTTGGCGCTGATTGACGTGGTGATGATCTCCAACCTGCTCATCATGGTGATTGTGGGTGGCTACGAAACCTTTGTGAGCCGCATGAACCTGGAAAACCACCCCGATCAACCCGAGTGGCTGAGCCATGTAAACGCCAGCGTGCTGAAGGTCAAGCTCGCTACCGCCATCATCGGCATATCGTCCATCCACCTGCTTAAAACATTTATCAACGCGGCCAATTATTCAGACAAAGTGCTGATGTACCAAACCATCATCCACGTCACCTTCTTGCTCAGCGCCATGGCCATTGCCTATACCGACAAACTCATGTCGCACAGCGAACTCGAGGCCAAAAAGATTGATGGCCGCGCAAACAACGATTAGCCCGCTTTTTAGCGAATACCAGTGCCTACAGTGCGTTAAAAAAACTCCCAGTGTTTCTGCATGGAGTTTGGCGCCGAGGCCTCGTGGTATTCCATCAAACAACCTAATACTCGGCCTGCGGGCTGTGTCGATCCAGTTGAAGGCGTGCCGTGCATCCGGATAGACGTCAAATCAACCCGAGCCCCTCGCCTAGCCCGGCGATCCACCATCTGTTGGACTCGATCAGCGGGTGTCCAGCCCTCCAATCCGCCAACTAGGATGGGTATGGACTCAGCGCATGAAGCCCAGATTGCGTGCCGCAGTATCGAAATTCGCCAAATTTGGGAACACCGACAGCGCCTGACTGTCCGACAGGCCGAACCAACGCCCGAGCGTGCTACCCAACTGATCCACTGAAGTAGTGGGCAACATCGCACCATTTCGTACTTGATCTGGGCTTTCGAAGTCGTTACTGCCCGACTTCTTGGCAACTAAGGTGGGGAATGTGCCGAAAATATCGCCGCCACGCACCGCTCCGCCCATCACGAACTGATGCGCACCCCAGCCATGATCGGTGCCATCACCATTGGTGGTAAAGGTGCGACCAAAGTCGCTGGCGGTAAAAGTGGTGACGTTGTTGCGTGCGTTGATGGCCCCCAGCGAGGTATCGAAATATTGCATGGCATGTGCGACCCGCGCCATCAATTCGTTGTGTTGCGTGTTTTGATTATTGTGGGTGTCAAACCCCCCCACACTCACAAAAAACACCTGCCGCTTCACACCCGTAGCCCCGGTCATGCCGGCTTGCACGAGGCGCGCCACCACCTGCAATTGCTGCGCCAAGGCGCTGAACTCTGGCTTACCGTTAGATGGGCTGAAGTACATCAGCTTAGGGTCAATGCTCGGGTTATAGCTGCCTGATGCCGGTGTTCCAAACGCGAGGTCTGTGGGCGGGCGCAATGCGCCGCGCAGGGTGCTTTCGGCGGCGATTGAGCGAGCGGCAATTGCAGCCACGTCAGCCTCAAGTACATGGCTGCCTTGTGCGCTACGAACAATGTTGGTCAGCGCGTTGGCCACCGCAGAGGATTCATAGACGAGGTTGTTGTTGTCAGACCCCAGTCGCTGGGCGCCCATGCCGCTGACTTGGTATTGGCGCACTTGCTGCCCAGATAACCAGACGGCATTGCCTGCAGCGGAAATGGCGGTAAACGCTGCCCCGGTATTGCTGGCTACAAGTTGGTCGGCCATGCGTCCGCCCCATCCCGAAGTGGCACCTTCAGGCAGCATGGTTTGCCACATGCTTTGCTGATCGTTGTGCGAGAAGAGCCGTGGTGGTCGTGGATGGGAAGGCTGGTTGTATTGCTCCTTGCTGGTTGGAGCAACCAAGGGGCCCACATTGGCAATCACCGCTAAGCGTCGATCAGTGTTAAACATCGTTTGCAGGCTACCCATGAGGGGGTGCAAAGCATAGCTACGCCCTTGCGGATTGGTGGGCATGATCGGCAGCACACCGCCCCATCGCGCCAAAGAACTCGTGCTGGCACTCGGATTGGGCGGCGTGCCCGGCGCTGGTAGCGCAATGGATGCGCGCATCGAGGAGTAGGCAGCCCAAGATGCGCTATCGGTGGGCAGCACCATGTTGAATGAATCGTTGCCGCCAAACATAAACAGGCACACGATCGCGCGGTAGTCCCCTGCTGTTTGTGCAGCAGCAGAGCCGGCGGCAAGCAGGTTCAATGCCAGCGGCGCGCCCGCTCCAGCGGCCAGCGACAAGGCGCTGGC
>JAYWHJ010000104.1:0-11211 GCA_043777795.1 Polaromonas sp. | reverse complement strand
TGTTGAGCAGGCCAATCACAAAGGCGGCGATCAAAGCGGCTGTGAAACTTTGAACCGTAACGCCGGAATAAAAATGCGCCACGGCCAGCAAGGCCATGGCACTGAGCAGCCATTTAATGAGTAACTTCATGCGCGTAGCATAGCACCGCGCGCCAGGCTTCCAAAACACAAAGCCCCCAGTACAAGACCCACAAGGGCCCAGCACCGGGGGGTTTTAGAGGTGCGCCAGCTTTCCTGTGCACTATGGCTTAGCCATTTGGCGATACGCGGGCTCATGCGTGGTGCGCAGGCTATCAAGGCGCTGGAGTTCCTCACCGGCGTCAAGATGGGGTGGGCTGCGGGCAAAGTGCTGTCGCTGCATGACAACCCTGCACTGAAGCTGCTTCGCCGGATTTTGCCGATTGGCAAACACTACGACGGTGAAAAATTCTGGACTGTAGAGAACGGCACAGAGATAGCCACACCACTGTTCATGGTGATCTGCCTGGTAGGGTTGACGGATGTGATTTTTGCGGTGGACTCGATCCTCGCCATCTTTTCCATAACCAACGCCCCTTTCATTGTCTTGACCTCCAACGTGTTTGCCAGGCTGGGCTTGCGGGCGATGTACTTTTTGTTCGCTGCAGTGGCCAGCAAATTCCATCTGCCCACCCATGACTAGGCCGTCGTACTGGTATTTATCGGCACTAAGATGGCGCTGATTGACGTGTTCAAGATGCTGGTACGGGTGTCGTTGGGCGTGGTGGTTGCAGTTTTGGCCATCACCATGCTGCGGAGCGTCAGCACATCGCTCAAGAGCGGCCATTGAGGTATATCTCGGCCACATAGCGGGCCTGGGGCTGGGGCGCGGTATCATCCCCTCCCCATGTCCACGATACCTACCCATTCGCCAGCCGGCGCCCCTGCCTCGCCTGCTGGCAGCAGCACTGCCAGTGTAGGCATCCATATCACCGACATCGAAGCGGCCATCAACTACTGGCGCGCCCGCGCGCCCTCGCCCGATGGCATCACCTTGGCCCCCGAGTTGCGGGCCTTGGCCGAGGTGTATGCGCTGTTGGTTTTTTACCACCAAGACCGGGCTGACGAGCGCAGCATGCCGCGCAAGGCCTTCTCGGCTTGGCTGGTTTGGTACGAAAGCACGCCCGATACACCCTGCATCGCCATTTGCTCCACCAGCCAAGGCGACGATTTTTGCAAAGGCTGCGGACGCAGTTTTAGTGAGGTCCAGCACTGGCCAGAGCTCGCGCCAGCTGCCAAGCGCGCAGTGTGGCAACGCATTACCCTCGATGGCAGTGCATGGCGGTTTAACCGCTACGCAGAACGGGTGCAAAAGACTTAGGTGTTTGGCGCTTTGCAACGCAGAGGCGCCAACCCTTGAACTAAATGTGCAGGGCGCCCAGACGCGTAGCGGCTTGTCTAATCTGTTTGTCCATCAATGTACAACCATCTGGCACCATCGTCGCTACGGGTAAAGCGACTGATCTCGTGCATTTTTTGGGCTTTGCCGTTCTCTTTGTAATGGGCCACAAACTCCACAATGCCTGCGTCCTGCGACTGGTCGGCGATCAGCACTTGCAGGCCCGTCCATTGGATAGGAGATAGCTCCAAATCACCGGGGGCGCTGCTGTGGTGCCACGTGGCCTGTAGATAGGTCAGCATCGCGTGACCTTGGGGGTTGTTGTGGGTAGCCAGCGCATAAGCGCTGTAGCGCGAGCGCATTAGCTGTTCGGGCGTAGTGGCATGCACGCCATGCTGCCAACCCAGGTGCCACGGTTGGCAGCACTGGGCATAAGCCATCGGCGCATCGTCTCGTTGGCGGCATGGACAAGCTATTTCAGTAACTATTGATTTCATAGCTGCTCTCGCAATATTTTAGGGCGCTAGAGGCTCAAATAACCTACAAGCGCGCCGCCCAAGCAGGGTGTCGCACGACGTGAACTGGCACCAAACGGCCTTAAAATGGGCGGCATTACCAACGGAGTGTACCCATGTCTACCCAGCTGTATTTTGCGCCCGGCGCATGTTCGTTTGTACCGCATGTGTTGCTCGAAGCGGCGGGCGCCGAGTATGAGCCCATCATGGTTAAATTGCACAAGGGTGAGCAAAACGGCCCCGCCTACCAGACTATCAACCCTCGCGGCCAGGTGCCGGTACTGGTGGATGGTGGGCACTGCGTCACCCAAATCGTCGCTATTGTGAGCTACCTGAGTGACCGGTATCCCGATATGCAGTATGTGCCCAGCGAGCCCTTGGCCAAAGCGCGCACGCTGCAGACTCTGGCATGGATGAACAATACCGTGCACCCGACCTTCACGCATATTTTTATGCCGCAAAAATTTACCGATAATCCGGCGTTGCATGCGGATTTAAAAAGCTACAACACGCAGTTGTTTGCTAAACAGCTGGCCGAAATCGACGCGCTGGTCAGCGCAGCGCAAAGCCAAGGCCGCCTCTTTCTGGCAGGTGACACCGTGGGCCCACTGGACTGCTATGCCCTCACCTTGTTGCGCTGGGGCAGCATCGCAGGCATTAACCCCACAGGCTTTTCCGCCGCCTGGGCGCACGTACAAAAGCTGGCCACCCTGCCAGCCGTGGCGCGGGTGATCGAGCGCGAGCGGCTGCAGCTTAATATGTACAGCCCCGCTGGCTAGCCAACGGATGAAAAAGTGCTCCAGCAGCGCCATTCTTGAACTAAAATGGGCTTCTAGCCCAATAGAATATTGCGGGAGCAGCTACTGTATTAGTAGCGAAATTGTTTCACCTTTGTAAGCTGTTCACGCCTTGTCTCTGCCGCACACTATCCTCCACGACGTCTTTGGCTACTCCGCGTTTCGAGGCCACCAAGAAGCTGCGATACAGCATGTGATCCGGGGTGGCGATGCGCTGGTGCTGATGCCTACGGGCAGTGGCAAGTCGCTGTGCTTCCAAATACCGGCGATTGCGCGCCAGCAGTTGGGCAAAGGCATCGCGGTGGTCGTCTCGCCGCTGATCGCGCTGATGCATGACCAAGTGGGCGCTCTGCACGAAGCGGGCGTAGAAGCCGCATTTTTAAACTCCACTCTCAGCGGCCAAGAGGCTGGCGAGGTTGAGCAAAAGCTGCTGCGCGGCGAAATCACCCTGCTGTACGCCGCGCCCGAGCGGGTGACCAATGCCCGTTTTTTGGCTCTGATGGACTCGCTGTACGAGCGCGGGCAACTGAGCCTGTTTGCCATAGACGAGGCCCATTGCGTGAGCCAGTGGGGGCATGACTTTCGGCCCGAGTACCGCGCGCTCACCGTGCTGCATGAGCGCTTTCCCAACACGCCGCGCATCGCACTCACCGCTACTGCCGATGCCTTGACGCGCAGCGACATCGTCGAGCGGCTGCAACTGCAAGGCGCAGAACAGTTTGTCAGCAGCTTTGATCGCCCCAACATTCGCTATAAAATCGTCGAAAAGAACGACCCACGCAAACAACTGCTGCGCTTTATCGACACCGAGCACACCGGCGACGCAGGCATTGTGTACTGCCAGTCCCGCAAGCGAGTAGAAGAGGTGGCCGACATGCTGTGTGAGCATGGCGTGCGCGCTCTGCCCTACCACGCCGGGCTAGACCGCGCAGTGCGCCAAGCCAACCAAGACGCGTTTTTGCGTAGCGACGGCACGCTGGGCGAGGCGGTGGTGATGGTGGCCACGATTGCCTTTGGTATGGGCATTGACAAACCCGATGTGCGCTTTGTGGCCCACCTGGACATGCCCAAAAACATCGAAGGCTACTACCAGGAAACAGGCCGCGCAGGCCGCGACGGCGAGCCTGCCAACGCCTGGATGTGCTACGGCCTGCAAGACGTAGTCAACCAGCGCCGCATGATCGACGAGAGCCCGGCAGGCGAGACGTACAAGCAGGTGATGCGCGGCAAACTTGATGCGCTGTTGGCCTTATCCGAGGCTATGGATTGCAGGCGTGGGCGCTTGCTAGGTTACTTTGATCAGAAGGTCACGGGTGAACTAGACAGTGATGGAAAACGTTTGAGTTTCAGATGTGGCAACTGCGACAACTGCATGAGCCCCGCTGCGGTGTGGGATGCCACCGAGGCGGCGCGCAAAGCCATCAGCTGCATCTTCCGCGTGCAGCAGGCCAGCGGCATCAGCTTTGGTGCAGGGCATTTGATTGATATTTTGCGCGGCAAAACCACCGACAAAATGACGCAGTTCAATCACAGCACGCTGAGCACGTATGGCATAGGAGCGGATGTGGGTGAGCAGCAGTGGCGCAGTGTATTCAGACAGCTCATCGCGCTGGGCATGATCAATGTCAACGCCGAGGCTTTCAACACTTTGCAACTCACTGCAGCGGCCAAAGAGTTTTTGCGTAGCGACCAAAGGCTGGAGGTGCGAGAGGCTAGCACTGAGCGCGCCACCTCATCCTCGCGCAAAGCCAGCAGCGAAAAATCCATCAAAGACAAAATCAACAAAGAAAAAGCCACCGCCGACATGAACCTGGGCGCACGTGAGCGCTTTGCCGCCCTCAAAGCTTGGCGCGCCGAGGTGGCCAAAGAGCACAACCTGCCCGCCTACGTGATCTTCCACGATGCCACCTTGATCTCCATTGCCACGCTCGCGCCGCAGTCCTTGGCAGAGCTGTCAGGTGTCAGCGGCATGGGGGCTAAAAAACTAGAGGCCTACGGGCAAGATGTGTTGCGGCTGATGCAGTGAGGGGTTTGAGAGGGTGCGTCATCAATTCTTCACAAAGATGTCACGCAGCTTTCATGTGCAGATTGGATGATGATGGTTTTCTCAACCATCAAGGACAACGTAGCCATGAACGCGATAGTCAAGCCAGCACCCGCACCCGTAGATTTTGTCGATGCAGACGACCACATTAATAACACCAGCTCTAACGTCCATTTTGACAGCGTGTTGCAGGCCCGCATGGGCCGCCGGTCGCTGTTCAAAGGCGCTGTAGGCACTGGCGCAACTGCCATCTTCGGCAGCATCGCGCTGGCAGCCTGTGGCGGTAGCGACGACCCAGTAGCCGCAGCACCTGCGGCTGCAGCAGCACCGCCTGCGGCCCCTGCACAAAAAGCTTTGGGCTTTAACACAGTAGCTAAAAACCTGGCCGATACCATCACCGTGGCTGCGGGCTACACCTCCACCACCCTTTACCGCACGGGCGACCCAATCGTCACGGGCCTAGCCGCCTACAAAAACGATGGTACGGACACCGACTTTGACAAGCGCAGCGGCGATTGCCACGACGGCATTGAATACTTTGGCCTGAACGCAGCCGGTACAGCGCGCGACCCCTTGGGCTCCACCCGTGGCCTGCTGGCCATGAACCACGAGTACATGGTACAAAACTGGTTGCACGCCAATGGCCCAACCACGGGTGTTCGCGTGAAAGCCGAAGTGGACAAAGAAGTGGCTGTGCATGGCTGCGCCGTGATCGAAGTACGGCAAGGCGCTGACGGCAAGTGGACTTACCCCGTCGACTCTGCTTACAACCGCCGCATTACCCCGACGACCACCATGGAGCTGTCTGGCCCCTTGCGCGGCAGCGGCGCCATGAAAACCAGATTCTCTGCGACCGGCGTGCAAACACGTGGTACCCAAAACAACTGCGGTACTGGCTACAGCTACTGGGGCACCTTCATGACCTGCGAAGAGAACTGGGCTGGTTACTTCTTCCGCGCTGCGGGCGACAACGCCAAACGCACGGCCAAAGAAATCGTGAGCATCAGCCGTTATGGTCGCGCCCGGGTTGTCAACGCCACGACTGGCTTAGAGTCCAACGTAGCCAGCCGTTACGGTTGGGAGTCCGATCGCACCGGCGACCTGTACCAGCGCTGGGACATGAGCAGCGTGGGCACATCGACAGATGGCAGCGACGACTACCGCAACATTGCCAATACCTTCGGCTATATCGTTGAAATCGACCCGTACGACAAAGCAGCTCCGATCAAAAAGCGCACTGCCATGGGCCGCTTTGCCCACGAAGCCGCCGTGATGCCCAAGCCTGTGCAAGGCAAATCGATTGCGGTGTACATGGGTGACGACTCCAACAACGAGTACATGTACAAGTTTGTCTCCAAGGCCACGTGGAATGCCGCGGACAGCAGCGCCACCAACCGTATGGCCATCGGCGACAAGTATTTTGACGACGGCACTTTGTACGTTGCCAAGTTCAACGCCGACGGTAGCGGCAGCTGGATTGCCCTCAATTTCGACAACGCCGCGATCAAAGCCAATACCGTCTACACCTTTGTCGACCAGGCTGACGTGATGCTCAACACCCGTCTGGCCGCCGATGCCGTTGGTGCCACCAAGATGGACCGTCCAGAGTGGGGCGCAGTCAACCCCAAAAACAACGACGTGTACATGACCATGACCAACAACTCGTCGCGCACCTCGGCCACGGCCGACCCCGCCAACCCGCGCGCCTACAGCGACACCTATGGCACCGCCACCCCACCGGTCACCAACCGTGGCAACGTTAACGGCCACATCATCCGTTTTTCCGAAGCAGGCGGCGAGCCCGCTGCCACCAGCTTTAACTGGGACGTTTACCTCTTCGGTGCCGAGGCGGGCGCTGACGGTGCCACCGTCAACCTGTCGGGTTTGACGGCTGACAACGACTTCTCCAGCCCCGACGGCCTGTGGTTCAGCCAGGCCACCAGCATCTGCTGGGTGCAAACCGACGATGGTCGCTACACCGACGTAACCAACTGCATGCTGCTAGGCGGCTTGCCAGGTGCACGCGGCGACGGTGCCAAGACGAGCATCACCTATCCAGCTGTAGCGGCTACCGCCACGGCCCCCGCAGTAGCCGCCAAAACAGTGGAAACCTTTGTAGGCAAAAAACCCACGGCAGCCGAACTCAAGCGCTTCCTGGTAGGCCCGCTGGAGGCAGAAGTCACCGGCATTGCCGAAACCCCCGACGGCAAAGCTATCTTCGTCAACATCCAGCACCCCGGCGAAGACACACCGCAAGTCAACTTGGCCGACCCCACCAAGTGGACCAGCTACTGGCCTGATGCGGTCAAAGGCGCAGCCGGTGCTGTACCCAAGCGCCCACGCTCTGCCACCATTGTGGTGACCAAGAACGATGGCGGACAGGTAGGTTTTGGCTAACAGCAAAGTTTAGTATGCAGATGCCTCACAGCACCTGCATACTATCAAATCAATAGCTGCTGTCGCAATATTTAGTTGCGCTAGTGGCTATTTTCATATACAAAAACTACTGTATAAACCCCATGCCCCGTGCCTCGCGCACTTCGGGTTTGATGCGGTGCTCAGCCTCTAGCTGCTCGATAAACTCGTCAGCTGAGAACTCGGTGGCCAAGATGTCTACTTGGCGTTTCACCGCTGCAAAGTCACCAGGGGAGAGCTGCTCGAGCTTGGCCAGACGCGTACGCAATGCCTCGTCAAATTTAGTCGCATCACCTGCCAGGGCTTCGGTGACGAACATCTTCTCGCGCTGCTCTTTGGTGAGCGGCTTGAACTTGATCTTGAAGGTGAAGCGGCGCAGCGCGGCTTGGTCGATGCGGTCTAGCAAGTTGGTGGTGCAGACAAAAATGCCGTTGTAGCGCTCCATCTGCTGCAACATTTCGTTCACCTCGGTCACCTCGTAGCTGCGCTGCGCGCCCCGGCGGTCGGACAAAAAGCTGTCGGCTTCGTCCAGCAGCAGTACAGCTTTCTCGGCCTCGGCTTCTTTGAACATGGCGGCCATGTTTTGCTCGGTCTCGCCAACAAACTTGCTGATCAAATCACTGGCCTGCTTGACGATGAGCGGCTTGCCCAGAGCGCGGCTGATGTGCTCGCCCAGCGCGGTTTTGCCGGTGCCGGGCGCGCCATAGAAGCACAGGGTGCCGTGGCCACGCGCCTTAAGGGCCTCGACAATACGCGCAATGTCAAAACGCGTCTCCACGTTGAGCATGTCCAAATCGTAGGTGGTGACCTGTTTGCGGGTTTTGTCGCTGGTGGCTTTGTTGCCCAAGGCTTCGTCAGAATTTTTAAGCTGGCGTTCTATCAGCTTTTCAAACCCAGCGGTGTCGTCGCTGGACTTTGCCAACCCGGCAAAGCGCACTGCGGTACGAATCTGCGCTGGCGTGAGGCCTTTGCGTTCAGTGAGCTTGGCCACAAAACCGTCACTGATCGCCACGCCCTCCAGCGTCTTGCGCACTAGCTGCTCGCGCGCCCCGGGCGGTGGCGATTTGAGCTCCAGGTGGTAGGCAAAGCGGCGGCGAAAGGCCGGGTCAATTTGCTCGATGCGGTTGGTCACCCAAATGGTGGGCACGGTATTGCCTTCCAAAATCTGGTTCACCCAGGCCTTGCCGTTCACGCTGTGGCTGACTGCGGCTGACAAAGCCTGCTGCTCTTGGCGCGCCATCAGTTGCGCAGCGTCCACGCTGATGGGCGGGAACACGTCTTCCACTTCGTCAAACAACAGCGTGGCTTGCTGCGCGCCTTTGAGAAAGACCTGTGCAATTTGCAGCGAGCGGTAGCGGTCGCGGCCGCTCAATGAATTGCCGTCGCGGTCAGCGTACTCCACTTCAAACAGCTCCAGGCCCGCAGCATGCGCCACCACTTTGGCCAGCTCGGTTTTGCCGGTGCCGGGGGGGCCGTACAGCAGCACGTTGACGCCCAGCTCTTTGCGCTCTACCGCGTTGCGCATCAGGCTGATCAGCACGTCCACCTCTTCCTGCACGAAGTGAAAGTCCTTGGTTGCCAGCTCGGTTTTGGTGGCCGGGCGGGTAAAGACGGCCATCAGTTCGCTTTGGTCGCGGTACTCGCGCATCAGCACGGGGGGGAGCTTCTCACTGACTTTCATGAGGTCAGCCAGGTCGGTGATGTTGTGTTCGCTGATTAAATTCTCCACCATGCCGATGCGCTCCAGTCTCGAGCCTGCACGCAGGGCTTCGGCCACTTCGCTGGCTTTCACGCCAGCGATGTCGGCCAGCGCGGCATAGGCTTCGGGCGCGTTGTTCACCTTGAACTCGACCAGCAGGCTGCGCAGGTCGCGCTGGTAGCGGGCCAGCGTGCCGTACAGCAGCAGGGCGCGCTCGGCTTTGTTCAACTGGAGCAGGCCGGCCAGTGCATCGATATTTTTTTCGACCAAGGTGGAGTGCTTTTTCAATGCATGGGTCAGCCACTCGTGGGTAGCGGCTAGCAGGGTAAGCAGATCTTTGGGCGCGTCTTTGGCAAACTCGTCGAGGTAGAAGAATAGCGTGCCTTCTTCGTACGGGCCACGCCATGCGCCGTGGCGCTCTAAAAACTCGGTGTGGGTGAGCGCCTCGTGGCCGCGCCAAAACTCGTTGCCCACGCAGCGGCGGGCTAAAAATTCGCGCACTTTCTCCAGCACATGTTCGGGCCACACCACATGGCGGCCCGCAAGAGACAAGAGGCTGTTGAGATCGCGGCGCACATTGAGCTTGGCGCCTTGCTTGGCGGCCAACGCCAGAACAAAGTGCGAGCACATCAGATCGAGCACAGGCGCGTCCTTCAACCCCGGTGAGGTGAGTTTTCCGTCTGTTGCAATCACACTGATAGTAGCTAAGCGTTTGGCCATGGATGCCTCCAACGGGTTGCCCCGTATTTGTGGGTAGAACTACGATAACGCAGCTTTGGATACTTGGGAAGACACAAGGGATTTATTTACACCGCCAGCATGTGTGAAATTCACCACACATTAGCCAACTCATTTCTCTGTTTTTGCGCACAATGCAGTGATGATCACATTGCACGACATCCAAACCGCCGCTACGCGCCTGCAAGGCCAGGTGCTGAACACACCCTGCGTGGAGAGCAAAACACTCTCGCAGATCACCGGCGCGCAGCTGTACCTGAAATTTGAGAACCTGCAGTTCACCGCCAGCTTCAAAGAGCGCGGCGCGTGTAACAAGCTCTCCACGCTCGACCTGGCCAGCTGCAAGGGTGTAGTGGCCATGAGCGCTGGTAATCACGCACAGGGCGTAGCCCACCACGCCGCCCGTCTGGGTTTGCGTGCGGTAATTGTGATGCCGCTGTTTACCCCCGGTGTGAAGGTAGAGAACACCCGCCGCCTGGGTGCTGAGGTGGTGCTGTACGGCAACTCGCTGGACGAGGCGCGCGGCCATGCGCTGGAGCTGGCGGCCAGCCAAGGCCTCACCTTGGTGCACCCCTATGACGACCCGTTGATCGTCGCGGGCCAAGGCACTGTGGGCTTGGAGATGATGCACGCCGTGCCGCAGCTGGACACCCTGGTTATCGCCGTGGGCGGTGGCGGCTTGATAGGCGGTATTGCCATCGCCGCCAAAGCCATCAAACCGAGCATCCGCATTGTCGGTGTGCAGGCCCAGCGCTTCCCGGCGATGTTCAACGCCGTCAAAGGCACGTCACACAAGCAAGGGGCCAGCACTATTGCCGAGGGCATCGCCGTGGGTACGCCAGGCAAGCTGCCGCAGGAGATTATCCGCAGCTTGGTGGACGATATGCTATTGGTGGACGAGGGCGATATTGAGCAGGCGATTGTGATGCTGCTGGAGATAGAGAAAACCTTGGTCGAGGGTGCAGGCGCGGCGGGCCTGGCGGCGGTGCTCAAGCACCCTGAGATGTTCGAAGGCCAAAAGGTGGGCCTGGTGCTGTGCGGAGGCAATATTGACCCGCTGCTGCTCTCCAGCATCATCGAGCGCGGCATGGTGCGCGCCGGTCGGCTGGCGCGCATCCGCGTAGGTGCGCGCGACGTGCCGGGCTCGTTGGCGCGCATTACGGCAGTGGTGTCGGAGATGGGCGCGAACATCAACGAGGTGCAGCACCAGCGCGCCTTTACTTTGTTGGCGGCGCAAAACGTGGACATTGAGCTGGTGATTCAAGCCCGAGGGCACGCGCATGTAACCCAGGTGCTGGAGGCGCTGCGGGCGCAGGGGTTTGAGGCGCAGGCGGTGTGACGGATTTTGTATTCCTAATTGGGTGGTAGCCCTTTAGAATATCGCGGGAGCAGCTACTAAATACATAGTAACTTCGGGTAAAGCATTGATGCACCGCCTTTTGTGCTGTGCTCGCTCTGGCATTTGATGTGCACAGCTCCGCGGCTGTCCTCCGGCCTGCGGCCTCCTCCTTGATGCCGCTGCGCTGTGCACACCAAGCACCAGAGCTGCGTAGTGGGATGGTTGGGGCACAGCGGTTGATCGCCCACTATTTCGCGAGAGCTGGTCGGCGGTGCACTCAGCGCAGCGGCATCAAGGAGGAGGCAGC
>JAYWHJ010000103.1:0-3961 GCA_043777795.1 Polaromonas sp. | reverse complement strand
CGTTCAGCGCAATCAGGTCTTCCAGCCGCGTGGGCTTGGCATCTTTCAGCATGCCTTGCATGCCCCGGCTTTCAAACTGGAACACGGCCTCAGTGCGGCCGTCGGCAAAGAGCTTGTAGGTCTCTGCGTCGTCTAGCGGGATATCTTCAAAGGCAAAATTTTCCTGGCCTTTGTGGCGCGCGACGATGAAGTCTTTGGCAATCTCGGCGATCGTCAGCGTGGCAAGGCCCAAGAAGTCAAATTTCACCAGACCCACGGCCTCTACGTCGTCTTTGTCGTACTGGCTGACGGCCGAGTCGCTGCCGGGCTGTTGGTACAGCGGACAAAAGTCGGTGAGCTTGCCCGGCGCTATCAGTACGCCGCCAGCGTGCATGCCGACGTTGCGCGTCATGCCTTCGAGCTTGCGGGCCATGTCTAGCAGGGTGCGCACCTCTTCTTCTTTTTCCAGCCGCTCAGCCAGAATAGGCTCGGCCTTGATTGCGCCGTCAATCGTCATGTGCGTGCCCGGCTTGTTGGGAATCAGCTTGCTGATGCCGTCGCAAAAGGTGTAGCTCATGTCCATCACGCGGCCCACGTCGCGGATGGCCGCGCGCGCGGCCATGGTGCCAAAGGTGACGATCTGGCTGACGGCCTCTTTGCCGTACTTGGCCTTCACATAGTCAATCACGCGGTCGCGGTTGGCTTGGCAAAAGTCGATATCGAAGTCGGGCATGCTCACCCGCTCGGGGTTCAAAAACCGCTCGAACAGCAGGTTGTATTGCAACGGGTCCAGATCGGTAATTTTGAGCGAGTACGCCACCAGCGAGCCAGCGCCCGATCCACGGCCCGGCCCCACGGGGCAGCCGTTGGCCTTGGCCCATTGGATGAAGTCACCCACAATCAAAAAGTAGCCTGGGAAACCCATTTTCAAAATGGTGTTGATCTCGAACTCCAGCCGCTCCACATAGCGCGGCATTTCTGCATCACGCACTGCGGCATCGGGGTACAAGTGCGCCATACGCTCTTTGAGGCCCTCGTGCGAGAGATAGCGAAAATACTCCTCAGCCGACATGCGCTGGCCATTGACCTCGGGCGTAGGGAACTCGGGTAGCTTGGGTTTGCCCAGCTCGATGGTCAAGTTGCAGCGCCGAGCAATCTCGGCCGTGTTGGCCAGCGCGCTGGGCAAGTCGGCAAACAGTACGGCCATCTCGGTGGGCGATTTGAAGTACTGCTCGCGGGTGAACTTGCGCACGCGCCGGGCATTGCCCAATATTTCGCCTTCCGCAATGCACACCCGCGCCTCGTGCGCTTCGTAGTCCGTTGCCGCTAAAAACTGGATCGGATGCGTGGCTACTACGGGTAGCTTCAACCGCGCAGCTAAAGTGGCCGCGGCCGCCACATGCGCCTCGTCGTCGGCGCGGCCTGCACGCTGCAGCTCGATGTAGAAGCGGTGGGTAAAAGCATTGGCCAACTGCATGGCGATGTCGCCCGCACGCGCGGCATCGCCCTGCACCAAGGCTTGCCCCACAGGGCCTGCCTGCGCGCCGCTCAGCAAGATCAAACCTTCATTGAGCGCCAGCAGCCATTCCAACTTCACCACCGCTTGCGTACGCACAGCGCTTTGCGTCCAGGCGCGTGCCAGCAGCTCGCTCAGGTTTAAGTAGCCTTGTTTGTTTTGCACCAGCAGCAACACGCGCCCTAGCGGGGCCTCTTTACTGCCTTCGGCGCTGGCAAATCCCTCTAGCCATACCTCAGCACCAATCAATGGTTTGATGCCAGCGCCGCGCGCCTCTTTGTAGAACTTGACGGTGCCAAACAGGTTGCTCAGATCGCTGATGGCCAGAGCCCCTTGCCCATGCGACTGGGCCGCTTTGACGCCCTCGTCAATACGAACCGTGCCGTCAACGACGGAGAACTCAGTGTGCAGGCGAAGGTGGATAAACATGCCCTGATTCTATCGGGGCAAGTGCAAATTCCGTGCTCTGTTTGCAACTGCTTTTTACAAGAGAGCAATACGTTTACCCGGAGGCAACGCCTGCAAGGTGTGTTCTAGCACACGCAAATTCTCTTGCAAACCGGTAGAGGTCAGTGGTGTGCTCACGCCAGCCATGCGCAAACCGACGCGGTCTACCCAGCCTTGGGTGTCAATTTTGCGGGTACAGCTGCTGAGCACCAGGGTGAGCAATGGCTCAGTGCGCAGCTGGCGGTGGTCATCCAAGCGCACCGCGCCGAACTTGCTGTTGCTCAGGCGCCCGATATGCCAGCCCTCGCCCAGTGCCTTTTGGAGCACTGCCGCAAAGCGCACCAACTCGCGTTGCCATACTAGGTAGCCATCTTCCGCCCGGAAATTGTCCAACTCCAGCAGGCTAAAGTACAGCAAGTGCGCCACGCCGCCACCCGAATGCTGGCGCACGGATAAATTTTCCACTGCCCGCTCAAAACCCTCATAGGACAGCAAAGCGGTAAGCGGATCGCGGTAACGGTTGATCTCCGCGCGCCCCAGCACAGCACGGCCGTAGCGCTCGCGCAGTATCTGTGCATGGCGTAAGGCCAAAATACTGGCTAGAAAAAACATGGTGGTCAATGTAGAGAACAAATCTACGCCCTGTACTTTGACAAAACCTCGCGCTATAACTATGGCAGACATAGCAAACAAAATAACCGCCAGAAGTACCCAAGGCGCCAAGCGATCACCTCTGCGCCAGCTGTTGATGCTCAAACCAGCGCCTATCAAAATGACTGCCACGGCACCGGCCACCCCGCCGGCAAGCCGCCATGTGGGTGACAGAACGGTCACTTGCGCCGCAGCGTGCACTAGCAATGTGGTCACCGTGATCAAGACGATCAGTCTGGCCCAGCCACCCACCGTGCTACGGTTTAAAGTAAAGAGACACGCGCATAACATGGTGGTACATATCAGCGTTGCAGCAAAGGGTTTGGAGTTGTCGTTAAAACTCGGCCACTCTGGTGTGAACCAAATAGCGCCATACCCATTGATAAGCACCGCGCCCGAAGTGACTGCTATGCAATAGGCCAACAAATAAATGGTACCCGCTGTGCGATAAACCAGGCACATCAACAAACACACCAGCAGCACCATGGCGCTAGCACCTATCATCACACCCGCAGCATTGGCCTGCAAGAGCCGGTGCTCACGTGACTCACGGTCCGCACTGACTACAGCGGCCACCTCGGAAAAGCCTACGTTTTGCATCACTACCAGCACGTCGACAGTGCCTGGCACCGGCTCCACATTCAATATAAAAGTAGGATATTGGCCCATCACAGGCCATTGAGAGAGTGCCACCGTATCACCGCCACGCCCGTGGCGCCACGGCGCACCGGGAGAGCGCCAAAACACGTCTACCCGGTCAAGCCGCACTAATGGAAACTCTAAAGTGTAGGTTCGCTCGGTTTGCGCAGAAAGGGTGAACTTGGCTGCGGTACGCTGCTTTGAATCTACACTCCATCGGCCGCTTGGGCTGGCGGGCTGCGTAACGGGCAGATCTTGCTGCCATAAGGTTTCGGGCTCCAAAGTCGCAGCAAGCGGCAAGTTAAAAGTACCCACTATGGTCGGCACTGCCAAGCTTTTTGCTGGCGCGGCAATCTGTGTCGCCTTGTGCGCCACAACGCTCTGCGCCTGGGCTGGACTGGCCCAGACCATAACCCACATGATTACCGCCAGCCACAGCCCTATGCCCGACCAACCTGTGCGTTGGCCCTGGGCTTGCGCCGGGCAATGGTGTGATTGGGTAAGAAACATAAGGTGTTGTAAGAATCTAGAGAACTGGTAAGACTTGACCGTACGCTTGCTAGTGGCTCCCACTCCACTCCACCACACGCCAAACAGGCGCAAAGTATTCATTTAAAAATTCAATCTAATTGCTATGAAAGATATAGCCTGCAGGGACCATTCTACTGATACGGAAGTATTATCTGCGATGCAGAGCGTGTCCAAGATCACACTAGCGTCACGTTTGAC
>JAYWHJ010000102.1:0-11218 GCA_043777795.1 Polaromonas sp. | reverse complement strand
GCATCATCCCGTCCAAAGAAGGCCATAGCGCAGACGTGACCACGCCTGAGAAGAAGTTTTCTGCCTACGGCATTACGCAGGAGGATGATCCGCTGAGTCAGGCGATGCGTGGTTTGATCGACAACGCCAGCAGCCAAGAGGCGCAGATTGCGCTGCTATGGCAGGCGATAGAAAAACTCTCGGAAGGCCAGTCGCAACCCAGCTGTGTACCGGGCAATGCGGCCCTGCACGAGCGCTTCGAGGCCAAAAAACTAACTGACTTGATTGGCAAGTAACCCCTATACCCGCTGCGCTAGCTCGCGGTATAGGTGCCGTGACCTAACGTATTGGCTGCAAAGCCTGCGTCATGCCCAACACGGTCGTGCCCCAGTTGTCGGGCACGTCCAGGCTGAACACCGCGGTGCCAGCAGGGTGTTGGGCAGCAGCCGTCGAGCTAAAGCGGATGTAGCGGCGCTCACCTGCCACCACGTTGCGCAGCAGCATGCTGCCGTACGCGGTGTTAGCCAGGTCGACGGCCACGGGTTGCACGTCCTGGGTAAATGCGGCGTCACGGGCAGTCTGCACTACCAGCTGCTGCGGAAAATCAGCGCTCTTGCCATAGAACTTGAGCAGCATCCCTTGGGGTGAATAGTCAGCCGTGGCACCGATCGAAATCTCTTTGGGCCACGCCAGCGTCATGACAATAGGCGTGGTTTTGATGTCTACCCGTTGGACAGCATTAAAACCCTCAATGCCTGCGGGATCGATACCGCGCACCCGGGCGTAGTAAGTGCCGTTAGGCAAAGGGCTGATGTCGATCGCCGTGCTGCTAGATTTAAAGTCGCTTTGAATGAGCGCAAACTTCTCATCGCTGGCAAACTGTGCGCGGTAGCCACCGGCACCCGCCAAGCTGCCCACAATCCACTGGGCTACGCCGGGCGTGGCGCTTTGGGCGTTGGTACGCTGCACTTCCCTAGGCAACTGCTCTTGCGGCAAAGCTGGCAGCAGGCTGACCACCTTGATTTCCCGTTCTTTGGGGTTGATGGCAGCTCCGAAACCGCCATCCAAACTGGCATTGGCACTTTGCGAGGGGTTCTCGGCCTGGACCTTGCCTTCCAGCACTTCGGTACGGGACACCCCACTGGCGGGGTCTTCAAAAGTCACCCGAAACTGCGTGCCACGCACGCCGATAATCGAGGTGGGGGTGGAAACGGTCAGTGGCGATAACCGGTTGGTTTGTTTGTTGGCAGAAGTATCCAAGGCACCGGATATCAGACGAATAGCGCCCGAAAACCATGTCGTCGATGCGCTATTGGACGGATCGCGCATGGCGTAGCCGTGCTGGCTGGTCACTTCCGCCAGCGTCTTTGGCATCATTTGCACTCTGGAGCCATCACCTAGCTGCACAACGACGGAGCTGTTGGCGGCTGTCTCAATACGCGCGCCCTCGGGCACGCTGGTGCCTTCCTGCACATTTTGGCCACCGATTTTCACATCGCCCTGCACACTGAGGATCTTGCCGGGCGTAGCCAAACGCGGTTGCGAGTCCAGGTTGAGCAGGCTGCGCGGTACGTTAATGACTTGCCCGGGGCTGATGAGATGGGGGTTCTTCATGCCATTGAGCTTTGCTACCGCAGGCCACCGTGACGGCTCTTTGAGTAGCGTACGGCTCACACCCTGCAAGGTGTCTTGCGGCTTGACGGTGTAGCTCACATACGGCTCTGTCATCACTGCCCAAGTAGAGCCCGCCGCCATGCCCATCGCTACGAGGGCCACCGCCTTGTGAGTAGTTTTGGATATGTTTACAGGCAATTTAAGCATGGTAGATGGTATTAATGTAGTACATTCAATCTAAGTATTGTAAGGCGGGTGAAACACTCATGGTTCCACTGCCCCAGTTGCGCGGTACGTCGATGGTGAATACCGGGCTGCTAGCGCTTTGACCTTGAGGGCTGGTGCCTGCAAAGCGAATATATCTGCGTTGCCCGAGTGGCATCTTGCGCAGCATGGCGCTCCCCTCCATGTCCATAAATACCGTTTCCAGCCCTTGGGTAAATGCCCGATCGCTGGCCACCTGGACTATCAAGGTGTTGGGGGAGTCGTAGCTTTTCCGGTGAATGCGAAGCAACACGCTGCTGCGCACATATTCGGCCGTGGTGCGCAGAATGATTTCCTTGCTCCAAACAGCGTCTGGCTGCTGCGCCGCGGTTTTAATTTCTACGCGTTGAGTGGCATCATAGCCTTCGATCCCCGCTGGGTCGACACCGCGAACCCGCGCATAATACGGTCCGTCTGGCAGCGCTTTGACATCCAGTGCGGTGCTCGATGACTTAAAGTCTCCTTCTACTGCATTGAATTTTTCGTCCGAGGCGAACTGCGAGCGGTAAGCACTGGCTCCGGCCAAGCTGCCCACATACCAGTTGGCTTGCTCAGGCTCATTATTTTTTCCAACGATACGAAGAATCTCTTTACCCAGTTGCGCGCTGGCCATGGCGGGCAACAAAGCCACAGCCTTGATCTCGCGATCTTCGGGCTTGATAGCCGCGCCATAACCTGTGTTCAATGCAACGGTGGCACTATGCACAGGATTATCGGCTTGTACTTTGCCCTCTAGCACCTCGGTGCGGGCGCTGCCGCTTGCAGGGTCTTCAAAGGCCACCCGAAAGTGGGTGCCGCGCACACCCACCACCGAGGTGGGCGTGGTGATCACCATGGGATTAGCCCGATTGGCTTGTTTGTTCGCCAAAGTGTCCAGCACCCCAGAGACCAAGCGGATAGCGCCAGAAAACCAAGTGGTCGATGCGCTGCTGGACGGGTCGCGCAGGGCATAGCCGTGCTGTGAGGTGACTTCTGCCAGGGTTTTGGGCATCAGCTGCAGCCGTGAGCCGTCACCGAGCAAGACAATGGCAGAACCGTTGGCACCGGTCTCAAGACGAGCCCCTTCAGCTACCACCGCGCCCGCTAAAACCATGGCGCCATTGACTTTGACATCGCCGACGGTGTTGATCACCTTGCCTGGCGTCGCGAGACGCGGCTGTGAGCTTAAGTTGAGCAGGCTTTTGGGAATCTGAATCACCTGGCCTGCTTGCATACCCGTGGCACTGTTTAGGCGTAGCAACTCGGGCCATTTGCTGGGATCGTTCAAAAGGGTGCGCGCCAGGGTTGCGACGGTGTCGTCTGCCTTGACGGTATAGCTGGCATACGGCTCGGTCATATTGGCCCAGGCTACGGGCAGTGCAAAGCCGCAAGCCAACAAAAAAATAGTGTGCCGCACCTTATGAACATTGAAAATCGGCGGTTTATGCATCAAAGTCACCTCTTTCTAGTGGTCCAAGGCCATGGCCAGCGACCACAAATGTCATGCAGCTGCCGGTCGCACGGCGGACTTGGGCCGAAAGGCTTTGCATACCGCGTCGTGCGTCTGTATGTAGGGCCCACCAATCAAATCTATGCAATACGGAACAGCCGCAAATATCCCAGGAATCGCGTGATCCCCAGACTGTACCCCTTGTAACGTTTCTTGTATTGACTTTGGTTGACCGGGCAAGTTGAGGATGAGACTTCTGTCACGAACCACGGCGCATTGGCGCGACAGTATGGCGGTGGGCACGAACTTTAGGCTTATCTGGCGCATCTGTTCGCCAAAGCCGGGCATCACTTTGTGGGCGACCGCCAAGGTGGCTTCAGGCGTGACATCGCGCACGGCCGGACCGGTACCGCCGGTGGTAAGAACCAAACTGCAACCGGCATCCACCAAAGCGATCAACGCGGCGCTGATACCTGCTTGCTCGTCTGGTATCAGGCGCGCTTCAAAAGTGATGGGGTTTTGGATCGCACTGCTTAGCCACTCTTTCAGAGCAGGCAAGCCTTTGTCTTCGTACACGCCGGTGCTGGCACGGTCGCTGATGGAGATGATGCCGATTTTGAGGGGATCGAGGGTCATGGATGCGGGGGGAAAAATAAACGCTTAATCGGCAGGGTTTTCTGCAGCCGCCTGGGCGGCAGCTTCGTCGGTGTCGTGCGCACCGCGCAGCACGCCGCGTACCATCTGGAAGATATCGCGGTAGGCACGGCCTTGGCGCGGGGCCTCGCCGGGTTTGCCGGCCAGCAGGTCTTTGCGGGCTTGGCGGATCAGGGCGCGCAACTGCTGGGTGTCGTAGCTGCTACCCTCAGGCGCGTTGGGCACGGGAGGGTGCTGGGCCATCCAGCGGGGCAGGGCGTCGTCGTTGGCGATCAGGTCGTCGCGCCACAGCTCAGCGCGGTGCAGGGCCATGGTATCGGCTGCGCTGCCTTTTTTACTGGCTTCGACGGCAGCGCGGATGGGCTCGGGCTCGACCCGGCGCATGAGTTTGCCGATGTACTGCATCTGGCGGCGCCGACCCTCAAAATTGGTGATACGCTTGGCCTCGGCCACCGCGTCTACCAATTTCTCAGGCAGGTCGAGTTTTTCGATAGCGGCTACCGAGAGAGTGAGCATTTGCTCGCCGAGTTTTTGCAGCTCGGTACTTTCTTCTTTGGCCACTGACTTGCTGCTGGCAAACTCGCTTTTCAGCTCCAGGTCCATGTCACTGCCTTCGGCCACAAACACGCCGCGCACGTAGTAGCCCTTTTTCATGCCACGCTTGGCCTTGGTAGAGGCTGCGCCAGGTTCCAGTAACGGTTTCCCCCGGCCTTGGCTGATATCGTCAGATAAATTCATATTACTTTTTCTCAGACCACTGCACTCCGCCGGTAGCCCAATTTTCACGGAGGATGTCGTAGAGCAAAATATCGACCGACTCGGGCTTGCTGCCTAAGGTGTCTACCACGGCTTGGGTGAGGGCTTGCACTAGCTTGGTTTTTTGCTCGGGGGTGCGGCCTTCCATCATTTCTACACGGATAGTGGGCATGGTAAATTCCTTCAAATGGCAGTTAAACTGGGGCTGCTACCGCAAAAATCTGCTCGGTAGTTGGCAAAATCCAGAATCTGCAAGTCTAAACTACTCCCCTCACCTTCAGGAGACATTCCATGCTTGATGCCCGTGACACCAACCAGGTCGCAGACACCCAATCTTTGCTCGACACTTGCGAGGGTGGCCATACCGCCACCCGCCGTACCGCGCTGAAAGCCGCGCTGGGCGTGGGCTATGCCGCCAGCGCGGGCGCTGTGATGGCCCAAACTGCCATTAAAACCTCGTCGGAAGGCCTCAAAGTGGGAGAGGTGGTGGTAAGTGTGGACGGCTTCTCGGTACCGGCTTACACGGCTGCGCCCGCTGGCAAAAGCAATTTGCCCGTGGTGCTGGTGGTGCAAGAGATTTTTGGGGTGCACGAATACATCGCCGACACCTGCCGCCGCTTTGCCAAAATGGGCTACCTCGCCATTGCGCCTGAGCTGTACGCCCGCCAGGGCGACCCGACCAAATACAACGTCATCGCGGATCTGATCAAAGAAGTGGTCAACAAAGTGCCCGATGCCCAGGTGATGAAAGACCTGGACGCGATGGTGCAATGGGCCGGTAGCAACGGCGGCGATACCACCAAAGTGGCGATTACCGGCTTTTGCTGGGGTGGCCGCATTACCTGGCTGTACGCTGCGCACAGCAAGAGCGTGAAAGCGGGTGTAGCCTGGTATGGCCGCTTGGTAGGCCAGCCCTCCGATTTGATGCCTAAAAACCCGGTCGATTTGGCAGGCAGCATCAACGGCCCAGTGCTAGGCTTGTACGGCAGTGCTGACCAAGGCATTCCGCTGGATACGGTAGAAAAAATGAAAACCGCATTGGCTGGCGGCAGCGCAGCGGCAAAAAAATCGGAGTTCATTGTGTACGACGGTGCACCTCACGCCTTCCATGCTGACTACCGCGCGACCTACCGTAAAGAGCCCGCTGAGGACGGCTTTAAACGCGCCTTGGCGTGGTTTGCAGCCAATGGTGTGGCCTGATAAAGGTACAGCCAGTGCCGCATAAGCCGCCTTCGGGCGGTTTTTGTTTTTACATATCTTTCAGGCCACTGGCGCTTTAAAATATTGCGGGAGCAGCTATAAATAGCATAGTGTATGAATTTACTCACCATCATCTTTGGAACCCTGGTAGCAGGCATAGGCAGCGTATGGATTGCCGCTTTGTTGACCTACGGCGTACTCTCGCGCTACACCCAGCATCTGCTTAGCCTGGCGGCTGGCGCGCTGCTGGGCACCGCCTTTATGCACTTGCTGCCTGAAGCGTTTGAGAGCCAAGCGGGGGCGCAGGCATTGTTTACCACGCTGCTGGCGGGCTTGATATTTTTCTTTTTGCTCGATAAGGCAGAGCTCTACCACCACGGGCATGAGCACCACCATGGCGGCCATGCCAGCGATGCGCTGGCGCCGGCTTCTGCAGCGCATGGACATGCTGCGCAGGACCACGCCGACCATGCACACCCCGAAGATGCGCATGCTCAGCACAACCACGGCGGCGGCGGCTGGGCGGTATTGCTGGGTGACAGCGTGCACTGCTTTGGTGATGGTATTTTGATTGCCGCCGCCTATATGGCCGATACCAAGCTGGGCTTGGCGGCCACCTTGGCCGTGCTAGTGCACGAAATTCCGCATCACATGGGCGATTTGGTGGTGCTGCGCCGGACCCGGCAAAGTGCCAGCAAAGCCGTAGCCAAGCTCAGTGCGGCCGGCGCGGTCACCGTGGTGGGCGGCATCGTGGGCTACCTGCTGGTCGAGCAGCTGCAAAGCGTGCTGCCCTACTTGCTGGTCATCGCCTCCAGCAGCTTTATCTACGTGGCTTTGGCCGACCTGATCCCCCAGCTGCAAAAACGCCTCAGCCTGCGAGAAACCGCCGCGCAAGTGGCCTGGCTGGCGGTGGGCATTGGCTTGGTGACCTGGGTCAGCGGTTTGGCACACGGGGGTTGAACGGGGGGAGAGGGTGAACGGGGCGCTGCGCCGGCTGCACCACTTGAAAACCCTGCCAAGGCAATCGTCTTGGGTGTAAGCGGGCGCTGTCGTGCCGTTGTGTGCGCGCACCCTGTTGAGGAGACTGCTGTGGATATCGTTGAACGCGCCAAAGCCATTACCTTGAACCCCGCCACGGCCTGGCCTGTGATCGAGGCCGAGTCGCACACCCCGCAATCCCTGTTTGTTCCGTATATGTTGATATTGGCGGCCATTCCTGCAGTGGCTACTTTTATTGGCACGTCACTGGTGGGCTTTGGTGGCTTTGGTTTCAGCATGCGCTTGCCAATAGGGAGTGGCTTGGCCATGCTGATCACCAGCTACGTCTTCAGCTTGGCAATGGTCTTCGGCATGGGCTGGCTGGTCAGCACCTTGGCACCTAATTTTGGCGGCCAAAGCAACCTCACGCAAGGCCTCAAACTGGTGGTATTTGGCGGTACGCCGATGTTTTTGGCCGGTATTTTGAGCATCTTGCCCGCTCTGGGCGTTTTGGGTTTGGTGGCGGCTATTTACTCGCTGTATGTGATGTATCTTGGCCTGCCTGTGTTGATGAAAAACCCAAAAGAAAAAACCATTCCTTACATGATCGTATTGGTGGTTTGCGGCATCGTGGCCGGCGTGGTGATGGCGATGCTGAGCATTGCCTTCACGCCGTCCATGGCGGGTATGAAGACGGGCGGTATGGGAGCGACCGGCGCGGGAGATCTGACCATCAGCACACCCGCTGGCAAGGCGGTCATTACCACTACGCCCGGTGCGGCCAGTCCGGTCGGAGCCACTGACACCGCATCTATTTCCATCAAAACGCCAGAGGGCGAGGTCAAGATTGACATGAAAAATATGGAAGCTTTTGCCAAGCAGCTGCAAGACATGGCCGCGCAGATGGAGAAGAACAAAAAATAAGCGGGTGGTGCGCGAACTGGCTCCATGATTGGTTGAAGATCGCTACATGATTTATAGCTGTAGCCTTTTAAAATATCGTGGCAGCAGCTACTTTATTGATAGTGTCTGGGACAGTCACAGGCACCGGCTTAGCCGGCGGCGTATTGCGGCTGCGGCCGCAGCGCACGATGCCGTCGATCAACATCATGCCCACGCCGGGGATGGCGCTGCGCTGTACCTGGTCCATCCGATTGCTGCCTGCGGTGTGCTGCGCTGGTTGTTCAACGCGATGGGCTGATTTGTACCCGTGCTGCGCGACAAAAAGGAGATGCCATACCAGCTTGAGCGCCTTACCGCTTTGGCAGCAACAAGTCCGAGAAGGCGCTGGGTTGGCAAACCACGCCATATTGAGAAGGTCTGACGCAGACCTGGCGCTCAGGGCGGTAGTTTGGCGTCGCTGCAGCCGGTCATCTCCAGGTGTGAGGTCAACGCAACTGTATTTATTGAAGTCTCCAGACTTGAGTAGGGTTGTGGTTTGGGTCGGGGCTATCTAGGATCGTGGGTTTGAGAAAGTAAAAGCAAATGGCAAAACGATGGCGGTGGAGGGGGCTGTGGCTGGTCTTGGCGGCTTTGGGTGTTGCTGTAGCCGTGAGCTGGGCGCCAGATCGCAGCGCAGAGTCGCTCAAAGCGCGCTGGGCACCTGCGGGGTCCGCCTCACAGTTTGTCGACGTCCGCGGCATGCAAGTGCACGTGCGCGATGAAGGCCCGCGCAGCGGAGTAGAGCCGATTGTTTTGCTGCATGGTATTGGTGACAGCCTGCACACCTGGGACGGATGGGCGCGCGAGCTGTCCAAAACCCGGCGGGTGATCCGTTTTGACTATCCTGGCCATGGCTTGACCGGCCCCTACCGAGGCGCATGGCTGGAGGGCGGCGAGAGCTATGCCATGCTGAACGACGCCAAGTTCGCGGTTGCCACTCTGGATGCGTTGAAAGTGACGCAGCCTGTGGTGCTGGGTGGCAATTCCTTAGGCGCTCAAATTGCCTGGGAAACGGCCGACTATTTGCGCCCATCACAGCCCACGCGAGTCGCGCGTTTGATTTTGGTCGACTCGACCGGCTATCCGTTTGAGTCGAGCTCTATCCCGATGGCTTTTACCTTGGGCCGAATTGAAGCGCTGTCGCCCGTGCTGGAAAACACTTTGCCGCGCTTTATGGTGAAGTCCAGCCTACAAGACACCTATGGCGATAGGACCAAGGTCACGCCAGCATTGGTTGACCGCTACCAGGAGCTGACGCTGCGCGAAGGTAATCGGCGCGCATTTGGGCTGCGTATGCGCGTCGACCTGGCGGCATCGCCCGAGCGTATTGCCAAGATCAAACAACCTACCTTGCTGCTATGGGGCGGGCAAGACCGCTTGATTCCGCCGCACTTTGCAAAACGCTTTGCGAAAGACATTGCTGGCTCAAAGCTGATGATGTTTGACGCGCTGGGCCACTTGCCGCATGAAGAAGACCCGATGCAAACCGTCGCGGCTGTGCAGGTTTTTTTAGAGGGCAAGTAGGGCTATCTCCGAATAAATTTGTGCGCAAGAGGCTCCTAAATTTGTCGTGTGTAGAAGACGCGCAACCTGGGCGCCAAGATTTAGCCCAGACCTCTGGCCATCACCTGTTGAAACAATCCAGATGATCACCCTTGAAAGCAGACATCTGCAAGCCAACTCCGAGCGCAAAATGCTGGCGCTGGTGTGTGAGCGGTATGGCGGGCCCGACATGCTGAAGCTCGCTGCAATTGCAAAGCCCGTGCCCAAGCCTGACGAAATTCTCGTCCGCGTTGCCGCCTCTAGCATCACATCGGGCGACCGCCGCATTCGCAGCCTGGACATGCCCTATGGCTTTGGCATACTGGGGCGGCTGGCCTTAGGCTGGAACGGGCCCAGAAATACTGTTTTAGGGGCGACGTTTGCGGGCCTGGTGCAAGCCGTCGGTCAGCGGGCAAAGGGTTTTAAAGCGGGTGATGCGGTTTTCGGTATCAACGGCTTTCGCATGGGCGCACATGCGGAGTATCTTTGTATGCCGGCCACTGGTGCGGTGACTTACAAGCCCGCGTATGTGTCCTTCGAGCAAGCGGCGGCACTGCCATTTGGCGGCGGCACCGCGCTGTCGCTTTTGAGGCGCGCTAAGCTCCAGCCGGGCGAGACAGTCCTCGTCAATGGCGCTGCTGGAAATGTCGGCATGGCCGCTGTTCAGCTAGCCCGCACCATGGGCTGTATGGTGACGGGCGTGTGCAGCGAAGAGCACTTGGATCGAGTACGCTCGCTGGGCGCTACACGAGTGATGGACTATCGGCAGGAAGACTTCACGGGCACAGGTCATCGCTTTGATGTGGTGTTTGACGTGGCTTGCAATCACACCGTTTCGCGCTGCCTTGATGTGCTTAATCCAGACGGAAGGATCATTCGTCTCCAGGCTGGTTTGCCAGAAATGTGCCACGCCATGCTGCGACCGCGCCGCGCGGGTCGTCAGGTGTTGGTGGGAACTGCCGAGGAGCGCGCCGACCAGCTCAGCGACCTCAGCGAATTGGTCGGTCAAGGCATCTTCCGTCCGGTCATCGCGCAGGTTTTTCCGTTCTCTGAAGCGATAGCCGCGCACCGGTTCGCCGACACATCTAGGCAATGCGGCAGTGTGGTGCTCAAGATGAATATCGTCACGCCCGAGCCGCCGCTTCGAGCTTACCCGCCACCCGTTGCTGGAGATTCTGTTCAAGCAGATCTGCAAATTTTGGCGCCTTGAATCGGGCTTCAGGCGAATAGAATAAAGCGGTAGAAGCTACTATATTGATAGTAACTACGTCAGTTCCACAGGCACCTGCGTGGCTGGTGGCGTGTTGCGGCTGCGGCCACAGCGCACAATGCCGTCGATCATCACCATACCGACGCCCGGAATGTCGCCACGCTGCACGCTGTCTAGCAGGGTTGAGCCAGCCGTGTGCTGCGCTTTGTCCATAAACACAAAGTCCGCCGCCCGGCCAACTTCGATCAAACCGCAGTTGAGCTTGCGGATGCGTGCGGTATTGCCAGTGGCAAAACAAAACACCAACTCCGCCGGGATGTTGCCCAAGCTGGAGAGCAAGGCAATCAAGCGCAGCATGCCCAGAGGCTGCACGCCCGAGCCCGCCGGGCCGTCGGTGCCCAAAATCACCCGGTGTGGGCACTTGAGCTGCAAGGCGGCTTGCGCTGCAGCGATGGCCACCTTCTCATTGCCGTTGTGCACAATCTCAATCGCGCGCGAAGACTTCTCGCACAACTCGCATACATGCTGCTCTGACAGCGCAGTGTGGCCACCGTTGATATGGCCAATCACATCGGCATCGGCCTCCAGCACCACATCTTTGTCAATCAAACCCGAGCCAGGGATGGACGGGCCGCCCGTGTGGATGGTGC
>JAYWHJ010000101.1:0-11280 GCA_043777795.1 Polaromonas sp. | reverse complement strand
TGCGGTGTGGGTAGTGCGCAGCCACCGAGCGGTGCCAACGTAGAACAGAAATACGAGGTTACTACTTTGATAGCATTTCATAGTCTGTGTAACCCTTTGCACCACCGCCGTAATAGGTGCTGCGGTCGCCCTCGTTGTACGGACCATCCTGACGCAGGCGTGCCACCAGGTCGGGGTTGGCAATGTAGGGGCGGCCAAAGGCCACCAGGTCTGCGCCGCTGTGCAGCGCCTTTACAGCCAGCGCCTTGTCAAGGCCGTTGTTGACCATCCACGCACCTTTCCCGCCCGCGCGCAAGTAGGCAGCCTTCAGAGCAACGTAATCAAACGGGCGATCGGGCAGCACACGCGGACCGCCCGTTGCTCCTTCAATGATGTGGACATAGGCCAAGTGGAGTGAGGCCAACTGCGTCAAGATATGTTCGAAAAGCGGTTGCGGTGCGCTGTCATACGCGTCGTTGGCCGTGGTGACGGGTGCCAGGCGGATGCCGGTTCGCCCGCCGCCCACGGCACTGGTCACAGCACGCACCACCTCCAGCATCAGACGGGCGCGGTTTTCGATGCTGCCGCCATAGTCGTCGGTGCGATGGTTAGAGCCATCTTTGAGAAACTGGTCTAACAGATAGCCATTGGCACCGTGGATTTCAACCCCATCAAACCCCACCGTCTCCACCGCGTTGCGCGCTGCGGCCTGGAAGGCGTGGACGATGCCAGGCAGCTCTTGCTCCAGCAACGCCCGGGGCGCAGAGGTAGGCACAAAAGTGGGCACACCGTCCCTGATCAACACCGTTTTGGTATTGGCCGTAATCGCCGACGGTGCGACCGGCTGGCCACCCTCTGGCTGTAAGTCAGTGTGTGACACACGCCCTACATGCCAGAGCTGCACTACGATCTTGCCATGTGCCGCATGAACCGCGTCGACCACGCGCGTCCAGCCGTCCAATTGCTCGGTGCCGTACAGGCCTGGTACGTCGGAATAGCCCTGCCCTTGCTGCGTGATGGCGGTAGCCTCGGTGATCAGCAAACCGGCGCTGGCGCGCTGGGTGTAGTACTCAGCCATGAGTGGTGTGGGTATCGCATCCGGCGCGCGGTTGCGCGTCAGCGGCGCCATGACGATCCGGTTGGCAAGCTGCAAATCTCCCGCTTTGAAGGGGGAGAAAAGCATGGTGTCGGAAGATGTAGACATGGCAGCATGTGTAGTTGGTTAAAGTGCGGGACCAAAACGGAGGTAACAGAGCTTGCCCCAATGCTAGTCCAGGAGTACCAGATCGCCGACATCCGCTGCAGTCTTGACGTCTTCGACCCGTAGCGCGGCGCAGCTTTGCCCGCGCGCGCCCCAGATGATGTCAAACGAGTGGTCATCAACCTGCTCGATCAAGCAGGGGCCTATGGGAATAGTGCCGGTCTCCCCGCCGCCCTTGGCGTAGGAAATCGGTTCGATGATTCGGGCGCTGTGCATAGTTTGGGTCATGGTGGTGTCATCCGTTCAAAGGTGGCTTAAAAAGCCTTGCCTCTCTAGCCTCCCATCATTCACCGCCGGGCCGTGCTTGACTGTGCGCCAGCGTACGAAAGTACCATTTACAGCGACAGCGCTTACACCACGCTGGTCACGTAACCCATCCACGGCCAGTAAGTGAGCGCAAAAATAACCAGCAGTGCCATGGCCGCCGCCGTGATCACCAGCCCAGTGCGGATAAAGTCTTTGGCATCGAACGTGTCAGTGCCGTAGGCAATCATGTTCTGCGGCGCGTTGACCGGCAGGATAAAGCCGAAGCTGACCACGAATTGCAGCAGCATCGTCATACCCACCACGTTGATCCCGGCGCCCACAGGCTGGGCCGTGTTCACTGCCAGCAGCACGCTGATGATGATGGGAATCATGGTGGAGGAAAGGGCTGTGGCACTGGCAAAGCCCAGGTGAATCACGATCAGGAACAGCGACAGCAGCATCAAGATCACAAATGCACTGGCACTTTGCAGGCCCAGATTTTGCACGATGACGTTGGCCAGCCAGGGCGCAGCACCGGTGCGCAGCAGGGCTGTGCCCACGCTGATGCCGATAGCAAACAGCACCACCGTGCCCCAGGGAAAGCCGCGTTGCGATGCTTTCCAGTCCATCACGCCCACACGAGGCAACAGCATGAGCGCAATGGCCGCCAGGGTGGTAGAGGCCGTATCAAAGTTGTGCAGCCACTTTTCACTGGCCCAAAAGGCCAGCAGCACCAGCACGATAGCCAGCAGCTTCCACTCGTTGACGCTCATTTTGCCGATGCTGACCAGCTGGGCGCGGATAGTGGCCTGGCCGCCTTCAATCTCGGCCATCTCGGGCTTCATCATGCGGGTCATGATGAAGTACAGCGCCACGCTGAGCAGGGCCGAAAAGGGCGCACCGGCGATGAACCACTCCAGCCAGGTGATGGTGATGCCAAGCTGCTTTTCAATAAAGCCCGTGGCAACCATGTTTTGCGCCGCAGCGGTTTTGATGCCCACGTTCCACACGCTGGCGGTTTGTGCGGCGGTGATCACTAGCAGTCCTGCAAACCGGCTGCGCTTGTCCACTTTAAAGGCCAATATGAAGCCCATCATGATGGGCACCAGGCACGCCACCCGTGCGGTGGTGCTGGGCACGATGAACGACAACAGAAAGCCCACGCCCATAGCGCCCAGCACGATGTGGTGCGTGCGCGCGCTGACCTTGGACAGCACCACCAGCGCAATGCGCCTGTCCAGCCCGGTGGCGGTCATGCCGGCGGCGATGAAGCAGGCGGCGGCCACCAGCGCCACCGCGCTATTTGAAAAGCCCGACAGCGCCAGTCCCAGCGCTGCCTGTGTGCCCATGTCCGTTAAAGCAGGCGTGGCGGCATCCAGTGTGGAACTGGGAACAAAGGCCAGCAGAAACACCATCAACGCGCCAATGACGACGGCACTCACCGCGTAGTCCAGCGCCTGCGTCATCCACACGATGACGGCAAACACCAGCACGGCCAGCATCACCTGGCCAGCGGGCGGCAAGCCGGGTGCAGCGGGCATCCACACAATGGCCAGCAGCGCCACCAGTGCGGCCACCAAACCCATAGTTTTGACGGTGATGAGGGCAGGGATAGGAGGTTTGGTGGGCAATACAGCGCTCATGGTGTGTTGCTCCAGGTCAGGTGGCCGTCGCTGCGACCAGCACCGCGTCTACCGGCCTGCGCAGAGAACGGGGCATCAGCGGACCACGGCCAAAGCGCACCACCAGGTCGGGACGCCGTTGACCCAGACCCCAGGCGGTGGCGAAGGCCGCGCGCTGGCCCACCACTTCCACCGGCTGGTTCAAAAATGCCGTGCGAATATCCAAGGCGGTGGCTTGCAGCGCAAAGCGCTGGTAGGCGCGCCCGGTTTCTATCCAATGGGCTTTTTGTGAGGAAGGCTCGTTGGGCACCAGCGCTTCCGAGGTAAACACTGCAATGCCCGCGCTGCTGCGCACTTGCTTGGCGTACTTGTCGTTCTCGCTGCTGGCTTTGAAAAACAGTGGGAACAATGCGCTGCCCAACCACGGGGGAATGGCCGGGTTACCCGAGGCGCGCGAGAATAGGCCATCGCCTGTGCGCAATGCTTGCGCGTCGTTGAAACGTATCCAGCTTTTCAGCTCAGCCACAAACGCCGGGTCGTCCATCTGCGCGGTGTTGGCGGCAATTACCTGCGCCAGCACCTGCTCCATCTTTGGTTTTTCAGTGATCAGCAGCAGCTGTACCCCCGGTCTGGTGCCTGGCGGCTTGACCGCCGCTTGCAGCAAGCGCATGTCGTCTGCAGACAGCGCCGTCCCGTCATATTCACCGCGGGTGCATTGTCGCTGGGCAATCGCCGCATAGAGAGACGACGCCGCCGCAGCGGTAGGCTGCAGGTTGATCTGGATCGCGTCCGCTGCATCCAACACGGCTTGGGCCACGAAGCCGTGGGCCTGCGCGGCTTGCGCCAGATTTTCAGTCGCGCAGCCCAGCGAGACAAACAGATGGTGGTCATCCGGGTCTACCGCCGGGCAGCGGCGCGACAGGTCGGGCGCTATCCACACCATGCCGGGTTTTCCGGAAGTTTTTGTATGGGCAACGGCAAACTTCCAGCACTGGGTGTTGTGGCTGGACGGTGCCAGGGTGGCAACCCGAACCAGCTCGCGCAACAAAGGCTGTGTTGCCTGTAACGTGCCCACGGGCGCAGCCGCGGGGACTTGCCAAGTCTGTTGCGCGGTGTCTTCATACGCAATGCCTGTGGCTGGCGCACAGGCATTCACTACCAAAGGTGCACTGGCGGCCAGAAGCAACTTGCGGCGTGTGAGCATGCGTGACTTTCGACGGTGTACTTTACACACCCAGTGTGCTGTGCCCACAAGCGGCGGTCTGTTCGCTGTCGTACATAGTGGATTTACAAACTATCTTTTTAGTAGCTTCTCCCGCATTATTTTATTGGGCTAGCGACCGATTCAACACACAAATAAAAGGAACCGAGCTGGTAAGGCGCGTCTGCCCCGGCTGGATATACGTCACCGCACAGATCAAATACGATTGCGCATGCAAGCCTGACTTCCACCACCCATCCGCAAGCCGCCAGGTACATACCCTGCCTCCCAATACGCCACGGTGTACCGCGTTCATGCAGGTACCGGCGCATCTTCCGCGTTGGCGTGGCCGGTATGCGTGGCCGTATTGGGTTTGTCTGAATCAATCCGCCCGTCAACCAGCTCAATAATTCTGTCGCAGCGCTTGGCCAGGCGCGGGTCATGGGTGACAATTAGAAATGTGGTGCCGCTGGTTTCGCTTACGCTGCGCATTAAATCAAAAATGTTGTCAGCCGACTGGGTGTCCAGATTGCCTGTGGGTTCATCGGCCAGTACCAGGGCGGGCTTCATCACCAGCGCTCGCGCTATGGCCACGCGCTGCTGCTGGCCGCCTGATAGGTCATTGGCCAGGTGGTGGCCCCAAGGTTTTAAACCCACCTTTTCAATCAAGTCTTCGGCGCGGCTGCGCATGTCTGCGTCGGGCTTGCCGCGCATGGCCAGCAGTGGCAGCATGACGTTTTCAACTGCCGTGAACGCGGGTAACAGGTTATGAAACTGAAACACAAAACCAATCGCATCGCCCCTAAGGCGGGTCAGCGCTTTGTCAGGTAAGTTTTCCGCTTCTTGCCCAGTTAAAAAAAGCTTACCTGCGCTGGGTTTGTCCAGCAGGCCAATGATATTGAGCAGCGTGCTTTTGCCTGAGCCGGATGGCCCAATCAGTGCGGCAAATTCGCCGCGTGCAAGGGTCAAGTCAATGCCGTGCAGTACCTCGCTAACGTGGGCTGTTCCGGTGCCGTACGACTTTCGGATACCCTCTAGCCGAAGGGTAGGAGCGTTATCGGCCGGGGTTTTGGCCGGTGCTTTGGATTCATCCACGAATAGCCACCGCCGGGTCAAGCCGCGCTGCGCGCTGCGCTGGGAACAGGGCCGACAACGTGCCGACCAGCGTTGCACCCGCTGCGACGACCAAGTACAGACTTGGCCCAGCTTCCAGCACGAAAAACGGCACGCCTTCGTCGTTAATGGCAAAGCCGCGCCAGGCAATCAAGAAAAGCCAACCCATCACTGAGCCAAACAGCGAACCGAGCAAACCCAAAATTGCGCCTTGCAATAGAAACACACCCAGAATTTGGCCGCGCGTGGTACCGGTGGCGCGCAAGATGCCGATTTCTTTGGACTTTTGCACCACCGACACCACCAGCACGCTGGCAATGCCCAAGGCTGCCGTCAAGCCGACGAACAAACGGATGATAAAAAAGGACATCGTCTGCCCCGACAGTGCTTTGAAGAACTCAGCATTGGTTTTGATCCAGCTCTCCACCTTGATGCCCGGCTGCGCGGCAATCTGCTGCGCGATAGCTTCTGCTTCAAAAGGGGTAGTGACCTTGACCCATAGGGCAGTTACACCGCCCGGCAAGCCCACCAGGCTCTGTGCAGTGCGCAGCGCCACATACACGCTGCCGGTGTCTACACCGTCGTTGCCAAAATCAAAAATGCCCGACACAAATAGCACTACCGATGTGCCCCCAGCAGCTTTCAAGGTAAGTTTGTCACCCACCGCTAGTCCCAAGTCTTTGGCCAGCTTGCGGCCAATCAGCACATCGGTGCTGCTCAGCTTGGCTGTGCCGAAGGTGATTTTTTCTTGCAGCGAAATCAGCCGCAAATAGCTTTCCGTTTCGATGCCGCGTATACCCACACCGGTATTGGCATCGCCGCGCACGATGAACGCGGAATCCTCCAGCACGGGTGCCACCACCAACACGCCAGGCGTGGCCAGTGTGGTGTCGCGCACCTTTTGCCACTGGTCCAGGGAGCGCAGGCGCTGCGCGCGCGGCTGTACCCGTGTGGCGAATTCCGTGTCCGCATCGTGCCGCAAGGCGCGCGGCGCTTCATCGGGGGCCTTAATGACGATTTGCGCTTGATAGTCCAGCAGGGTTTTGAAAATACTGGCCTGCAAACCCGTCAGCAATGCAGACATAAACACGATGACCGAAACACCCAGCGCCACGCCGGAGATGATGAACATGGTTTGCAGCAGGCCTTCACGCAAAAACCGCGTGGCCAGTACCCACTCGAATGGCAGCAACGGGTTCATGGCGCAAGATTCATTTGGCCATGGGGCTTTTGCCGGTCGCCAGCTCTTGGGTGGGCGCAGGCTCGGCCTGCACCTGGGCGCGAACCCGCTGGCCAGCTTTGACGCCGACTTTTGACTTGGGCACCACGCCCTCGCCCTGTGCCACGCCTTGTAGCACCTCCACCCGCGTATCACCCACAAGCCCCAATGTGACGAATTGCTTGACCGCATGTTTGCCGCGCACCACCAACACCCAAGGTTTGTCAGTGGCAGCGTCTTCCAACGCGCTGGTGGGAATAACCACGGTGGCGGTGCGCCTGGCCGTTTCGATGTCAACGGACACGGTCATGTCCTGGCGCAGATACGCTGGTGGGTTGGCCACGGCCAGCTTGATCTCCACCGACCCGCGAGTGGCATCCACACCGGGGTTGATATAGGCCACCACGGCATCAAAGCGCTGCTTGGCAAACGCATCGGCCGACCCAAACGCGGGTTGCCCCAATGCAATTTTTGACAGGTTCTTTTCGTCAATCTGAACCAACACCTGGGTCTGCCCGGCGGCGGCTAGCACCATCAGCGCCTTGCCCGGCTGCACGATGTCGCCTACCTCCACATCGCGCGAGATCAGCACGCCGCTGCTGGGTGCCAGCACCTGCCCTTGCGCCAATTTGACGCTGGCCAGTTGCTGCCCAGCCACGGCCTGGGCCAGCGCGGCTTGGGCCAGCGCGGCGTCGCTGCCCGTTTGGGTATTGCTGGTGGCCTGGGCCTGGGCGCTGGCCACCTGGCTGTCGGCCACCGCCACCGCGCGCTGCGCGTCGTCTAGTGCGGCTTGGCTGATAAAGCCTTGCGCCACGAGGTCGCGATTGCGTGCCAAGGCCTTGCGCGCTAGCAGGGCCGTGGCTTGGGCCTGCGCCAGCGCCTGCGCCGCCACCGGCTGGCTCAGCTCGCGCAGTTGCCGCACTTTGGCCTGGGCTTGGGCCACGGTAGCACGGGCTTGCGCCAGGCTGGCGCGCGCGTCGCTGTTGTCCAGCTCAATCAGCAGTTGCCCCTGCTCCACAGTTTGGCCTTCGGCTACAGCCACCCGCAGCACCCTGCCCGAGCCTTGCAACGCCACCGTCACTCGCTGCGGCGAGACCACCCGGCCACTGGCCACCACGCTTTGCACCAATTGCTCGCTGGTGGCGGCAAAGACCGGGGTTGGCGTTCCCAGCAGCACATTGCGCAACAAATACAGCACCACAGCCAGCACCAGCATCGCTCCCAAGGCGATCATCAGCCAGCTGCGCCGGCTGAGCGGGGCCCGCTTCTTGCCATCTTGCGCGGATGGCGACGGCGTAGGCGCGCCGGGCTTTGCTGGCTGGCCAATTGGCTGGCCAGTCGGCTGGGCGGGTTCGGTGATTGGCGGCTTCACAGCAGGCGTTTGGGCGGCTGTTTCAGCTGTTGGCTTTGCCGCGTCCGGTAGGGCCAAAGCGTCGCTCATATCCCGCTCACCGTGCAATCCAGGGTATTTGGCGGCGAAAGAGGCAGTTGGGGCGTCATGGTGTTTACTAGGGCGTCTGGGGGGTGCTGTAGGTTTTAACGGTGCTTGGTCGGCGCGTCTGTGCGCTACCGAACTGACCTAACGCGCAGCGTTCGCACAGTGACCCCGCCCTCTACGTAACCGACATACATAGATAAAACAGGCGCGTATACCGCACCTGCGCGCTAACGAAAAATACTTGCTACATATTTCGTAGCTGCCCCGCAATATTTTATTGACCGGCAGCCCGATATGTATCTAAAAATCCGGTCGATCTCACCGTTTTGGATCTCCTGGAAGTCTATGGCGGTCTGAAAAGCCGCTGGAAACCGAAAACCACTGGTTTTTGGGGCATTTTTAAGGCGCTAATATACCTCTAGGCCAATAGAATATTGCGGGAGAAGCTATGAAATATATAGTGCCTGTACTGTCCAAAATGCCTTGCAAGTGCTACGCGATCCGGGGTCACTGCTGCAGGAAAGCCAACAACGCGTCGTTGAACGCCTTGGTATGCGACTGGTTCAGGCCGTGCGGCGCACCGTGGACGGTCACCAGCTTGCTGTGCGGGATGGCGCGACGGGTACGCTGGCCCGAGCCTTCGATGGGCACAATCGCGTCTGCGTCGCCGTGAATCACCAAGGTGGGTACGGTCACCTTTTTCAGGTCTTCCCGGAAGTCGGTGGTGGCAAATGCGTCCATGCATGCCAGCGCCGCATGCTGCGCTGACTGCTCACACAGCGCGATGGCCGCGCTACGCTGTGATTCGGTGACCAGCAGTGCACCGTTCGCCGAGAAAAAGTTCTTGGTGAATTCGTCAAAGTAGGCGCTGCGGTCTTGCTCGAACGCAGTCTTCTTTTGTTGCGCCTTCTCAGGCGTGAGCGGGCCGTCGGGATTGTCGGTCGTCTTCATTAAATAGGGCGGTACAGCCGCAGCAAACACCACGCTGTGCAGGCGCGACTCACCGTAGCGCGCTACATAGCGCGCTACCTCGCCTCCACCCATGGAGAAACCCACCAGTGTCACGTCTTGCAGTTCGCACTGGTCCATCACGCGTTGCAGGTCATCGGCTAGCACGTCGTAGTCATAGCCTGCTTGCGGCTTGTCCGAGCGGCCAAAACCTCTGCGGTCATACGCCACCACGCGGTAGCCCGCCCCACGCAGTGCCGACTGCTGTGGCTCCCACGCCTGGGCTGACAGTGGCCAGCCATGAATCAACACCACCGGGCGGCCACCGCCACCGCTATCGTCGATGTGCAGACGCACAGCCACCGACGGCGGTGTATCCGCGTTGCTTGATTCCCCTAGGTTCATTTTGGTGCCCACAGCTGCACCACCCAATGCGCCAGAAAGCCCACCTAGTGCTGCGCCGGCCATGACGCCCAAAGGGCCCGCGACCATGATGCCGATCGCTGCGCCTGCAGCCACACCGGCTAGCATGCCACCGCCCGCTAGCGCGGTGTTGGCCTCACGCTGCGCTTCGTCGGATTCCAGCAGCATCTGCGCCGCGGCATCCGGATCTTGCGACGGAATGCCGTGGCCGGGGCGGGCCTGCTCGGCAAGGTCTTCGTCGGGTACGGTGTTGGATGGTTGGGAAGCGGATGGCATGGTGTGATTCTCCTGAGTGAATGGGTGATGAAGCGGGCACGCGACTCGCGCCGCGAAACTGTCACGTATTTACGAACCGATCAAGAACCAGTTTTCCCGCACAAGCGGCGACGGCGCTAACCATAGTGCCCCAAGCCATGTCGATCAAGGCCAAACTCAGCGGGTAGTTCTTCAGCGTTGCCAAGTTGGTCAAATCGTAGGTGGCGTAGGCGAAAAATCCAAACATGGCACCTAACCAGGCGGTTTTTTGCCACCCATCCATAGCCGCTTGCGGTGTGACTGCAAATACCATCAAGCCCGCTGGGAAGAGGAGGTAAAAGGCAACAGCGGCCGCTATATTGGGCTTGTCCGTCATTAAGTGGCCAATGCCCTGCTGGTACAAAGGCTTGGCGATCACACCCAGCCAAATCAGGTCAATGACGATCATCACTACGGCGGTAGTGAGGTAAGCAGCAGTTAACTTCATCATGATGTCCTCAAAGCCAATATTCCCAAATGCGCGCAAAAAGCTCTTTAAAGCGCAAATCTAAAGTACGGCGCTGCCATTGTGCTAAAAGCACTTCGTCGGACGCAGCCAAGTCCCTGTTGAACATGGCTTGCACCTGGCCGCCAAACTCTGCGCCCAGCACCACGGCATCCAGCTCCTGGTTATGCAAAAAGCTGCGCCAGTCCAGATTGGTGGACCCCACCGTAGCCCACACCCCATCAATCAGCGCGGTTTTGGAGTGCAAAATGGCGCCGCGCAGCTGGAAGATTTTGATGCCTGCCGTCAGCAACCGGGTGTAGTAGCCGCGTCCCGCGTGGAACACCAACCATGAGTCGGTTTGACTGGGCAAAATCAATTTCACATCTACCCCACGCGCAACGGCGGCCGTCAGTGCGGCCAGCAACTGCGGGTCTGGCGCGAAATAGGCGTTGGTTAGGTACACACTGGTCTCGGCATTGCCAATGGCGGACAGCAGCGCGGCGTAAATTTGGCTATAGGGCTCGTCGGGCGTGCTTCCTATGGCGCGCACCACCGTTTGGCCGGTATTTCTAGCGGGTGGGAAGTAATTTTTTTCCGGCAGCGGCCCACCTTTTTGCTTTTCCCAGGTTCCCAAAAAGAGTTTTTGCAGTTCTGCTACGACAGGGCCCTCTAATTGCAAGTCAGTATCCCGCCACGCCAAAGTACCATCTTTGCGATTGCGCGCACCTTTACCAAACGAACCACCCGAATAGACGCTGCTGATATTGATGCCCCCCAGAAACGCCTTCCTGCCATCCACAATCAACAGCTTGCGATGGTCACGCCGGTTGGGTGACCAGCTTTTGCCAGCTACCAGCGGATTGATGGGATTAAATTCGACAACCTTGATGCCCTTGTCTATGAGCGCTTGAAAAAACTCTCGCGGAGTGCCAAAGGTGCCCACACTGTCACGGATGAGATTGACCTGCACGCCTTGTTGCTGCTTGGCGATTAGTGCCTCAGCAAAGCGCTTGCCGACCTCATCGTCCTCCAGGATGTAGGTCTCCATGTTGATGTGATCCTTCGCCGCCAGGATGGCGGCGTACATC
>JAYWHJ010000100.1:0-11351 GCA_043777795.1 Polaromonas sp. | reverse complement strand
GGCATCAAGGAGGAGGCCGCAGGCCGGGGGACAGCCGCGGAGCTGTGCACACCAAGTGCCATGGCGAGCACAGCCAAGTACCTGCGCGTACACAGGGTCTATACGCACACAAACCCAACGCAAGCGTCCCCACCAAGCACCAGCACCGCGCACACAGCGCTACAGATTAAACGCCGCCCGCAACCCAATAGCATCGCGCCAACGCCGCAGATGCACATGTTGCTCACCCGGCTTGACGCGCACCACCCGCGCAAAATCCACCGCCACCACGGCAGTGATGTCGGCCACGCTGAGCTGCCCTGCGGCAATAAAGTCGCGCTCGGCCAAGCGTTCGTTCAGCATGTCAAAAAAATGCTGTACACGCAGCAGGCCCCGCGCGGCCAGCTCGGGGATTTGGGGGTAATCCACCGGGCCGGGCAGTGCGCGGTTGGCCATGGCGGGGGCGCTGTTGCGCAGGGCCTCGGCGATGGCGACCAGGCCTTCAAACTCTACGCGCCAGTGCCAGCTGGCAATCTCGGCTTTGTCCACCGCGCTGCTGCCCAGCAAAGGCGGCTGCGGATAGCGGGCCTCTAGGTAGGCGGTGATGGCGGCGTTGTCTGTCAGCACTGCGCCCTCGTCTGTAAGTAGCGCTGGCACCGTGCATTGTGGGTTGATGGCGCGAAAGGCGGCGCCCAGTTGCTCACCACTGCGCAGGTCAATCTGCACCGTCTCGTGTGGAACGCCTTTTTCGGCCAGCAGGATGCGGGCGCGGCGCGGGCTGGGGGCGGTGGCGCAGTCGTAGAAGATCATCATGCTTTTTTTGTTATGGTGTTTTTGCGGCTGCGTATTTGGCGGCGTGGTCGTCAAAATCGCTGGCGGCGTGGCGTTCGTGGAGTTGGCTGCTTGGCTCGCCCATCACGCGGTTCACCATGCGGCCGCGCTTGACGGCGGGGCGCTCGGCGATGGCATTGGTCCAGCGCAGTACGTGCGTGTAGGTTTGCACCTGCAAAAATTCGGCTGCACCGTAGAGCAGCCCCTTGGCCAGAGCGCCATACCAGGCCCACACCGCCATGTCGGCTATGGTGTATTCGTTGCCTGCAAGGTATTCGTTGTCAGCCAGGTGGCGGTCTAGCACGTCCATTTGGCGTTTGACTTCCATGGCGAAACGGTCGATGGGATACTGCATTTTGCTGGGCGCGTAGGCGTAGAAGTGGCCAAAGCCGCCCCCCAGGTAGGGCGCGCTGCCCATTTGCCAAAACAGCCACGACAGGCACTCGGCTTGCGTTGCTGCGTCTTTGGGCAAAAAGGCTCCGAACTTTTGCGCGAGGTATAGCAAAATGGCACCCGACTCGAATACGCGCACCGGCGTGGGGCCGCTGCGGTCCATCAGCGCGGGGATTTTGGAGTTGGGGTTGACGGCGACGAAGCCGCTGCTGAACTGGTCGCCCTCGTTGATACGAATCAGCCACGCGTCGTACTCTGCGCCGGTGTGGCCCAAGGCTAGCAATTCTTCTAGCATCACCGTGACCTTTACACCGTTGGGCGTGGCCAGCGAGTAGAGCTGGAACGGGTGTTTACCCACGGGCAAGTCTTTGTCAAGCGTCGCGCCTGCGATGGGCCGATTGATGTTGGCAAAGCGGCCACCGTTGGCTTTGTCCCAGGTCCACACGCTGGGCGGGGTGTAGTCGGGTGGGCTGTTGGGGATGGTGGGTGTGGTGGCATCTGTCATGGTGCGGGTCTCGTTAAAACTTCATTGTCCTTTGAATTGAGGCGCACGCTTTTCTACAAACGCGGCGGCTGCGCCTTTGTGGTCGTCGGTCTCAAAGGTGCGGATCATGTGCACGGCCTCGGCGTCCAACACGTCGGCCAGCGAGCCGTTCAGGCCAGCGTTGAGGTTGCGCTTCATGTAGCCGATGGCGACGGTGGGCAAGGCGGCAAGCTCAGCGGCCCAAGCGCGGGCGGCGTCTGCCAGTTGCGCAGCCGGCACGGATCGGTTGACCAAACCAATGCGCTGGGCCTCGCTGCCCAGCAACACCTGGCCGGTAAAGTACATTTCGCGCGCTTTGGCGCTACCGACGATGTGGTTTAAAAAGTAGCTGCCACCAAAGTCGCCCGACAGGCCAACTTTAGAAAAGGCGGTGGTCAGCTTGGCATCGTCTGCCGATATGCGCATATCGCAAGCCAAGGCCAGCGCCAGCCCTGCGCCCGCCGCCGGGCCAGGGATAACGGCCAGCGTGGGCTTGGGCATGTCGTGCAGGTAGCGGCTCACTTCCATGCGGGCACGCAGGTCGGTCACTTTGAGATCAAACGTCATGGCGCTGGGCGCGCCAGCGGCGTTTTTAGCAAAACCTTTCACGTCGCCGCCCGAGCAAAAGGCCTGGCCGCTGCCAGTAAGCACCACCAGGCGAATAGCTGGGTCCAGCGCCAAGCGCTGCAGAGATTGCGCCAGTGCGGCCAGCATTTCGCGCGTCAAGGCGTTGCGCGCCTCGGGGCGGTTCATGGTGAGGGTGGCAATGCTGCCGTCGATAGTTTCTAGCAGGTCTTGAGTCAATTGGCGCTCCTTAGGTTGCAGGGTACGCAGCGATGTTACCGCGATTGCCCTGGCTAATTACTCTGCCCCATCACGGTCACTTATTGCTTCATATTTGATAGCTTCTACCGCAGTATTTTATTGCGCTGCAGCCTGCTTGACTATAAATTTTATGCCGCAAACCGTACCTGCATGCGCCCCAGCACGCCAAAATCTGTCTCCACCGTGTCACCGGATTGCAGCTCCAGCGGCTGCATGCAGGTGCCGGTGGTGGCGATCTGCCCTTGGGCAAGGGTGATGCCCAAGCCACGCAGTTCGTTGGCCAGCCAAGTCACAGCGGTGCGTGGGTCGCCCAGCACGGCAGCGCCACTGCCTTCTCGGTTAAAGCTGCGCGCGGTGCCCTGCACACTGGCGCGCACAGTGTGCAGCGACAGATCCAGGCCGCGCCACACGGCGCTGGCTTGCGGACCGAGGACGAACTCGTGGGCGCAGGCGTTGTCGGCAATCAGCTGCGGCTCGCCAGCGGTGGTGAAATCCGCGAAGCGCGAGTCCGGTACCTCGACACCCAGGTACAAATCGGCCACCGCAGCCATCACCTCGTCCACGCTGTAGGCCGCAGCGCGCGGCACCAGATCCTGCCCCATGCGAAAGACAAACTCCGGCTCAGCCACGCGCATCCGGTTGCCGGTGAGTGACAGCACAGCGCCCTGCGCGTGCACCCGCTCAGCCAGCAAGCGCCCGGCAATCGGCCCGCCCACGTTGATGTGCCGCTGCCCAGCCACGCTGGTAGCCGCTATCTTCCACCCTACCAGCGGCTGGCCGCTGCGCGGCTCTAGCAGGGATTGCACAGCATAGGCCCGGGCCCGGTCTGTGGGCTTGCAGTGCGCAGGCAAAGTGTCTATCACTGCACCGCTATGCCAGGTGTGCCACAGCAAGTCAGACGCGGCCTGGTGGGTGGGGAATATGGAAGTAGGTATGGGCATAGGCGTGAATTTATTACTACAAAACTAATAGCTGCTCCCGCAATATTCTAAAGAGCGACAGGCCAAATATGCTTCTAAACCACCCAAAAAAATAGCGCATTTATGCGCTCTGCAAGCCAAAAACACTTCAAAAACCCGAGCCGAAGGCATTTTGCGCACCCCGCCACGCCCGGCAAATTCAGCGTGTTCTAATGGAAACCCCGCTGTTAAGCTGCCCTTTGGCTGGTTTTAATATGACAGTCACATTCATAAGCTAACCTGTATTTTTGTTCTCAATCGGAGTTATTTTCATGACCTTACGCTTATCCGCCATCGCTGTTGCAGCGGCCCTGTCTACTGCTGCCTACGCCCAAACCGAGATCCAGTGGTGGCACTCTATGACCGCTGTGAACAACGAAGTGGTCAACGACCTGGCCAACAACTTCAACGCTTCGCAAAAAGCGTACAAAATTGTGCCTACCTTCAAAGGCACCTACACCGAATCCTTCACCGCCGCCGTAGCCGCCTTTCGCGCAGGCAATGCACCGCATGTATTGCAGGTGTTTGAAGTGGGCACTGCCACCATGATGTCCAACAAAGGCGTGACCGTGCCCGTGGGCAAAGTGATGAAGGATGCGGGCGAAAAGTTTGACCCCAAAACCTTTGTCTCCGCCGTAGCGGGCTACTACACCGCGCCCAATGGCGAGATGCTGAGCTTTCCGTTCAACAGCTCCACTACGGTGTTCTACATCAACAAAGATGCCTTCAAAGCCGCCGGAATTGACACCACCAAACCCCCAGCCACCTGGCCCGAGGTAGCGCTAGCCGCCGCCAAGCTCAAGGCCAGTGGCCATAAATGCCCATTCACCACGGCGTGGCAAGGCTGGACCCAGCTAGAGAGCTTCTCGGCTTGGCACAACGCCGAATTTGCGACCAAGGGCAACGGCATGCAAGGCGCAGACGCCCGCATGAAGGTGAACTCTCCGCTGCACGTGCGCCACATCGACAATCTGTCCAACATGGCCCAACAGGGCCTGTTTGTCTACAAAGGCCGTGCCAACGTGCCCGAGGCCAGCTTTATCTCGGGCGAATGCGCCATGATTCCTACCTCCACCGGCTTCTACGGCAACGTGGCGAAAAATGCCAAATTCAACTGGGCGCTGGCCCCCCTGCCCTACTACCCCGATGTGCCAGGCGCGCCGCAAAACACCGTCATTGGCGGTGCTAGCTTGTGGGTGATGTCGGGCAAAAAAGCGGATGAATACAAAGGCATTGCCCAGTTCTTCAGCTACCTGTCCAAGACCGAAGTGCAGGCTGCATTGCACCAGCGCACAGGCTATTTGCCCATCACCACCGCGGCTTTCAAGATGACCGAAGACTCCGGTTTTTACCAAAAAAATCCGGGCACCGACGTGGGCGTGAACCAGATGATCCGCAAAACCACCGACAAGTCGCGCGGCATCCGCTTGGGCAACTATGTGCAGATTCGCACCATCGAGGATGAAGAACTCGAGCAAGTATGGGGCGGCAAAAAGTCAGCCAAAGAAGCGCTGGACTCCATCGTCTCGCGCGGCAACGACCTGCTAGAGCGCTTTGAAAAAGCCAACAAGTAAGCTGCTTGCCCCGCGCTGCTGTGCGCTGGGCTATGAACTGAACTAAACTGCCCGCATGGACAAACGTGTAGTTTTCAGATCGGCATGGCTTCCTTGGGTGCTCATAGCGCCCCAGGTGGTCGTCATCGCAGTGTTCTTCTTCTGGCCCGCCGCGCAGGCGCTGCTGCAGTCGGTGCAGCAGTCCAACGCCTTTGGCACCTCGGTGGAGTTTGTTGGGCTGGAGAATTTCCGCAATCTCTGGAACGACCCGACCTACCTGGCCTCGTTCTTCACTACCGCCGTGTTTTCTACCTTGGTGGCGGTGCTGGGCATCAGCATCTCGCTGATGTTGGCCGTGTTTGCAGACCGCATTGTCAAAGGCGCGCTGGTCTACAAAACCTTGCTCATTTGGCCCTACGCTGTGGCCCCTGCTGTGGCGGGGGTGCTGTGGCTGTTCATGTTTGCGCCCAGCGTGGGTGTGGTGTCCTTCTGGCTGCGCTCGATGGGCATTGACTGGAACCACCTGCTCAATGGCGGGCATGCCATGACGCTGGTGGTGATGGCGGCGGTGTGGAAGCAGATTTCGTACAACTTTTTGTTTTTTTTAGCGGGTTTGCAAAGCATACCCAAATCACTCATCGAGGCGGCAGCTATTGACGGCGCACGCCCTTGGCGGCGTTTTTGGACGATCGTGTTCCCCCTGCTTTCGCCCACCACGTTTTTCCTGCTGGTCATCAACATCGTTTACGCGTTTTTTGACACCTTCGGCATCATTGACGCCGCCACCGAAGGCGGCCCCGGCAAAGACACCTCCATCCTCGTCTACAAGGTGTACTACGACGGCTTCAAAGCCATGGACCTGGGCGGCTCAGCCTCACAGTCGGTGGTGTTGATGGTCATCGTAGTGGCGCTGACGGTGGTGCAGTTCCGCTTCGTAGAAAAGAAAGTAAATTACTGATGGAACACCACTATGGTTGAGCGCCGCCCCTGGCTCACCGCCCTGTCGCATGCCGTGTTGATCATCGGTGTGCTGGTGGTGGCGTTTCCGCTGTACCTGACCTTTGTGGCTTCTACCCACACGGTGCAAGAAATTATCAAAGCACCCATGCCGCTTTTGCCTGGCACGCACATGGTAGAGAACTACACCGCCGCCTGGAACGGCACGGGTGGGGGCAATGGCTCCAAAGCGCCTGTAGGGCAAATGATGGTGGTCAGCGCGATCAGCGCGCTGGTCATTGCGCTGGGCAAAATCGCGATCTCGCTGCTATCAGCCTTTGCCATCGTCTACTTCCGCTTTCCGTTTCGCATGTTTTTCTTCTGGGCGATTTTCGTCACCTTGATGCTGCCAGTAGAGGTGCGGATACTGCCCACCTACAAGGTCGTGGCGGACTTAGGTTTGCTCAATAGCTACGCAGGGCTCACGGTGCCCCTCATAGCCTCAGCCACCGCAACTTTCTTGTTCCGACAATTTTTCTTGACCGTACCCGAAGAGCTTACCGAGGCCGCGCGCATGGACGGCGCAGGGCCCATGCGCTTCTTCAAAGACATTCTCGTGCCGCTGTCCACCACATCCATGGCTGCGCTATTTGTCATCCAATTTATTTACGGCTGGAATCAATACCTGTGGCCCCTGCTGATCACCACCAACGAGAACATGTACCCCGTGGTGATAGGCATCAAACGCATGATCTCCGGCGGCGACGCCCAAACTGAATGGAACGTCGTCATGGCCACCGCCCTGCTGGCCATGATCCCGCCTGCGCTGGTGGTGATGCTGATGCAGAAGTGGTTTGTGAAAGGGCTTGTGGATACGGAGAAGTGAATTGTTGCGTTGAGCAAGAATTGGATTTGAGTAAGGGATTGAGAATTCAGGATTTGGAATAATGGCAGCCATACAACTACACAACATCATCAAGCGCTACGGCAAAGGTCCCAAGGCCAACCAAGTGATCCATGGCGTGAACGCTGAGATCAAAGACGGGGAGTTTGTCGTCATCGTCGGCCCCTCGGGCTGCGGCAAGTCCACGCTGCTGCGGATGGTGGCGGGCCTGGAAGAGATCAGCGAAGGCACTATCAGCATTGGCGGCAGCGTAGTGAACGACCTGGAGCCATCGGAGCGCGATATTGCCATGGTGTTCCAAAACTACGCCCTGTACCCCCACATGAGCGTGTTCACCAACATGGCCTATGGCCTGAAAATTGCCAAAGTGCCTGAGGCCGAGATCAAGCAGCGGGTAGACAAAGCCGCCGCCATGTTGGAGCTTGGTCCTTACCTGGACCGCAAGCCCCGCGAGCTCTCGGGTGGCCAGCGCCAGCGCGTCGCCATGGGCCGCGCCATTGTGCGCAAGCCCCAGGTTTTTTTGTTTGACGAACCGCTGAGTAACCTGGACGCCAAGCTACGCGCTTCTACCCGCCTGCAAATTCAAAAATTGCACCGCGAGCTGGGCATTACCAGCCTGTTCGTCACGCACGACCAGGTCGAGGCCATGACGCTGGCGCAGCGCATGATGGTGCTCAACGGTGGCCACGTAGAGCAGTTTGGCACGCCCGATGAGGTCTACCACCGCCCCGCCAGCACCTTTGTGGCCAGTTTCATCGGCTCGCCACCCATGAACCTGCTGAAAAACGCCCCGGGCGGCAAAACTGGCCACATCCTGGGCATTCGGCCAGAGCACCTTGACGTGGGCAGTGAAGGCTGGCAAGTCACCGTAGAGTCGATCGAAATGCTGGGCGCCGAGCGCCTGCTGTACTGCAAGATCAACGACGAATACCTCATTGTGCGCACGGGTGAAGGCACCGCAGCGCCCAGCATCGGCCAGACTTTGCATGTGCTGCCGCGTGCAGACCGGGTACACCAGTTTGATGCCGCCACCAGCAAGCGCGTGTAGTTTCGGCTTTGCTTGTGGTTTCGGTTTTTGTCGCAGCTGGCTAATCTAGTGGCTGGCAAACCCAGCTGTTCCGAGGGGCCCCAGCCAGCGTGCGGCCCCGTAAAATGCCCAGCACTATGACCCCAAATTGCACGACACTCCCGCGCCTGACCGCAGCCCTCCTGTTCACCGCCACCCTGCTCACTGGCTGCGGCTACGGCTTCAGCGATGGCAAGCTCACCATGGACTTTTCGCCCCTGCAAATCCAAAACGCCATCACACCCAAGTTCCCGGTAGAGAACTGCCCCACACCGATCACCTGCATCAAGCTGCAAAACCCCAAGGTCACCCTGCCCGAGAACTCCGACCGCATCCAGCTGAACTTTGACGCCGTAGTCACCCTCTTGCAGCAGCCCATCACCGGCACCGCCGTAGTGTCGGCCAAGCCGCGCTACCAAAACACCTCGGGCGAAGTGTTTTTAGACAATACCTTGATCCAAGATGTCCAAATGCACGGCGTCTCCGCCACCGTCACCAAAGCCATCACCCAGTACGGCTCCGCACTGGCCCAGCTCACGCTGGAACGCACCCCCATCTACAGTTTTAAAAACGCCAGCGCAGAGAAAATTGCCAAGATGGGCATTGCCGATGTGAAGGTGGTGGACGGCAAACTGCGCGTGATTTTTGACCCTACGCTGGCGCAAGCGCCAAAAGCCACCGCGCCTTAAGCCACGACGATAGTGCCCCAGATGCATAGAATGCACTGATGAAAGCAAAAATCTTGGGACTCACGGCACTGCTTGCCGCCAGCAGCGCAGGCGCACAAATTCGCCCACCATCGTGCGCCACTATCGACGAGAGCGGTGCGCGCTTGGCTTGCTACGACAACTGGGCAGCACAGCAAGGCGCATTGGTGACCACGCCTCCAGCAGATGCGGGGCCAGCTGCTGCCCTTAAACCTGCAGTGAGCGCAGACGTTAACCCAGTCCCAACCCCTGTACCCAACCCCGAAGCCCCGGCAGCCACTCTTACACCGGCCCAGCGCGCGGCCAGCCAGCCAAGCGAGATCACCCGGTTTTGGGATTTGGAGCATGCCAGTGCACGAGACAGCTTGGAGATTCGGGGCTACCGGCCGATCAGCCTGGCTGTGACCACGGCCAAAACGGTGAACGCGCAGCCCAACTCGCCTACCAACGGGCAAGCTGCCACGGCGACCGCCTACAAGCAGTCCGAAGTCAAAATCAACTTGAGCGTGCGCACCAAGATTGCATCGGGCCTGCTGCGCCGTGGCGACGATGCTCTGCGCGACTCACTTTGGTTTGGCTACACCCAGCAGAGCTATTGGCAGTTGTTTAACGGCAGCATTTCGCGTCCGTTTCGCGCGACAGACCATGAGCCGGAGTTTATTTATGTGTTCCCGCACACATTGCCCCTGCCTGGGGGCTGGTCTTACCGCATGACGGGCGTGGGTTTGGTGCACCAGTCTAACGGACAAAGTCTACCGCTGTCGCGCAGCTGGAACCGCGTCTATGTAATGGCAGCGGCTGACAAAATTGCCGCTAATGGCGACCGTTTTACGCTGCAAGCGCGGGTGTGGGAGCGCATAGACGAGAACGCCAGCAAGGACGATAACCCCGACATCAGCAACCTGGTTGGCCGTGCTGAGCTGGCGGGCCGGTGGAGCTTTGACACCGGGGCAGACAAGGATAAAACGGGCCACACTTTGGGGCTGGTGGTGCGCCATTCTTTAAAACGCGAGGCACGCGGGTCGCTACGGCTGGAGTATTTGCGCAGCATCGGCAGCGCTAACAGCGGCTTGCGCTTTCACACCCAGCTGTTTAGCGGCTACGGCGACAGCCTGCTCGACTACAACCACAGACGCACCGTGCTGAGCGTGGGTCTGAGTTTGGTGGACTGGTAGGGCTGGGTTGGTTTAGCAGCGGTTTATTTACGCCACGCTTTCAGCACTACCCACTGCACGGTAGCGCTCACCAACACCATTACGCTGTAGGTGGCCATCTTGCCGTCGTTGCCAAAGTACCCTAAACCGGCCAGTAAAACGACTGAGCACGCTGCAAAATTAATAGCTGCTCCCGCAATTATTTGTTGGGCTAGAGGCTTATTTGACTTAAAAAACAGGCCGCTCAGCGCCACCAGCACCGCGACCAACGCTGCGGGTGCAAAGAAGTTGACCAGATGGTTGGCGGCATCAAAAAAGCCCATAAAGTTGGTTAATTGCAAAGGGTGTTGTTATTTAAGTACTTGATTTTCCATCACATTTTATAATGCAGCTATGTCTGTTTGGGCTCTTGGCATTAACCACACTACCGCGCCACTGGACGTGCGGGGCAGATTTGCGTTTGCGCTGGACCAGTTGCCGCCTACTTTGGCGGGGCTGCGCGCGGCCTTGCAGAGCAAAACGGGCGCTGGTGAGCCGGAGCTGGCCTTGGTGTCTACCTGCAACCGCACCGAAATTTATGCTGCCAGCAATGGGGTGCAGCACGAACAGGCCTTGCAGTGGCTGGCCGCCAGTGGTGGCCTGAGCGCGCAGGCCTTGCAGGGCCATACCTACAACCTGCTGGAGGGCGACGCCGCCCGCCACGCCTTTCGGGTGGCATCGGGCTTGGATTCGATGGTGCTGGGCGAGCCGCAGATACTCGGGCAAATGAAAGACGCCGTGCGCGCTGCCGAAGACGCGGGCGCGATGGGCACCACCCTGCACCAGCTGTTCCAGCGCAGCTTTGCCGTGGCCAAAGATGTACGCACCCATACCGAGATCGGCGCGCAGAGCATCAGCATGGCCGCAGCGGCGGTGCGCCTGTGCGGCCAGCTGTTTGAAGACCTGGGCGAGATCAAAGTGCTGTTTGTAGGTGCGGGCGAGATGGTAGAGCTGGCGGCTACGCACTTTGCGGCCAAAAAACCCAAGGCCATTGTCATTGCCAACCGCACGATAGAACGCGGCGAGGCACTGGCAGCGCGCTTTGCGGGCCTGGGCAGCACCCAAGTAGCCACCATGCACTTGGCCGAGCTGCCCAGCCGCCTGCACGAATTTGACGCGATCATTAGCTGCACGGCCAGCACCCTGCCCATTATTGGCCTGGGCGCTGTAGAGCGCGCGGTCAAGGCGCGCAAGCACCGTCCGATATTCATGGTCGATTTAGCCGTGCCGCGCGACATTGAACCCGAGGTGAAAGACCTGCAAGACGTGTACCTGTACACCGTGGACGACCTGGCCAGCGTAGTGCAAACCGCGCAAGCCAGCCGCCAAGCCGCCGTGGCGCAGGCCGAGGCGATTGTGGACGCGGGCGTGGTGGACTTCATGCACTGGATGGGCCAGCGCGCCACAGGCGGCAGCGTGCCGTTCATACAGCAGCTGAACGCGCAGGCCGACGAATGGCGCGCCAGCGAGATCGCCCGAGCC
>JAYWHJ010000099.1:0-11376 GCA_043777795.1 Polaromonas sp. | reverse complement strand
CCCGCCAGCCGTGCCCGGCGAGGCACTTGTCGCGCTGTACGCTGTTGGCGTGGTCATCGTTACCGTATAGGCACCCGGTAATAAATTACCAAATGAATGTGGTTGAATTTCCTATCCTTAAATGGGCCGTTGCGTGGCTGCATCATTTCATCAGTCATTCGTGAAATGCCAAACAGTTCACCAAAGTAATGCATTCCCGTCGTCTATTTGTCATAAACAATAGTGGCCAACAAGCTCCCGTATCGTGGGGGTATAGCCGAAAGTTGGGTATCTATGGAATCTATCCTGTTTGACAAACGCCGCTTCAGCCGCCAAGAAGTTGCGCAGCTGTTGGTTGGCGGCAATGCGCTCAGTGATTTAGAGCTTGAAGACGCGCTTGTCATCGTGCAGTTCATGGAGCCTAGGCGCATCGCGCCAAAGGGCGTCGTCGTGCAGGAAGGCTTTGCCAATAGCGGCTTCATGGGCTTAATTTTGCAAGGCGAGGCGATCGTCGAGAATGAAAATGCTCGCCGGCACGATTCGCTCATTCTCACCACGTTGGGTGAAGGGCATTTGGTCGGTGAATTGGGCTTGGTCGATGGTAAGCCACGCTCGGCCACCGTGCGCGCGATCACCCAAGTCGATATGGCTGTTTTGGAGCGCTCTGCCCTAGCTCAGCTCATGGATCAGCATCCGCGCATTACCTGCAAACTCATGTCGTCCATGCTCTCTTCCCTGTCTGAGCGACTTCGCACCACCAATAAAAAACTGCGCAGCCTGCACACCATCAACCGCAGCTTGCAAGAAGAGCTCAACATGCGAAACTCCGCATATTCCAATCTGGTTTGAGCCTCCTTCAGTCTCGGCGGCCAAGCACTCTTGTGCGCGCTTGACTTCATGCAGATGATCTGCACCGAGCCACCACTCGGCGCGGGTCCGTGAGCGAACCGCGCAGAATGGTCCTTGGCCATCGTCTCCATGCCGTGATGGTTGCTATTGTTTAGATAAAAATTTACGTAGCCGCTATGCCGGCTTAAAACGCTTTTGGCTTGAATTTCGAGGCGTTACCCACAGCGCCCAGTCAGATCGACGTCATCTTCACTACGAATTCAGTAGCTTCTGCCGCAATATTCTATTGCGCCCAAGCCTGATGGACTTCGTCGACAGTGGTGTCGCGGTGCATGTTAGGTTACCTCCAATAATTCCAAGGGCGAGCTCGGCTTCGTTGTAAAAAAGCGCAAATACATGGCGCTGGTTTTGCCACCACTTGCGGGTGACCTCTTGATGGGCGACCCTGATCAAGTCCCGGCTAGGCTTGGCTGCGAGGTAGCTGATGACCGAGGTTTTCGACATAGACGCGTGAATTCATCGGCATGTTGCAGGCGGGGCCGCCAGCCTGCGCTACTTTCACAGAGCTAATCCCCCAAAGCCGCAACCAATGATGACGATCTGTGTGTTGTGTGAGGTGGCCATGGCGTTATTATGGGGACATCACAGGCCACGCGGCTTGCACCCAGCGGATAACACGCCCAATTACCCATTTTTCCACCATGCGCATCTCCGTACTAGACCAATCCATCGCCGCTGCAGGTCGCCCGCAAGCTGACAGCATTCGCCAAACCCTGGCGCTGGCGCAGTACTGCGAGGCGCTGGGCTACCACCGCTTTTGGGTCAGCGAGCACCACAGCCACCCTAGCATCGTCGGCACCGCGCCCGAAGTGCTGTTGGCCGCTATCGCCGCGCGCACCCAGCGCATCCGCATTGGCAGTGCGGGGGTCATGCTGCCGCACTACGCCCCACTCAAGGTGGCCGAGCAGTTCCGCGTGCTCGACGCGCTGGCGCCTGGCCGCATTGACCTGGGCGTAGGCCGTGCGCCGGGCAGCGACCAACGCACCTCGGCCCTGCTCAACCCCAACCAGCGTGCGTCAGACGATTTTCCGCAGCAGGTGCTGCAGCTACAAGCTTGGGTGCAAGAAGGGGCAGACTTGCCAGAAGGCGCGGCCGTGGACGGCATGCCCGTAGGCCACCCCGGCCACGGCGTGCACGCCTACCCGCAGGGCAGCACCGCGCCCGCGTTATGGATGCTGGGCTCAAGCGACTACGGCGCGCAGCTGGCCGCGCATTTTGGCCTGCCCTACGCCTTTGCCCACTTCATCACCGACGGCCAGGGCGCACAGCAGGCACTGGAGCTGTACCGCAGCGCCTTTAAACCCAGCGCCATCACCCCCAAGCCCCACGCCGCCATTTGCGTATGGGCCTTGGCGGCTGACACCGAAGAGCAGGCCTGGGAAATGTTCAAACCCCGCGAACGCTGGAAGATGGACCGCAACCTGGGCCACATTGGCGCGCTGCTGGCGCAGGAGGATGCTGACCGCGACTACAGTCCCGCTGAGTTGCCGCGCCTGAATGCGCTGCGTAAAAACGCGCTGGTAGGCACGGGGCCGCAGGTGGCGCAGAAGCTGCGTGCTTTGAGCGCAGCGCTAGAGGTAGACGAGATTGCCGTGATTACCTGGACGCATGATGCTGCGGCGCAAAAGCGCTCGTATGCGCTGTTGGCACAAGAGTTGATAGCCAAATAAGCCTCTGGCGCAATGAAATATTGCGGGAGCAGCTACTAAATTCATAGTTGAAAGAAACACACAATATGCGCTCTCGTCACATTGAAACCCATCTCGCCCACCGAATAGGCTGGCTGCGCGCTTCCGTGTTGGGTGCCAACGATGGCGTGGTGTCGGTGGCCAGCCTGGTCGTGGGGGTAGCCGCCAGCGGCGCCGCGCAGCAAGGCATTTTGCTCACCGGCATCGCCGGTTTGGTGGCGGGCGCGATGTCGATGGCAGCGGGGGAGTATGTATCAGTGCAGTCGCAGGCCGACACGGAAGATGCTGACCTTGCGCGCGAGCGCGCAGAGCTGGCCGCGGACCCTGCGCACGAGCTGGACGAGTTGGCCGCCATTTACAAAGGGCGTGGTCTGGACGAATCTCTCGCCTACCAAGTGGCTGAAAAACTGATGCAGGTCGATCCGCTAGCCGCCCACGCCAGAGACGAGCTGGGCATTACCGACACGCTGCGTGCCAAACCCATCCAGGCTGCGTTGGCCTCTGCGGGCGCGTTTTCGGTGGGTGCCGTGTTTCCTATCGCCGCCGTGCTGTTGGCACCTGCTGCGTGGGTCAGCCAAGCGGCAGTTGCCACTACGCTGGTCGTCCTAGCGGTGCTGGGCGCTATGGCAGCGTACGCAGGCGGTGCGCCCATGCTAAAGGGGGCAGTGCGGGTGATTTTTTGGGGCGCGCTGGCCATGGCTGTGACGGCGGGAGTAGGGCGCTTGTTTGGCGCGACTTTGACGTAGATTTCGCACGCGTTTAGCCTCCAAGCCAATAAAATACGGCGTGAGAAGCTATGAAATGCACAGTAATTCATTTCTCTAGATCGCCCGCCGCCTAAGCCTGCGCGATGGTTAACGTTGCGGCATAAAGTGGGAGTAGGCGGGCAACAGCCGCCACGGGGGACAGCCGCGGAGCTGAATGCACCGTCTACAGTGTCCCGCACAGTACAAGCCCGAAAACCCCTATCCCCGCGAATAATGTAGATAAAATTGCACCGCAGCCTAGAGAAATCAACGCGCAAGCAGCTACTAAATTCATAGTAAATAGAAAGACAGCACCATGTTTGAAACCACCATCGCAGGCAGCCTGCCCAAACCCGCCTGGCTGTCTGAGACCCAAAAACTTTGGCCCCAATGGAAGGCCGAAGGCGCCGAGCTGGCGCAGGCCAAGCTGGACGCCACGCTGCTCTGGATCAAGGCGCAGGAAGACGCAGGCCTGGACATTATTGGTGACGGTGAGCAGTCGCGCCAACACTTTGTGCATGGCTTTTTGGAGCAGGTGGAGGGCATTGACTTTGATCACAAAGTGACGATGGGCATCCGCAATAACCGCTACGACGCGCAGGTCCCGCAGGTGGTCTCTGCTCTCAAACTCAAGGGCCGTGTGCACGGCACCGAGGCGCGTTTTTTGCGTGCCCACACCAAGAAAAAAATCAAGTTCACCATGCCCGGCCCCATGACCATTGTGGACACCGTGGCCGATCGCTTCTACGGTGACAAAGTCAAGATGGCCTACGCCTTTGCCGAGCTGCTCAATGAAGAAGCATTGGCCTTGCAGGCCGAGGGCGTGGACATCATCCAGTTTGACGAACCGGCCTTCAACGTGTACATGAAAGACGCGGCCGACTGGGGCGTAAAAGCATTGGAGATTGCAGCCAAGGGCCTGACTTGCACCACCGCCGTGCACATTTGCTACGGCTATGGCATCAAAGCCAACGACGACTGGAAGAACACTTTGGGTGACCAGTGGCGCCAATACGCCGACGTGTTCCCGGCGCTGGCGCAAAGCAGCATCAAGCAGGTGAGCTTGGAGTGCTTCCAAAGCCATGTGCCACCCGATTTGATGCAGCTGCTGGCAGGCAAAGACGTGATGGTCGGCGTGATTAACGTGGCCAGCGACGTGATCGAGACGCCCGAGCAAATTGCTGACACCATCGGCACCGCGCTGCAATACGTGGCCAAAGACAAGCTTTTTCCCTGCACCAATTGCGGCCTTGCCCCGATGAGCCGCGAGGTCGCGATGAAGAAGCTGCAGGCGCTGGCCTTGGGCGCGGCGCTGGCACGTAGCCGTTATGCTTGATGATTGATGCTTGATGCTGCGATGTGCACTAAGAGATTTAGGCAATAAAAAATTCGCAAAAAGCGCAAAATTGGAGTTGTCGTATGAGGAGCAACGATGTCTGATGCCAACGTGAAATCGCCTGCTGCTGCATCGGTTGAGCAGCGCGTAAATGCCATAGAGGCCGTGCTGCACGCGCGCGGCATGGAACCTGCTGCGTTTATTGAGCAAGCTAACCGCTTGGTAGAGGAGCAATGGCTGCCGCAAAACGGTGCGCGGGTAGTGGCCAAGGCCTGGACCGATGCTGCATTCAAACAGCGCCTGCTGGCCAATGGCAAAAGCGCCGTTGCCGAGCTGGGCCTGGATATGCCGCGCCATCACCGGCATTTGGTGGTGCTGCCCAACACGGCCAGCGTGCACAACGTGATTTGCTGCACTTTGTGCTCTTGCACGGCTTTCACCATCATCGGCTTGCCGCCGGATTGGTACAAGGACTTGGAATACCGTGCCCGCGTAGTGCGTGAATCGCGCACCGTACTGGGTGAGATGGGACTGAACTTGCCACCCGAAACGGAGATACGTGTGTGGGACACCACGGCCGACACCCGCTACATGGTGCTGCCAGAACAGCCGCAGCACACGCTGGGTTGGCCTGAAGAAAAACTCGCCGCGCTGGTCACGCAAGACGTGATGATCGGTGTCGCGCGGCCTTGAGTGCGCCAGCTTTGAGCGCGCCGCAAAGCCATCGCGCAGTAGCTTCATCACAAACCTATCACCAGGAGCCATCACCATGGACGGCATACACGATTTAGGCGGCAAACAAGGCTTTGGCCGCGTGCGCTATGCGCCCCAGGCTGCGACATTCCACGCCGCATGGGAAAAGCGCGTGAATGCCATGTACGCACTGGCCGTGAAGCAGGGCGTGTTCAACATGGACGAATACCGCCACGCCATCGAACGCATGGAGCCGCGCCACTACCTGTCGGCGGGCTATTACGAACGCACGCTCACCAGCCTGGCCACCCTGTGTGTAGAGAAAGGCTTGGTTACGCACGCTGAGCTGGAGCGCATGGCGGGCGGCACTTTCCCGCTGGCATCGCCCAGCGCCGAAGGTCGCTCCAACGTGGTCGACAGGCAAAGCTTCCAGCCCGGTGACAAGGTGCATGTCCGCACAGACCACGTCCCCGGCCACCACCGCCTACCGGCCTACATTCGCGGCAAAACCGGCGTAGTAGTAGGTGTGTCGCCCGTCTATCCTTTTCCAGATGCGCATGCCCACGGCGTGCCAGCGGATGACGAGCCAACCTATGATGTGCGTTTTAACTCAAGCGATTTATGGCCCGCCTCGGCAGAACCGGCCTATGTACACGCAGGCGTTTTCCAGAGCTATTTGGAGCGCGCTGCTGCATGATGCAGCGCTACGCAGCATACGAATCCAGATCCCTAGCATCAAATATCCCTGCACAAAGCAGCGAAAGAGCCCCCATGTCTGAACACCCGCATTCCCATCCCCCCACCGACTGGAAGCACGATGGCGTGCGCGTCGTGCCGGGCGACCAGCTAGACGGCAACGTGCCGTCTACCCCCGGCATGGAGCGCAAAGCAGCCATCAACTTTGCCCGTGTAGGTGCGCAAAAGCTCTGGGCAGGCACCGTGCACATCCACCCCAACGCCAAAACCGGCGCGCACCACCACGGCCACTTGGAGAGCGTGATCTACGTCGTCAAAGGCCGCGCCCGCATGCGCTGGGGCGAGCAGCTAGAGTTCACCGCCGAGGCAGGCCCCGGCGACTTCATCTATGTGCCGCCCTATGTGCCCCACCAAGAGATCAACGCCAGCCCTACCGAAACGCTGGAATGCGTGCTGTGCCGCAGCGACGGCCAAGCCATCGCGGTTAACCTGCCGATTGAGCCGATAGAAAAGCCCGAGACGGTGTTGTGGATTGATCCTACGCATCCGCATGGGGGCGTGTAGGCGTTGTGCGTCGGCCCTGTACTTGGATTGGCACCCATTTTTAGAGTAGCGAACGACCAAAAGCCAATGGCCATCCAAAGCCCCCCCCCTGCGCCTGCGCGACGATGAAAACGACCCATGGGGCGGCCGTTCAGGTCAAAGGTACTCACCGCATGGGACTATCGCCTGCTCTAGCCAAGTGGTAGTGGCTGAGACCTGGACTTGGGCGGTGATAAACAACATGGGTTCGTGGACGTTGATTGCCCTTAAAAAGTGGATTGCGGCGTCGCCCGCGCGTGACCCCAGAAAGCGCGCCAAAGATGCTTTGCAGGTGTAACTGGTGGAGCAACTGGTGAGGGGCTATATGCCGCAGTACCAGAGTTAAACTCCGGTAATCAAACAAATATCGCAGCACCCTCGCCACATGAACCTCGCCCTATTCGACCTAGACCACACCCTACTGCCCATCGACAGCGACCACGCTTGGGGGGAGTTCACCATCTCTATTGGCTGGCGCGATGCGGACGAATTCAAGCGCGCGAATGACGCCTTTTATGACGATTACAAGGCAGGTACGCTCGACCCGAATGCCTATTTGCGCTTTGCTACCGAGGCGATTCGCACAAAAGGCGCTGCACAATCTGCAGCGGCGCACGCCCACTATATGGCCACAGTGATCGAACAGGCCATAAAAGCACCGGCGCTGGAGTTGCTGGCGCAGCACCGTGCCGCAGGTGACACGCTGGTGCTGGTGACGGCGACCAATGAGTTTGTGACTGCGCCGATTGCCCAGCGCCTGGGCTTTGCGCACTTAATCGCCGTGGAGCTGGAAAAAGACGAGGATAATTGGTATACCGGCGCAAGCCGTGGCACGCTGAGCTTTCGGGAGGGAAAAGTGACCCGGGTAGCGCAGTGGTTGGCCCAGCAGGGCAAGACGTGGGATGATGTGGCCCACAGCACCTTCTACAGCGATAGCATGAACGATCTGCCGCTATTGGAAAAAGTCGACACCCCGGTCGCCACCAATCCTGACCACAAGTTGCGTGCCTTGGCCGCGCAGCGTGGCTGGAAAATACTAGATCTCTGGAAACATGATTAAAAAATTCATAGAAAAATTCATCTCGCCCAAGTCGGTCAGCAAAGTGGCCAAACGGGTCGAGGTGCCGCAGTCTGAGCACAAGATCAACCGCGACTTGGTTGACCCCCGCGCTTGGGAGGTGGTTACCACTCTGAAAGATGCGAATTTTGAGGCCTACATTGTGGGCGGCGCGGTGCGCGACCTTTTGCTGGGCCTGCGCCCTAAAGATTTTGATGTTGCCACCAATGCCACGCCCGAAGAAGTCAAGTCGCTGTTTCGCCGTGCCTTCATCATCGGGCGGCGCTTTCGCATTGTGCATGTGGTGTTTGGCCGGGGCCGCGAGCACGAGGTGATCGAGGTGTCTACTTTTCGCGCCAATGTGGGCAGTGCCGACACTGGCCAGGTGGGCGGCAACGAGCGCACCTCCAAGAGCGAGCTGGCCGGCATGAAGCACGCCACCGATGCCAGCGGCCGCGTGCTGCGCGACAACGTGTGGGGCCCGCAGATTGAGGACGCCGCGCGTCGCGACTTCACCGTCAACGCCATGTACTACGACCCCGAGACGCAGGTGGTGGTCGACTACCACAACGGCATGAGCGATAGCAAGAAGCTCACGCTCAAGCTGATTGGCGATGCCGCCACCCGCTACCGCGAAGACCCGGTGCGCATCATCCGCGCGGTGCGCTTTGCCGCCAAACTGTCCAAGCTGGGCTTCAAGCTCGACGCTAAAACTGCCAAGCCCTTGGCCGAATGCAAAGTGCTGCTTAATGACGTGCCGCAAAGCCGCTTGTTTGACGAAATGCTCAAACTGCTGCAAACCGGCCACGCGCTGGCCAGCATTGAGCAACTGAAAAACCTCGGCTTGGCCAAAGGCATTTACCCGCTGCTTGACCTGGTAGTAGAGCGGGCCGACCAACCCTTCATTACCGCTGCATTGAATGATACCGATCGCCGCGTAGGCGAAGGCAAACCCGTAGCGCCCAGCTTCCTGCTGGCCTGCGTACTGTGGAATGATGTGCGCGAGGGCTGGGACAAGCTGCTGAAAAAAGGCGCGCATCCCTTCCCTGCACTGACCGAGGCGATTGACGAGGTGTTTAACCTGCGCATTGGCGACGTGAGCGGCCGTGGCAAGCTGGCCTCAGATATGCGCGAGATTTGGATGATGCAGCCGCGCTTTGACAAACGTGTGGGAGCTACCCCGTTTAGCTTGGTAGAGCACCTGCGCTTCAGAGCTGGTTTTGATTTTTTGCGCCTGCGCGCCGATGTGGGCGAGATCGACATCACGCTGGCCGACTGGTGGCAAGAGTTCAGCATGGCCGACCAAAGCACACGCGAAGACCTGGTAGCGCAATTGCGCGAACAGCAACGCGCACAGCCCAAGCCTAAAGCCGAAAAGTCATTGGACAAGCCAGCCCATCCATCGCGAACCGCCCGCGCTGTAGAGGAACACATCCCACCCGACGGCAGCATGGAGAGTGAAGATTCCAGCGACCAAAACAGCCCCAAAAAACGCCGCCGCCGCCGGGGCCCCCGCCGCGATGGCGCCGCTGGCCCCACATCGGATGAGTAACATGATTCGAATGGTATTGTGGGCGTCTGGACTGCTCTTTTGCTCAGCCATTGTGCTAGCTGCAAGCGACAGGGTTTATAAAACAGTGGATGCCAACGGGCGTGTGGTGTACAGCCAGTCACCGCCACCGACTAACCAAACAGCGCCGCACGACAAGGTGATGGAATTTACCAACTTACCCGCCTCATCCTTGTCCGCCGAAACGCTCAAGTTTCGCTCCGATATGGAAAGGAGTATTTCAGCCAAAGCCGCCGCAGGCTATGCGCCCCAAGCGAACAACGGCGCTGTTTTGTTTTCAGCCAAATGGTGTGGCTACTGCAAGTTGGCAAAGGCCCACTTGCAGAAAGGTGGCTACGCTTTCCAGGAGCTGGACATTGACACGCCAGAGGGCATGCGCAGTTTTGTGCAGGTGCAGCCTAAATCCGGTATTCCTGTTCTACTGAAAGACGGCAAGCGGATCAACGGGTTCAGCGTACAGGCCTACGATAGTTTTTTGAAAACCAGCAAGTAGGCAAATTGCAGGCAATTCACCTTCAATCTGTGGTGGCGTATGTTGGTCTGGGCGCAAACTTGGGCAACCCTGCGCGCGCAATAGAAGGTGCTTTCAAAGGTCTCAGTGGCATCCCGCATACCAAGCTGGTTCAGTCGTCCAGCTTGTACCAAACCGCGCCGATAGCCAGCACCGGCCCGGACTACATCAATGCCGTAGCCGAAATAGAAACTTTTCTGAGTGCTCCAGACCTTTTGGCGCAGTTGCAAATGCTGGAGCTTTGTGCAGGCCGCCAGCGTCCCTACCCCAACGCCCCGCGCACGCTGGACTTGGATCTCCTGCTCTACGGTTCTGCGCAGATCCAAAGTCCCACGCTCACGGTGCCGCACCCGCGCATGGCGCAAAGGGCATTTGTGTTGCATCCGTTGGCCGAGATTGCGCCGCTGCAAGTAGCTCGAGATGCTTTGTACGCCGTGGGTCAGCAAAATATAGTCAAGCTTTAGTAATTAGATGATTGAAGGCTCCAGCGCAACATAAGATTGCGGGAGACGCTATTGAATATATAGTGTCTTAGATGCCTTTGTGCAATTGCTGCAGTCTATTGCCCTCTCGCTGCAATACCCGCCAACCGCATTGGCTACCAGTAAGCCAGTCTCAGCGTGGCGCAACTCAAGATCATTCAAGAGGTCATCACCCCGCGCTGCCTGACATCACTTGGCTTCACATCACCCGGCCAAACCACCACATCGACAACACGCCCGCCATCAGCGCCAGCAGCGCCCCGGCCAGAGCGAGCAGACCGGCAATTTCGGTTTCTTTTTTCTCTACCGTCAGGCGCGAGGAGAGCTTGGCGTAGACCTTCTTCAAATCTTCTGCGGTGCCAGCGTAAAAGTATTCGCCTTGGGTGCGGCTGGAGATCGCTTTGAGGCTGTCCTCGTCCAGGCGCACGCGCATAGACCAGCCTTCAAAGCCGATGGTCTCGCCGTCCTTGGTGCCTATGCCCACGGTGTACACGCGGATACCTTTGTCTGCGGCTAATTTTGCGGCCTCCAGCGGGTCTACGCCCGTGGTGCGTTGGCCATCGGTGAGCAAGATGATGGCGGCAGACGCGTAGCTGCCGGGTGGAACCGGGGGGGTGTCTTTTTTCTCGGTATTTTTTTCAGGTGAGCCCAGCGGCCTGCCCGCGTTGCGACTGCTGCCGTATTGCATCTGTGCCAAGTCATATCCGGCATCGGGGAACAGCGTAGACAGTGACACGACAATGCCATTGCCGATAGCGGTGCCGCGCTGCATTTGAAACCGGTCAATTGCAGAAACAAGATCCTCGCGGTTCACGGTGGGAGCTTGCACCAGAGACGCGGTGCCCGCAAACGCGACAATGCCCACCTTGACAGCGCGGGGCAGATCGGTGAGAAAGGCTTTAGCAGCGTTTTGTGCGGCGACCAAGCGGTTGGGCAGCACGTCGGTAGCCCGCATGGAACCCGACACGTCCATGGCCAAAATAATGGTTTCTTGCTGCATTGGTAGCGTCACTACCGCCAGGGGACGCGACGCGGCGAAAAGCAGCAAGCTCAGCGCGCACAGCATCACGAAGGGCGGCACATGGCGCTTCCATTTGCTTTGCGCGCCTGCCGCGGCTTTGACCATG